>CAYWNY010000121.1:0-11619 GCA_964459765.1 uncultured Hyphomicrobiales bacterium | reverse complement strand
CGAGATTCTTCAGCGTCTCTTCCGAGACGTTGGGAATGTCGCGGGTGATTTCCTCCGGCCCGAGCTTGGTGTCGCGCGCCATCGCCTCGAATTCCTCGATGTGGATCGAGGTGAAGACGTCGTCCTTGACGATGCGCTCGGAGAGCAGGATCGAGTCTTCGAAGTTGTAGCCGTTCCACGGCATGAACGCGACCAGCACGTTCCTTCCGAGCGCCAGCTCGCCGAGATCGGTCGAGGGACCGTCGGCGATGATGTCGCCCTTCTTCACCTGATCGCCCACTTTCACCAGCGGCCGCTGGTTGACGCAAGTGTTCTGGTTGGAACGCTGGAACTTCATCAGTCGGTAGATGTCGACGCCGGGCTTGGTCGGGTCCGGCTCGTCGGTGGCGCGGATGACGATACGGGTGGCGTCGACCTGGTCGACGATGCCGGTGCGGCGTGCGGCGATCGCCGCGCCGGAATCGCGGGCGACGACGCCTTCCATGCCGGTGCCGACGAACGGCGCCTCGGCCTTCACCAGCGGCACCGCCTGGCGCTGCATGTTGGAGCCCATGAGCGCGCGGTTGGCGTCATCGTTCTCCAGGAACGGAATGAGCGCCGCCGCCACCGAAACCAGCTGCTTCGGCGACACGTCCATGAAGTCCACTTTGTCCGGCGGAATGAGCTGCACGTCGCCGGCATGGCGCACGACGACGAGATCGTCGGTGAAGCGGCCGCGGCCGTCGATCGCCGAGTTCGCTTGCGCAACGGTGTAGCGCCCCTCCTCCATCGCCGAGAGATAGATCACCTCGTCGGTGACGCGGCCGTCCTTCACTTTGCGATACGGCGTCTCGACGAAGCCGTACTTGTTCACCCGCGCATAGGTGGCGAGCGAATTGATCAGACCGATATTCGGCCCTTCCGGCGTCTCGATCGGACAGATGCGGCCATAGTGCGTCGGATGCACGTCGCGCACCTCGAAGCCGGCGCGCTCGCGGGTAAGACCGCCGGGGCCGAGCGCAGACAGACGACGCTTGTGGGTGATCTCCGACAGCGGGTTGGTCTGGTCCATGAACTGCGAGAGCTGCGAAGATCCGAAGAACTCGCGCACCGCGGCAGCCGCCGGCTTGGCGTTGATCAGGTCCTGCGGCATCACCGTGTCGATATCGACCGACGACATGCGCTCCTTGATCGCGCGCTCCATGCGCAGCAGCCCGATGCGGTACTGATTTTCCATCAGTTCGCCGACCGAACGCACCCGGCGATTGCCAAGATGGTCGATGTCGTCGATCTCGCCCTTGCCGTCGCGCAGATCGACCAGCGTCTTGATTACCGCCAGGATGTCTTCCTTGCGCAGGACGCGCATGGTGTCCGGCGCATCGAGGTCGAGCCGCATATTCATCTTCACGCGGCCGACCGCGGAGAGGTCGTAGCGCTCCGAATCGAAGAACAGCGACTGGAACATCGTCTGCGCGGTGTCGATGGTCGGCGGCTCGCCAGGACGCATGACGCGGTAGATGTCGAACAGCGCCTCCTCGCGCGTCATGTTCTTGTCGATCGCAAGCGTGTTGCGGATATAGGCGCCGACATTGACGTGATCGATGTTGAGGAGCGGGAGTTCCTTGTAGCCAAGCTCGACCAGGGTCTTAAGCGGCGTCTTTCCGACACTGATGTCCCACTCGCCGTCCTTGCGCTCCGTACCGCTGATCTCTTCGCCGGCCTCGGCATAGATTTCGCCCGTCTTTTGGTTGACGAGGTCCTCTGCAATAAAGTGCCCGATCAATTCCGCATCGGTCAGGCGCAGCGCTTTGAGACCCTTCTCGGCAAGCTGGCGCGCCTGACGCACGGTGAGCTTCTTTCCGGCCTCGAGCACGACCTTGCCGGTATCAGCGTCGACCAGATCGTTGATCGCCTTGTAGCCGCGCAGCCGGTTGGCATCGAACGGCACGCGCCAGCCTTCCTTGGCGCGCTTGTAAAGCACCTGCTTGAAGAAGGTGTTGAGGATCTCCTCGCCGCTCATGCCGAGCGCATAGAGCAGCGACGTCACCGGGATTTTGCGGCGGCGGTCGATGCGCGCGTAGACGATGTCCTTGGCGTCGAACTCGATGTCGAGCCAGGAGCCGCGATAGGGAATGATGCGCGCTGCAAACAGCAGTTTGCCCGACGAGTGCGTCTTGCCTTTGTCGTGATCGAAGAACACGCCCGGCGAACGATGCATCTGCGAGACGATGACCCGCTCGGTGCCGTTGACGATGAAGGTGCCGTTATTGGTCATGAGCGGAATGTCGCCCATGTAGACATCCTGCTCCTTGATGTCCTTGACCGACTTGGCGCCGGTCTCTTCGTCGATATCGAACACAATCAGCCGCAGCGTCACTTTCAACGGCGCGGCGTACGTCATGCCCCGCTGGCGGCATTCGTCGACGTCGTATTTGGGTCCCTCGAATTCGTATTTGACGAATTCGAGCATCGAGGTGTTGGAGAAGTCGGAGATCGGGAACACCGACTTGAATACGGCCTGCAGGCCCTCATTGGGCCGGCCTCCTTGCGGCTCCGCCACCAAGAGGAATTGGTCGTAGGACGCCTTCTGAACCTCAATGAGGTTCGGCATCTCCGCGACTTCCTCGATTTTTCCGAAAAACTTCCTTACGCGCTTCCGACCGATAAACGTCTGCGCCATCATGTCCTCTCGCTCAATCGAACCATCGGGCTCGAACGGTCCCGTTCAAGCCACCATGCTCGAACCCGCCGGGTTCGAGGCACCGAGGCGATCAAGACGACTCTCCAGAAGGCCGCAATCCATCGCGACCGTCGGGACAGGCGTCAAATCACCCTATTTTGTTCTGATTCGGCCAAACGCACCGAACCCTTGCTTACGCTCGTCACCGGGCGACGGTCACGGCAATTCCGATCGTACAGGACCGAAATCACCGTTTTCCACCGCAATTGGCCGATTAAGGCCTCACAAACCAGCTAGTCGCCGGGCTTCCGCCGGTCCGGCAACCTCACTTAAGTAAGCATTCCTTACTTAAGCTCAACCTTGGCACCGACTTTTTCCAGCTGCGCCTTGATCTTGGCGGCATCGTCCTTGTTGACGCCTTCCTTGACCGGCTTCGGCGCGCCTTCGACCAGGTCCTTGGCTTCCTTCAGGCCCAAGCCGGTAATGGCGCGGACTTCCTTGATGACCTCGATCTTCTTGTCGCCGGTCGCCGCTAGAACGACTGAGAATTCGGTCTTTTCTTCGGCGGGAGCCGCTCCGCCACCGGCGGCAGAGGGACCGGCAGCGACCGCCACTGCGGCGGCAGCCGACACGCCCCATTTCTCTTCGAGCAACTTGGCGAGCTCGGCCGCCTCCAGCACGGTAAGGCTGGAAAGGTCGCTCACGATTTTCTGCAGATCAGCCATGACTTTGTCCTTTGGTTCGTAATCTCTGTTTCGAAGCGGCCCGACTAAGCGGCAGCCGCGCCTTCGGAGCCTTTTGCGGCATAAGCCTGCACGACCCGGGCGACCTTGGCGGCAGGGGCATTGACCACCTGCGCAACCTTGGTAGCCGGCGCCATGAGCAGGCCGAGGATCTTCGCCCGCAGCTCATCGAGCGACGGCAAGGCGGCGAGCGCCTTGACCCCGTTCTGGTCGAGCGCGGTCGTGCCCATCGCTCCGCCAAGGATCACGAACTGCTCGTGCGTCTTGGCGAAATCGACAGCGACCTTCGGCGCTGCGATCGGATCGCCCGAATAGGCGATCAGTGCCGGCCCCTTCAGGAGTGGCGCGATCGAGGCGACTTCGGTGCCCTCAAGAGCGATCTTGGCCAGGCGATTTTTCGCGACCTTCACGCTTGCGCCAGCGTGCTTCATCTGCCGACGCAGAGTCTGCATCTGGGCAACCGTCAGGCCGGAATAATGAGCAACCACGACGACCTTGGTGGTCTTGAAGACCTCGCCAAGCGCCGTCACCTGCTCGCTTTTTTCCGCGCGATCCAAAAGCTCTCTCCGGTTGGCGGTCCGTCTTCGCGAAAGACCGCCGGGTTATGCCGGCCGTCCAGCTTCAAAGCGCCATCGATGAAGACACTTCGACGGACCTCGAGCGGGACGACATTTAACCCTGCCCCCCGTTTTCAAGCTTGCGCCTGAAACCGGGCCATCGAGGTCAGAACCAAAGGGCAAATTGGCCGTGAACGAGGCCTCAAAGCCCTTGTCCTTCACCCGTCTATGCTGGCTGGACCTCTTATCGAGGGCGGATTAAGCCGAAGGCCGGCGCCTGCAGTCTCGGACAGGTCACGCCGCAACCACCCATAAGCTCTTCCTCTCAAAGCGAAATCCGCGCGGGATCGGCGCTAGGAAAGGTCTTGCTCCATCGGCTTTTGCGGAACGTGAAAGAGCGCGCCGACAAACCGGGCCGGCACGCCCAAGGACGCTTTCTAGCGAGTTTTTGTCAGGTTGCCAAGCGTTGTTTTAGTCAAAAATCCCGCGAGACTCCCTAACCAGCGTCGCGTCAGCCAGCAACCCGGATCGTCGGATCCCAGTAGTAATAGCCTTGAGAACGGGCTTTCCCGTGTTCGGATCGCGGGTGTAGAGCGCGAACCGCACCTCATAGCCTTCGGTGCACGCCGTGATGACGCTCGCTTGGTAGAACCAGAAGGTCTCATCGACGATCTTCGCCGGCAACGGCTGCGAGACCGATTGTGGAATGACCGTCGATTTGGTGAAATTCTGGTAGTTGAAGTTGCTGAACACTTGGCTGCCGCTGAACTTCGGCATGTCGTAGAGCAGCACCCCATCCTCGAAATTGTCGGAGCCTGAGGTGGCGAAGGCGCGCACCGTATCGCCGACCAAGGCATTGAAATCGAGGTCGCCGGTTCCTTGTCCGGAATTGATGGTCGTTCAGGTGCAGACCATGTAGCCCATGTTGTGGGCGATGCCGGTGGGGGCGTTCTGATCTTTACTGGGATTGGGATAGGTCTTTTCGACGTTATCCGTGTCGATCACGATCAGAATGTTTATCGTCTTACTCATGACGTCTCTCCCTGGTTTGTACGACTGGTGATGGTGAGGTCGATTTCACGGTGAGCTGCAGACCCCACCGGTAATGGCCGGCGAAGCGCGGCCGGCCTCGCTCATCGCGGTCATAAACCGCGAGGAGTACGCTGCAGTGTGGTGCTCCGTCCCTTGCGACGGCGCACTGCCAGAACCAGAAATTCTGCTCGGAAAAACGTGCCGGGAACACGCTGTTGTCATCGTACGGCGCGACCGTGCTCCGCGGCACATTCACCAGCGCGAAACTTTGAAGGCTGTCGCCATCGTTGATCAGGCTGACGTCCTCGATGAGGACTGCACCCTCGAAATTGCGTGATCCGGATTTGGCGTAGATGCAGACGGTGTCGCCCACGTCGGCGTCGAGCGCGATGGTGTTCGACGCCTGCCACAGGGCCTGCGCCGTCGTGGTTGCCACAACGAACCCGGTGCGCGGACTGACATCCTTCACGGCCTCGGCGTCCACCCCACTCGCCAGAAGCCCGATCACGTCGGCGACGATGGCGACGTAGATCGTTCGTCCATTGGAATTCCCGGCGATCATGGCCAATCTCAGGTTGTAGGCCGTGTCGGATAGAAAGACGCCTTGGCGTCGGCGGCGCGCAGCACGCCCCGCCGGGCCGAGCGGCACTGCCGCTAGCCCCCGCCGCGTAATCGTTTGTCGTGACGAAGCTGGCTCAACTGTCGAGCGCTACTATAGCGTGTATAAAATGCTATCAACTATTGATAGCAGACTCAATCATAAGCAACCGATAGATGAGTAACGCACGTCGGCTCGGTTGGGAAAATCTGGCGTCAAACGAAGGTTCGCGCACCCTTAGCGCGCGGCCGCCGGCACGTAGCGCAAATGACCGACGACTCGATAGCCGCCGTCGGCGCCCTGATCGCTCGGATGATTGATCCCGTCGATCACCGGGACATCGGCGAAATCGAACGGGCTCACGCCCTCGAGGCAGGCGGCGTTGACCCCATATTGGCTCGGATTCGAGCGGCGGCGATGATGAGTATAGATGCCGCACTGCGAGCAGAAGAAGTGCGCCGCGGCACCGGTGTTGAACCGATAGCAGGTGAGCAGATTTTCGCCGGCCTCAAACGTGATGTCCCCGACATTGGCAGAGACCGCGACCGCGCCGCGCATCCGGCAGTACGAGCAGTTGCAGCGACGCACTGTGTTGAAGCCATCCGTCAGCTTCACGCGGAAGCGCACCGCCTTGCAGTGGCACGCGCCGCTCAGTTCGCCTGTCTGCATCGCCGACCTCATAATCGTCTTCGCGGCGCCCTAACTTTTCCGGGCGGCCACTTTGATGCAGCATCTTAATGTTTACTGAGCGGTCCTTTCTCTCAAATCTTACTAGACCCGGTAGCCATACGACGTCGGTGCCTTTAAGCGACGACGGGATCTGCGGCGATTTTATCGAGCGCGGTGAGAGTGGCCGCCGGCAAATCAAGTTCCGCCGCAGCGAGATTTTCCCGCAAATGCGGGACCGATGACGTGCCGGGGATCGGCAGCACGTTCGGCGCGCGGCGGAGGAGCCACGCCAGCGCGACCTGCATCGGTGTCGCGTCGAGGTGCTTAGCGACCTCCGAGAGAGTGGACGATTGCAGCGGCGTGAAGCCGCCGAGCGGAAAGAACGGCACATAGGCGATGCCGTCGCGGGCGAGCGCGTCGATCATCGCGTCGTCGCTGCGGTGCGCGATGTTTTACATGTTCTGCACGCAGACGATGTCGCAGATGCGGCGTCCTTCCGCGATCTGCGCCACCGTGACGTTGCTCAGCCCGATGTGGCGGATGAGGCCCTGACGCTGCAGCTCGGCGAGCGCAGTAAGCGGCGCCTCGATCGATCCCTCGGCGGGTCCGTGAATGCCGTGCATGCTGCGGAAATTGACCACGTCGATCACGTCGAGGCCGAGGTTGCGCAGATTGTCCTGCACCGCCTGTGTCAGTTCTGGCGGCGACATGGCCGGCAGCCACGACCCGTCGGCACCGCGCCGCGCGCTGATCTTGGCGACGATGATGAGATCGTCGGGATAGGCTGCAGCGCCTCGCGGATGATCTGATTAGTGACGTGCGGGCCGTAGAAATCGCTGGTGTCGATGTGATTGACGCCCGAGGCGACGGCGTCGCACAACACGGCGACTGCGGCGTTACGATCTTTGGGCGGACCGAATACGCCGGGTCCGGCAAGCTGCATGGCGCCGTAGCCGAGCCGGTACACGGTGCGGTCGCCAAGTTTAAATGTTCCGGATTGGTCGATGCGGGGCACGATCGGTCTCCCTTTGAATACAACGCCACAAAGCTAATGCGTTGCTTCTCGTGCGATAATTACCGACAATCCGCACGGGTTGTGCGTAATGGCGAACAATAAAGTCGATCTGGCCGATCTGAACGCGTTTGTGGCGGCTGCGCGGGCCCGCGGCTTTCGGGACGGCGCGCGGGCCAGCGGCGGGAGTGCGTCCGGGATTAGCGAGGCGGTCCGGCGGCTTGAAGCGCAGCTCGGAGTGCGACTTCTCAACCGGACAACGCGGAGCGTCGTTCCGACCGAAGCGGGCGCGCGTCTTCTTGAACGGCTGGGCCCAGCCTTGACCGAGGTCGAAGCGGCGCTCGACGTGGTGAACGCCTTTCGCGACCGGCCGGCGGGCACACTCAGGCTTAATGTTCCGGTCGTCGCGGCGCGGCTGGTGTTGCCGGGCATCGTTCCACGATTCCTCGCCGCTTATCCCGATATCCGGCTTGAGGTGGTCGCAGAGGATAATTTGGTCGATGTGATCGCGGCCGGGTGCGACGCCGGCATCCGCTATGACGAGCGGCTGGAGCAGGACATGATCGCGGTACCGATCGGGCCGCGCTTTCAGCGCTTCGCCGCGGCCGCAGCTCCCAGCTATCTCGACCGCCGCGGCCGCCCGCGGCACCCGCGCGACCTGCTCGGTCACGCTTGCCTGCGCGCCCGCTTCAGTAGCGGGGCCATGACGTCGCCGTGGGAGTTTGAGCGCGACGGCGAGGTGGTGCGGGTCGACCCCACTGGACCGCTCATCGTGAGTGTCGGCGGCGCAACCGATCTGGCGGTTGAAGCGGCGGTGGCCGGCACCGGAATCATTGTTCTGTTCGAGGACTGGCTGCGCCCGCATCTCGATAGCGGCGCGCTCGAACCGGTCCTCGAACCCTGGTGGCAGCCCTTCTCGGGACCGTTTCTGTATTACCCGGGGCGGCGCCTGGTGCCGGCGCCACTGCGCGCTTTCATCGACTTCATCAAGTCGCTACCCGACGACCGCGCCTGACACCGCGCGGTCGACGCAATTAGCTTGCCTGGTGCTGCTAGCTCGGGAACAGGCTCGCCGGCTCGATCTTCACGCCGGGACCCATCGACGAGGAGATTGCGACCCGGTTGATGAAATGGCCCTTGGCGCCGCCGGGCCGCGATTTCTGTACGGCGTCGGCGAAAGCGCGGATGTTTTCGACCAGCTTCTCTTCGCTGAAGGAAGCCTTGCCGACGCCGGCCTGCACGATGCCGGCTTTCTCGGCGCGGAACTCGACCGAGCCGCCCTTGGCACCTTTGACCGCGGTGGTGACGTCCATGGTCACCGTGCCGACTTTCGGGTTCGGCATTAGCCCGCGCGGGCCGAGCACTTTGCCGAGACGGCCGACCAGCGGCATCAAGTCGGGCGTGGCGATGACGCGATCGAAATCGATGGCGCCGCCCTGCACCTTTTCCACCAAGTCTTCCGCGCCGACCACATCGGCACCGGCGGCCTTGGCCTCGTCGGCTTTGATGCCGCGGGCGAAGACGGCGACGCGCTGCGCGCGGCCGGTGCCGTTCGGCAGATTGACCACGCCGCGCACCATCTGATCGGCATGGCGCGGATCGATGCCGAGATTCATCGCCACTTCGATGGTCTCGTCGAATTTCGCCTTGGCGCGCTCCTTGACCAGCTTCACCGCTTCGGCGAGCGGGTAAAGCTTCTCGCGGTCGATGCCCTCGCGGGCCTTGAGCGTGCGTTTGCCGAGCGAGCTCATGACTTCACCTCCAGTCCCATGGAACGGGCGGAGCCTTCGATCATGTGCATGGCCGCCTCGATGGTCTCACAGTTCAAATCCTTCATCTTCTGCTCGGCAATCTCGCGGACCTGCTCTTTGGTGATCGAACCGGCCTTGTCGCGGCCGGGCGCCTTGGCGCCCTTTTCGATCTTGGCTGCCTTCTTGAGGAAGTGCGAGACCGGCGGCTGGCGCATTTCGAAGGTGAAGGAACGGTCCGCATAGACCGTGATGATGACCGGGATCGGCGCGCCCTTCTCCAGCTTCTGCGTCTGCGCGTTGAACGCCTTGCAGAATTCCATGATGTTGAGCCCGCGCTGGCCGAGCGCGGGGCCGATCGGCGGCGACGGATTGGCCGCGCCGGCCGGCACCTGCAATTTCACATAGCCAGTGATTTTCTTCGCCATTCTCTACTCCTTAAGTGGTGCGGATCTCGACGGCTGGCGACCGCCTCACCTCCCACGTCTGCTTCAACTCGTCATTGCCGGGCTCGACCCGGCAATCCATGCGGCGGTAAGGCAACATGGATGCCCGGGTCAAGCCCGGGCATGACGCCTACAGCTTTTCCACCTGTCCGAATTCCAGCTCAACCGGCGTGGCGCGGCCGAAAATCGACACCGCCACCTTGAGCCGCGAACGCGCCTCGTCGACCTCCTCGACTGTACCGTTGAACGAGGCAAACGGACCGTCGGAGACGCGCACCTGCTCGCCGACTTCGAAAGACACCGAAGGCTTCGGCCGCTCGATGCCTTCCTGCACCTGCTGCAGGAGGCGGTTAACCTCGGCATCCGACAACGGCATCGGCTTATTGTCCGAACCGAGGAAGCCGGTGACTTTCGGCGTGTTCTTGATCAGGTGATAGGCTTCGTCGGTCAATTCCATTTTCACCAGCACGTAGCCTGGGAAGAACTTGCGCTCGGCGTCGACTTTGCGGCCGCGCCGCACTTCGACGACCTTCTCCTTCGGCACCAAGATGTCCTCGAACAGGCTGCCAAGTCCGCGCTGCTTGGCCTGTTCGCGGATCGATTCCGCGACCTTGTTCTCAAAGTTCGAATACGCGTGCACGGCGTACCAGCGGGCGGTCATGTCATGAGTTCCGCGAGATGAGGAAGTTGGCAATTGAAAAGCCTTTCACGAGCTGATGCCCAGAAGAAAGCTGACGCCAATGCGCATGACCTGGTCCGCCACCAGGAAGAAAATCGACGCGATGAACACCATGACGAACACCATCATGGTGGTGACGGTCGTCTCCTTGCGCGTCGGCCAGGTGACCTTCTCGCCTTCGGCGCGCACTTCCTGCAGGAACTTGAACGGATCGATCTTTGCCATTGCCCGTCTAAATAAGTATTCCCCGCCCGCCTTTCAGGAGGAGACCGACACCATAGCCGTCCTTTTGGGGAAAGTTCGTCGCGGAAGTCCGTTACCGGGCCGCTTGACGATGGCGATTATTTACTGCCGGGAGCGCAAAGCGTCAAGGGACCGGATCCCGGATTGTATTACAGAAGCGGATTTCCGCCGGGCGAAACGCCCTCAGCCATCTGTCGTCCGAGACTGGCAGGAGTGGAGGGACTCGAACCCCCAACCCCCGGTTTTGGAGACCGGTGCTCTAGCCATTGAGCTACACTCCTACGCGGCCGTCTCATGCCTCCTCGCGCGGCGCAGCGCAAGGCCTAAGCGGGCGCTTCTGGCGTGCCAACCGAAGCTGCTAAACAGCGTCCGCCTTCACTATAGCCGCGTCGAGGACCCGCCTGAACGCGCTTGCGGCTTCGGCGGACAACCCCTGCTTCGCAGCGGAGGTTGGAGCGGGTGAAGGGGACCGAGCCTCGTCATAAGCTCGGAAGGCAGTTGGAAAACCATTTCAGAGCAACGCTGGTTGGGACTTTTTCGATGCCGGAAACGCGCCTGTTGATAGCACCCAAGATACAAAATGATCAATTTTGTACAGACACGCATTTGGCGACTGGCGCACGAGTACGACGACAAGACAACTGGACGACAAGACAACTGGGCCGACCCACTTGGACGATATCGCCGTGGCCGAAGGTCAGAGAGAACATGCGCGGAGCAATCGGTTGCTCGGCGCGATGGAGGCTTCCAGTCGCAAGCGGATCGACCCCCATCTTGAGCCCATCAAGCTCAAACTTGGTGCCATCGTCTGCGAGGCTGGCGGGTTCCTCAAACACGCCTATTTCCCGGAAGGCTGCGTCCTTTCGCTGCTAACCGTTTTGGAGAACGGCTCTGCAATTGAGACCGCAAACATCGGGCGCGAAGGAGCATTCGGCCTATTCGCGGCCATGTACAGCCGCGTCTCCTTCAATCGATGTCTTGTTCAGCTTGAGGGTAGCATGGTTCGTTGCCCGATTGAGTTGTTGCAATCGGAATTCAAACGCAGCGAACATGTCCGCAATCTCTTCGTCAGCTATTCGGAGACGCTGCTGTCACAGGTTCAGCAGACCGTCGCATGCAATGCCATGCATACAACGGAAGAGAGAATATGCCGATGGCTGCTCATGATGCACGATCGAGCCGAAGGCGAAGCCCTGCCATACACGCACGAGTTCTTGTCGCACATGCTGGGTG
>CAYWNY010000120.1:0-11671 GCA_964459765.1 uncultured Hyphomicrobiales bacterium | reverse complement strand
TTGTCGCTTGATGATGCCGCTGCCGATAAGGGCCTTAAGGCGTCTCGTCAGCAGGTTGCGCGAAATACCCAGATCCTCGATCAAATCATCGAAACGCACCACGCCGAGGAACAGGTCCCGCACGATCAGCGGCGACCACCAGTCGCCGATCAAATCGAGGCCGCGCGCCAGCGAACAATGCATCCTGGCGAAGCTGGTTCTTTGCATGGACTTAATCGTACCCAGTTGCATCATTGAACTCAAGAATATAAAGTTCAATCATTGAACTTGTATTGTACTTGGAGAGGCAGATGTACCACGCGATTGTCTGCTACCGCATAAGACGGTTGTTCGATGCCGTAAACCGCGGCGACGCGGAGCCAGTGCTCCGGGCTTTTGCCCGCCATTTCGAGCACGCTTTCCTTGGCGACCACGCCCTCGGCGGCGCGAGGCGGACGCTGGCCGCCACCCGGCAATGGTACGAGCGACTCTATCGGCTTTTGCCGGACATCCACTTCGATATCAGCAACATCGCCGTGAGCGGCGGCCCGTGGAACACAATCGTCACCGTGGAATGGGAAGAAACAAATTCGGGCACCGACAATGTCCGCACCTATAATCGCGGTCTCCACGTCGCCCGTCTGCGCTGGGGGCGCATGACGCGGTTGATCATCTGCCCGGACACCGCCGGGTTGAAGGCTACGCTCGATCGATTGCATGCGGCCGGGAACGTGGAAGCCCGCGCTGCGCCTATCGTCGGCTGATGGGACGCTGGCGGCGCGGGGGACAAACTTTCCATGGGTCGTCTTGATTCACCAACTAGCAACTCTTCCCCGGTAGCGTCTGCTCTGTCCCTTGGGGAGGGGCTTCCATGTTCGGTTTACAGCGGTTTTGCGTGCTTGCCGTTGCGACGGCGTGCCTGCTGATTGCGGTGGTCGGCGTCGCGCAGGCCGCCGGCGCCTTTGCGGTTGGCGCTTGCGGCGCCTATGGCTACGGCTACGATTATCGCAAGTCGGCCGACGCGCGCGTCGCCGCGATGAAGAAATGTGCCGAGGCGAGCTGCAAACTCGTCGGCGAAATCCGCAAGGGCTGTGCGGCGATGGCAATCGACGCCAAGAGGCCATGCGGTTCCTTCGGCTGGGCGATCAATTCGCACCTCGGTAAAGCCGAGAACATTTCGTTGCGCCGCTGCTATGAATTCGGCGGCCGCGATTGCGTGGTACGCGGCTGGGCCTGCGACGAAAAAGGCTAAGGCGCTCTAAAACGCTTGCCATTCAAATCTGGGCGCTTGTTTCGGCCGGCCGCTTGCGGCTGGCCGGCGGACGCGTCGTAGGGCTGATCTGCAAAAATCGAGGGTTTGGCGACGTTGCGCGGCAGGTTATACGTTTAGCGCTGTTCTCCGGGAATCTGCCAATGAGCGCTGAAGTAACTACATCTTCGACTGTCGCGACCGCGGCTCCTGCATCCTTATCAAAGCGCCGGCTGTCGATCGGCTTCCTGAATTGGGCGCATGCGCTCGATCACTTCGTGATCCTGATCTATCCGACCGTGGTTCTCGAGCTGCAGGTCACCTACGGGCAGTCTTACGCCGAACTTATAGGGCTCTCCACCGCCTCATTCGTGGCGTTCGGGTTGTTCTCGCTGCCCGCCGGATGGCTCGGCGACCGTTGGAGCCGGCGCAACATGATGGCGGCCTTCTATGTCGGCTGCGGCGTTTCGCTGGTCGCCGCCGCTTTCGCGCCGTCGCTGACGATGCTGGCGGTGGCGTTGTTCGTGCTCGGCGTTTTCGCCGCGATCTATCACCCGGTCGGCACCGCGATGATCGTCGAGAATGCGGTTCAGCGCGGCCGCACCATGGCGTTCAACGGCGTGTGCGGCAATCTCGGCATCGCACTCGCCGCCGGCACCACGGCGCTGCTGACGGCGGCATTTTCCTGGCGCGGCGCTTTCTTCGTGCCGGGATTGATCTGCACGGCGACTGGCGCTGCCTATCTCTGGCTCATTCCCGACGAAGGCGCACACAAGGCCTCGCGCAGCTCCGCGCCCGACGTGGCGCTATCGCCGATGGTGGCGGCGACTGTCTTCGGTCTGTTTATCGTGGTCGCGCTGTGTGCGGGGCTGGTCTTCAACACCTTGTCGGTTGCGCTGCCGAAAATCGTCGATGAACGGGTCAGCGGTATTTCGCTGCTCGAAATCGGCGGGCTGACGACCGCGGTATTTATCTGCGGGGCGATTGCGCAGATGACCGTCGGCCGGCTGGTCGAGCGCTTTCGGCTGTATATCCTGTTTGCGGTTCTTGCCGTCATGCAGTTTGGCGGCGTCGTGTGGACCGCCTATGCCAGCGGCACGAGCGTGTTGTTTGCGCTTGCCTTCACCATGGCGGCGATCTACGGCCAGATCACGGTGAACGATCTCATCATCGCGCGCTACACCGCCGACGCGTGGCGCAGCCGCGTCTATGCGGTGCGCTACTTTCTGACCTTCATGATTTCCGGCGTTGCGGTGTCGATGATCGCGGTGCTCTATGGCCGCGGCGGTTTTCCGCTCGTGCTCGGCACCACCGCCTTTGTGGCGCTCGGGTTCCTGATCGCGGTGCTGGCGATCGCTTACATCGCAAGCGGCGTCGAACGGGCCCGGATCGAGCACCCGGTGCCGGCGGAGTGAGTATCACGGGGCCGGCCGATAGGGGCCGGTCCCGTGGCAACCCAGCCTTGAAACCTTACGCTGCTTTGCGCGCGGCCATTGCCATCGCGATCAACGCCGCGCCGCCGAACACCATGTTGATGCCCACCAGCAGGCCCAGCGCCCATTCCGCCGTGCCGGGCAGGCCGCTGAAGATGATGACGGCGAGGATCAGGTCGATGATGCCGCTGATCAGCATCCATATCCATTGCCCGGTCAGCTGACTGCGGTGCTCGATCGCGTACATGATCGAGGCGATGCCCTCGACAATGAAGAAAGCGATCAACACCAGCGTCAGCGACACCGTGCCGGTGATCGGCCACAGCAACAAGACCACGCCGGCGGCGATAGCGATCACCGCCGAGATCAGCGACCACCAGAAGCCCGGCGCGCCCCGCGCGCCGAAGGTCGTGATCAGGCCGAAGATGCCGGCAGCCAGAAAGACCCAGCCGATGATAATGGTGAAGGCGAGTGTGGCGAGCGGCGGCAGAACGATCGCGATGATGCCTAGGATGACCAGAAGGATGCCTTCGGTCAAAAACAGGCCCCAATGCTTGTGGATCGCCCCTGCTACCAGGCGTTCGGCTCCTTGCTCTAAAACCATCTTTACGCTCCCGTTGCTGCAAAAAGGGTAGTGCTAATGGCAGGATAGTGGCATAAAAGCCGCCATTTGCATAAGCCTCTTGCGTAACAATGAAACGACCCCATTTACGGTAAAGCGGCGTTGAGTTTAGGCTCCGCCGCGGGACGGCCACGGATACGACTGATGACGCCGGATGTACGCGCATCGTCGATCGTGGCCGTTAGCATTTCTGGCTTCGTTTTGCCGGCTCTGGCAGGATCGTCGGGCAGTTCCGCAGCAGATCGCGACCATGAGTTCTGGTCTCTCGGCTGTCATGTGACCGCGGATGGGATTGAAATAATCCAGCGCATGCAGAGGGAAGCGATATGCCGGAAGCCGTCGATTTTCGCATTCTTGCGGGGGCGGGTGCGCCGACGCTCAGCTTTAAAGCCGGGGACGTTATTTTCAGGGAGGGGGATTCGGCGGAGACCCTCTATGTCGTCAAAAGCGGTCAGGTGGAAATTCGCCTCGGCAACCGGGTTTTAGATACGCTGCCGGAACTGAGCATTTTCGGTGAAATGGCGCTGATCGATCGCAGTCCCCGCAGCGCCACCGCGGTGGCCGCGACCGACACGACGCTTGTTCCGGTCAATGAGAAGCAGTTTCTCCTCATGGTCAGTCGCACGCCGCATTTTGCGCTCAACGTCATGCGAGTCTTGGCCCAGCGCCTGCGGATCTCCAACACCGTCGTCTACTGAAACCCTCGAAATTCGAATCTAGAGCGCCTTGTCCGGGGCGCTTCCCGATTGACTGCGCAGCCGCGCCACTTCCGCCTCGAGCCGGCCGAGATTCTCGAACAGGCGCTTGCTCGCAAGCTCAACGAAATAAAACCCGAATTTGGGGTTTTGATAGTAGAGCTGTCGCACCTGTCCGTAAGTGATCTCCAGAAGTTCGCCGGCTTCGACGCATTCCATGGTTTGCGTGCGGGACTTGTCGGGTGACAAAAACGCAAGTTCGCCGACGACCGCGCCCGGGCGGATGTCGATCCCGCTCTCTTTGAGGACACAGCGGCCGGAGACCACAAAGAACATGCGGTCGGCGATCTCGCCTTTGCGGAACACAATGTCTTCGACCCGCATCCGGTGCGCCGAGGTAAACGGCTTCAGCCAGTCCATGTTGAGGTCGCCGGCTGCGGCCTCCTGCACTTGTTTGCTCAACTGCAGCATCTGATAGAGCCGCACCGAATTGAGAGGCAACAGTAGCAGGTGCAGAAACAGCGGCGGATAGGCGGACGCCATATACCCATAGCCGACGAAAAAGATGTTGCTGGCGATACCGAGCGCGCGCAACGGAATCATGGTCTTCATCCAGAATGTGACGAAGACAAACAATGCCGCGACGTAACCGATCACGTCGGCCTGGCTCATGCCGAAACTCCGCCGTTATTTCTGCAATCGCTCGATCAGCGCCATGGCGGCCGCCGGCGCGCGTATTTTGCCTTCGTGAATGACGTAAGCGAACACGTCGCGCGGCTTGGATTTTGCCGGCGCCGGCGCGACGCAGGGCAGGTCATTGGGCGTCTTGCCTTGCGCCCAGATTTGCAGGCGCTTGGCCCAGACATCGATGTCCTTCGGCGGATAGGCCGTCGGGATCGAATCCTGTCCACGCTGCAGGCGCGCATAAATGAAGTCGCCGGTCGCGTCGGCGAGCGACGGATACTTGGTGTGATCGGTAAAGGCGATCGGCGTGGTAAATTCCCGCACCAGCGCGACGAATTCGGGAGTGCGAAAGCTCGGATGCCGCACTTCAACGACATGGCGCAGTCGGCGATCATCGGCTTTCGCCGGCAAGAGCTCAAGGAATTTTCCGAAGTCGGCGGCGTCGAATTTCTTCGTTGGCGCGAATTGCCAAAGCACCGGGCCGAGCCGGTCGCGAAGCTCGAGCACCCCGGAATCGAGGAACCGTTTGATCGAGTCGCCCGCTTCCGCGAGCACACGCCGGTTAGTGGCAAAACGCGGGCCCTTGACGGAAAACACAAAGCCGTCCGGCACGTTCGCCGCCCATTTGCGGAAGCTTTCCGGTTTTTGCGAGCCATAGAATGTGGCGTTGATCTCGATCGAGGTGAGATGGCCCGCGGCATATTCGAGCTCTTTGGCCTGCGGCAGACCTTGCGGATAAAATACGCCGCGCCACGGCGCAAAATTCCAGCCGCCGATGCCGATGAAGATTTTGCCGTTGCCACGCGTCATGTCGCCGTCACGGGCTTGCGCGATAGTCATAGCGTAAACGGCGCAGGGATTCGATCCCGATGCCGGACGCGACCACGATGAGCGGTGACGCCGGATGAACGCGCACCGTTTCATTCGTGGTCGTTTTGTATCGGCGTTTTCGCATGGCGTCTCCGGCAGGCCCATGGGCCGAGAGTTTCCCGCTCTTATATCCAATTGTTTTTGCTAGCTATTTGTGACGGGGTGACGTGCCGTGCGCACGCCCGCCAGCGCGATGGCGCGCCCGGATGCGGCCTGCTATGAAGCCGCCGCCGCGGCGGCCCGCTTGCCGCGCCCACAACGCCGCCAAGAGACGAAGGACTTGAATTTGAGCGTGTTCGGTGGTGCTGCTCTGTCCGCGCGACGCTACGAAACTGCGGTCATTGTCGCCATTATCATTCTCGTCGGCGTGCGGCTTGCCTGCGCGGCGTTCACGCCGCTCAGTTTTGACGAAGCGCTCTATTGGGATTGGTCCAAGCATATTGCCGGCGGCTATTACAGTCACCCGCCAGTCAATCCGATTCTGATACGGCTCGGCACGACGCTTTTCGGCAACACCGAATTCGGCGTGCGCGTCATCGGCGTTCTTCTCGCCTTGCCGGCCAGTTGGGCGGTTTGGCGCTCGGGCGCCATTCTTTTCGATGACGAGTGGGTCGGCGCTACCGCGGCGCTCTACTTCAATCTGACTCTCGTGATGGCGGTGGGTTCGGCGCTCGCGACGCCGGACAACGCGGTGGTTGTCGCAACCGCATTTTTGCTGCTGACGCTTGCGAAGCTGTACCAAACCGGGCGCGGCGCCTGGTGGCTCGTGATCGGCGCCGCCTTCGGCGTCGGCATGCTGTCGAAATACACCACGATCTTTTTCGCCGTGAGCATCCTCGTCTGGCTGATTGCGGTGCCGAGTTTGCGACGATGGCTCTTCACGCCATGGCCGTGGCTTGCCGGCGTAATCGCGATTTTGGTGTTCTCGCCGACGCTGGTCTGGAACGCCCAGCATCACTGGGCGTCGGTGCTCTATCAGTATGGCCGGCTCGTCGTGCATGAATGGTCGTTGCGCTATTTCGCCGAGTTCTTTGGGACGCAAGCTGGGCTGGCGACGCCGCCGATTTTTGTTCTCGGCGCCATGGGCCTCGTCGGATTGCTGCGCGGGGAGGGCGGATCGCGCAGCGCCGCCGCGCTCGTCAACGCCATGGTATGGCCAATCGTGGTCTACTTCGCGTGGCACACGCTGCACGGCCGCGTCGAAGGCAACTGGCCCGAGCCGATTTATCCGGCCTTCGTGATTGCCGCTGCTGTCGCAGCGGAAAAGATCAAATGGGCCGGCGTTTGGGCCAGTGTGGAAGATTGGTCGCGGCGGCTCGCCGTCCCGGTCGGGCTCGCCGTCACCGCAGCGATCTATGCGCAAGCCCTGTTCGGCGTCGTTGCGCTGGGGCCGAGCGAGCCGACCGCCCGCGCTTTAGGCGCCGGCTGGCGGCAACTCGGAGCGCAGATGGACGAAGTGCGTGCGCGAATTGGCGCGCCGATTGTCCTGACGCTCGACTATGGGACCGCCGCCTGGCTGAAATTTTATCTTCCTTCGCATCCACCGGTAGAACAGATCACCGAGCGCTTGTGGTGGATTAATTCTCCCGCACCCGATCCGGCATTATTTGACGGCGCGATCATGTATGTGTGCTCGGCCGAGTGCGGCGGCCTGCCGTTTGTGCAGCGGCGATTTACGACCGTCGAATTCGTGGTCACTCTGCCTAGGTCGCGGCGTGGCGTGGTCATTCAGGACTATAGTGTTTACAGGGTGTCCGGGCCGATCGGGCCCCCGCTCGACCCGCCCTGATCCGTTGACAGCACAAGCGCGGGATGTAACGGCAGGCTGCTTTAAGATTCGTGAGGCGGAGGAGGGCTGATGCCGGTGGCTTTGGATGCGCGCGCGACCCCGCGGCTCTCCATTGTCGCGCCCTGTTACAATGAGGAAGCGGGCCTCGAGGAATTTTATCGCCGGATGACTTCCGCGGCGCAGGAAACCGCCGGCGCCGATTACGAACTCGTTTTGTTGAACGACGGCTCGAGCGACCGCACCTGGGCGATCATGGCCGATCTGGTGCAGCGCGACCGGCATGTGGTGGCGATCAACCTCTCGCGCCGGCACGGCCATCAGCTCGCGATCACCGCCGGCCTCTTTACGTGTCGCGGCAAACGCATTCTCACCATCGATTCCGATTTGCAGGACCCGCCCGAACTCCTCCCCGACATGTGGCGGCTCATGGACAGCGCCGGTGCGGACGTCGTTTATGGACTGCGCCGGCAGCGTCAGGGCGAGGGTTTTCTCAAGCGTGGCACGGCGGCGCTGTTCTACCGGCTGATGCAGCGGATCGGCCATGCCGACCTGCCGGTCGACGCCGGCGACTTCCGGCTGATGACACGGCGGGTGCTCGGCATCCTCAACAGCATGCCGGAACAGCACCGTTTCATCCGCGGCATGGTGAGCTGGATCGGGCTCCGGCAAGTGCCGATCGTCTACGATCGCGCGCCACGGCATTCGGGCGAGAGCAATTATCCGTTGGCCAAGATGGTGGGGCTCGCTTTCGATGCGCTCACGTCGTTCTCGATCGTGCCGCTGCGGCTGGCATCCTATCTCGGGCTGGCGTTAGGCCTGCTGAGCTTGTTGATGCTCGGCTACACGCTCGGCAGTTGGGCACTCGGGCACGTGGTCGAAGGCTGGACCAGCTTGCTTACGGTGGTGCTGATCCTCGGTTCGACCCAACTCATCCTGTTCGGCTTGCTCGGCGAATATGTCGGGCGATTGTATCTCGAAACCAAGCGGCGGCCGCTGTTCGTGATCGATCGTGTATTGACGCAAAATACGTTTTCGTCCGAGCCCTATCGCGCCGCGCCCGAACACGCGACGGTTCCCGACGACGTCTAATCATCACGCTTTATTGCGTGATTTCGCTGACCCTGCGCACCAGCCATTTTGTCCCCCTGAAGCGGGACATGGCTTTTAGGCGTGCGATGTCGAGATCCGGCGCCAATAAGACGGTGTGCAGATCAGTCTCACCGTCGCTGACGCGCACCAAAAATCCCCGCAGATCCATGACGAAATCCCCAATTTAGATCGCGGGATCGATATCAGCGGGTGTCGGTTAATTTTGTGTATGTACCCCCTTGCATGAGCGGGACAACGAAATGGGTCGCGGCTAAAGTCGTGACCGGCCTGCGTTATTCAAGTTGCGCGGGTGTGAGCAACTGATCGGAATCGTCCTTGAGCCGCACGCCGGACAATCGCCGCGCGCGCATCGCGCGCAGCAGACGAGCGATCTTAAACGCGGCGTCGGCATAGCCGACGCCTTCGAGACGGATGTTGGAAATGCAATTGCGGTCGGCGTCCGTCGTTGCGGCGTTAGGCTGCCAGGTCAGGTAGGCACCCATGCTGTCCGCCGCCGATAGCCCGGGACGTTCCCCGATCAGGATCGCCACGCACGCGGCGTTGAGCGCCAAAGCGATGGCATCGCCGATAGCGACCCGGCCGTAGCGCACCACGACCAGCGGCGCGATCCGCCAGTGCTCGGCACGCAGATTTTCGATTGTTTGGGCGAGCACCGGACGCGCATGCTGCTGCACGGCACGCGCTGAGAGCCCGTCCGCAATCACGAATGCGACGTCGTAGCCGCCGGCCTGCGAGGCCGGGAGCGCCGCGGCGTTTTCCGCAAGACGGCGGCCGAGGTCGGGACGCATCAAATAGCTCTGCCGGTCGCCGGCCGCACTGGCGACCGACAGCACCGGCTCGCTCAATCCGGCCAAATCGGCAAGGAGCCGCGCTTCGTCGAGCGGCTCGCGCACGGCATCGCGGGCGCGGCTGTGGGCGAGCTTGAAGTCGAGCAGGGGAGCAGTCGCAAGCGAAGCGCCGGCGCGCTCGAGACCGATACGCGCGGCAGTCAAGCGGCGCAGAGCGCTCCAGATGTCATCTGGCGCATGCGGCGGCGGCCGGTCGGCAGGTGAACGCGCCATGGTATTACGCCGGCAACAGCGCCCGAAAGCGGCCGGGCAGGGTGCTTGGCCGGATGCGATTAGCGGCATCAATCAGGCCTTGGCGGCCAAGCCATGCCTCGAATTCCGGCGCCGGCCGGCGGCCGAACAACTCGCGCATGGCAAGAGCGTCGTGGAACGACGTGCTCTGATAGCCCAACATAATGTCGTCGGCGCCCGGCACGCCCATGACAAAATTGACGCCGGCCGCGACGAGCAGCGCCAGCAGCGCATCCATGTCGTCCTGGTCGGCGTCGGCGTGGTTGGTGTAGCAAACGTCGACGCCCATCGGCACGCCGAGGAGCTTGGCGCTGAAATGATCTTCCAGTCCGGCACGCGTGATCTGTTTGCCGTCGAACAGATATTCGGGACCGATGAAGCCGACGACGGAATTGACCAACAGCGGCCTGAAGGCTCGCGCTACCGCATAAGCGCGGGCCTCCAGCGTTTGCTGATCGACGCCGTGGTGAGCATTGGCGGAAAGCGCGCTTCCCTGGCCGGTCTCGAAATACATGACATTGTCGCCGGTGGTACCGCGGCCAAGCGAAGCCGCGGCGTCGCGCGCTTCTTTGAGCAGTGCGAGGTTGATGCCGAAACTCTTATTGGCGGCTTCCGTCCCGGCGATCGATTGGAAGACCAGATCGACCGGCGCACCTTTGCGGATCAAATCCAGCGTCGTCGTGACATGCGCCAGCACGCAGCTTTGCGTCGGAATATCGAGCTTGATGCGAATCTCTTCGAGCATCGACAGCAAGGCATGCGCGCTCTCGGGACTGTCGGTCACGGGATTGATGCCGATGACGGCATCGCCGGCGCCAAGCAGGAGGCCATCGAGGATGCTCGCGGCGATGCCGCGCGGATCATCGGTCGGATGATTGGGCTGCAAGCGCACGGACAGCCGCCCGGGCAGACCGATGGTGCACCGAAAAGCGGTGACCACGCCGCATTTCGTCGCCACGAGGATCAAATCCTGCAGACGGCAGATCTTGCTGACCGCAGCCGCCATTTCCGGCGCGATGCCGGGCGCCGCCGCGGAGAGAACCTGCGGCGTCGTTTCATCGGCCAGAAGCCAGTCGCGAAAGCCGCCGACCGTCAGCTGCGCGATCGGCGAAAAAGCCGCCTGATCGTGGCTGTCGACGATCAGCCGCGTGACTTCGTCGGTTTCGTAGGGAACCAGGTGTTCGTGGAGAAAGGCCGCGAGCGGTACGTCGGCAAGCGCAAATTGCGCCGCGACCCGCTCCTCGCCGCTCTCGGCGGCGATGCCGGCGAGCTGATCGCCGCTGCGCAAAGGCGAAGCCTTGGCGAGCAGCGTCTTGAGATCGGCAAACACGTAGCGGCGCGTTGCGATCGTGGCGCTATACATCGAGGGTCCAGAGGTTCTCCGCTTCGATTATAGGCCATCCGGACGCCTGCAGAATCGAAAAGGGCGCGGCGTTAGCCGCGCCCTCGTTCAGGTTGCCTTCGATGGACTTCCTTAGAAGTCCATGCCACCGCCGGGCGGCATCGCCGGCATGGAGTCCTTCTTCTTCGGCAGTTCGGCGACCATCGCCTCGGTGGTGATGAGCAAGCCCGCGACCGAGGAAGCGCCTTGCAACGCCTGGCGCACAACCTTGGTCGGATCGATGATGCCCTTCTTCACCAAGTCGACGTATTCGCCGGCCTGGGCGTCGAAGCCGAAGCCGTAGTTGCTGTTCTCCAGGATCTTGCCGACGATGACGGAACCGTCTTCACCGGCATTGGTGGCGATCTGCCGGGCCGGAGCCTGCAGCGCCTTGCGCACGATGTCGACGCCGTGCTTCTGGTCTTCGTTGTGCGTGCGTACTTTCTTGAGCGCCTCGGTGGCGCGCAGAAGCGCAACACCGCCGCCCGGAAGCACGCCTTCCTCGACCGCGGCGCGGGTCGCATGCATCGCGTCATCGACGCGATCCTTGCGCTCCTTCACCTCGACCTCGGTGGCGCCGCCGACGCGGATCACCGCGACGCCGCCCGCGAGCTTGGCCAGACGTTCCTGGAGCTTCTCGCGGTCGTAGTCGGAAGTGGTCTCCTCGATCTGCGCCTTGATCTGGGTGATGCGGTCCTCGATGTCCTTCTTCTTGCCGCCGCCGTTGACGATCGTGGTGTTTTCCTTGTCGATCATCACCTTCTTGGCCTTGCCGAGCAT
>CAYWNY010000119.1:0-11726 GCA_964459765.1 uncultured Hyphomicrobiales bacterium | reverse complement strand
GCGCCGTGGTCAGCCGCAGCGCGCCGTTGCCGGCGCCGAGCGGGATGATGGTCTGAACCGATCCTTTGCCGAACGAGCGCGTGCCGACCAGCGTGGCGCGTTTGTGGTCCTGAAGGGCGCCGGCGACGATTTCCGAGGCCGAGGCCGAGCCGCCGTTGATCAGGACGATCACCGGCTTGCCCTTGGTGAGGTCGCCGGGCCGGGCGTTGAAGCGCTGGGTTTCTTCGGCGTTGCGGCCACGGGTTGAAACGATCTCACCGCGGTCGAGGAACGCATCCGACACCGAAATCGCCTGATCGAGCAGGCCGCCCGGATTGTTTCGCAAGTCGATGACGAAGCCTTTGAGCTTGTCGGCGCCGAGCTGATTGGTGAGATCGGCGATCGCCTTCTTGAGGCCGTCGGTGGTCTGCTCGTTGAATTGCGTGACGCGGATATAGCCGACGTCATCGCCCTCCGAATGCGAACGCACCGATTTCACGCGGATGACGTCGCGCACGATAGTGACGTCGATCGGCTTGTCCTGGCCCTTGCGCATGATGGTGAGCTTGATCTTGGTGTTCACCGGCCCGCGCATTTTTTCCACGGCCTGATTGAGCGTGAGGCCCTGGACCTGCTCGTCGTCGAGCTTGGTGATGATGTCGTTGGCCATGACGCCGGCCTTGGCCGCAGGCGTTTCGTCGATCGGGGCGACCACCTTCACTAGGCCGTCTTCCATGGTGACCTCGATGCCGAGCCCGCCGAATTCGCCGCGGGTCTGCACCTGCATGTCACGGAAGCTCTTGGGATCCATATAGCTCGAATGCGGATCGAGGCCGGCGAGCATGCCGTTGATGGCTGATTCGACGAGCTTTGAGTCGTCGGGCTTCTCGACGTAGTCGGCGCGTACCCGCTCGAACACATCGCCGAACAGGTTGAGCTGCCGGTAGGTATCCGAGGACGCCGCCTTGGCGCTCGACCCGACGAACACCGAATGCGGCTGCGTGACAAGGAGCGTGAGCCCGGCACCTGCGATCGCGCCCAAGAAAATGAGGGTAGTTTTGCGCATCATCCGCGAACCTTTTCGCCTTCGTTTGTTGCCCACCACGGGCTGGGATCGATGGGAGTGCCGTCTTTGCGGAACTCCACATAGAGTACAGGTTGCTTGGACTTGGTCGCCGCGGCCGCGGATACCTGCGATCCGCCGCCCATCACTGCCACGGGTTCACCAGTTAGCACAAACTGGCCGAGATCGACGGAAATACGTTCCATCCCCGCTAGCAACACATGATAGCCGCCGCCGGCATTGAGGATCAAGAGTTGGCCGTAGCTGCGGAACGGTCCGGCGTAAACAACCCAGCCGTCGCACGGGGAAGTTACCTGTGTGCCCGGCCGGGCGGCTATCGACTGCCCTCTCTGGGTTCCGCCGGCGCCGTCGGAACCGCCGAATTCGCGGATTTTCGCACCGTTGACCGGCAGCCGCAAATGTCCGCGCGTCGCCGCAAAAGTGACCGCGGGCGCCAGCCGGCCCGGATCCTTAAGCGCCGCGAGATCCGGCCGCGTCGCATCCTCCTCGATTGAACGAGCCTCGGCGCGCGCCGCGCGCGTCGCCGGATCTAGGTTCGATTCGAGTTTGGCGATCAAGTCCTTGAGGCCGTCGGCCGTCCGCGCCAGCTCGGCGGCGCGCCCGCGTTCCGCCTCGAGCACCTCCTCGGTGGCCGATTGCTTTTTTTGCCTCTCGTCGATCAAAACGTTCATGCGCAATTGTTCGCGCCCCAAAAGATCGAGGTCATGCGCCAGCCGATCGTTCTCGCCGGAAATTTCCTTGCGCAGCGTCAACAGATCGCCGAGGTCGCCGGCCAAAGCGTCGGCCTCGCTGCGTATGTCCGGAAGCACGGCGCCAAGCGTGATCGCGGTGCGCACCGCCTCCAGTGCATCTTCGGGCCGCACCAAGAGCGCCGGCGGCGGCTGGCGTCCGATGCGCTGAAGAGCGGCAATGATCTCGACGATGGCGACGCGGCGCTCGTCGAGCGACTTGCGAATCGCGCTTGCCTGGTCGTCGAGCGGTTTGAGCCGCGTCCGCGTCGTGTCGATATTCGCCTCGACGTCGCGGATGCGCGCGGCGGTGTCGATGAGCTGTTGGTTGAGCGCTCGGTGATCGTCGCCGATGGCCTCGATTTCACGCCGTAGCTTGGCCTGGCTTTCCGCCGACGCGCGCTCCTGGGCGCGGACCGCATCCAGCTCCTGATCATGCTGTTTGAGCGCGTCCGTTTCTGTTTGCGCGGGGGAAGGCGCAGGCGCGCTTTGGGATGCCGGCGCGGGTGCCGCGCCCGCCGGAGTTTGGCCGGGCGCCGTCTGCGCGAAGGCGGCCAAATCGAGGGCGAATGGCAGTGCCAGCGCCAAGGCCGATCCGAGCACAAGGCGCGGATCGCTGCGGTTCGGGCGCTGAAGAATCATGCTTTGCAAGGGTAGACGCCGAGCTTCTAAACGCAAGACAAAGCGGGCGCGTTGCGCCCGGATTAAGACCAAGACCGCAAGCAACAGTCACATCTCGGTGAGGCAACATTAAGAAGAAGCAACCTTCGCGGCGGAATCTGGCTTTTCAAGCCCGATGATAGGGGTGGCCGCCAAGGATAGTGCCGGCGCGATAGATCTGTTCGAGCAACATGATGCGGACGAGTTGGTGCGGCCACGTCGCGTTGCCGAAAGCGAGCCGGATCCTGGCGCGGTCGAACAGGGTTTTTGCAAGCCCGTCGGCGCCGCCAATGACAAAGTAAACTGCCGGTCGGCCGTCGGCACGCCATTGACGAAGGAGACCGGCGAGCGCCGCGCTGTCCAGGCTTTCCCCATTCTGGTCGAGAGCAACGACGATAGCGTCCGCTGGAATAATATTGGCCAGTGCGATCGCCTCTTCGACCCGGCGCCTTTCGGCATCCTGGGCGCGGCTTTCGCGGATTTCAATAATTTCAACCTCGCGCCAGCCAAGCGGACGCCCTGTTGTTTGCGCCCGCTTGCGATAGGCCTCGGCAAGCTCGCGTTCCGGCCCCTGCTTGAGGCGGCCGATGGCGGCGATGGACAGACGCATGACGCGACATGTGAGCGAGAATTAAGGCGCAAGCAACCAGCGGCCCAATCCGGGCCGAGACTACTCACCCCTCTGCGCGAGCGTTCTAGCTCGCTCGTTGCGCCGGCCGACTACCCAACCACATTTTTTCGAGGTTGTAGAAGGCGCGGACCTCGGGACGGAAGACGTGAACAATGACGTCGACCGCGTCGATCAGCACCCAGTCGCAGTGCGGAACGCCTTCGACCCGCGCGGCAACGCCGGCTTTGTGCAAATCCTCGACCACCCGGTCGGCAACCGAGCCGACATGGCGCTGCGACCGGCCAGAAGCGATGACCATGTAGTCGCCGATCGAAGATTTGTCTCGGAGGTCGATGGTGAGGGTATCCTCCGCCTTCATCTCGTCGAGGCGGGTGAGGACCAAACGAAGGATCTCCTCGGCGTCAGGACGCATTCTGGAGACCGGCTCGGGCGCGCGACGTTCGGCCCGAAGAGTTACAGGTGTGGACAGGGGTCCGTATCCTTCCGCTCCGTTTTTCGGCCTTGGCCGTCGAGTCCAAGACCGACACTAAGATAGGCATGCGCAGTTAACAGTACTTTTGCCGTCATTTAGTTGCAATCAATTTCATTACGTCAGTTGTCTTGCAAGGCCCGTGCCGCCCGTAGCGCCGTCGAGGACAAGGGCGATTTGAGCCCGTGCAGATAAACCCAGGCCGGCGGTTTGCGTCCCGGCAAGGATCGCGCAGCGGATTCGGGCAGCCGCGCGTAACCGAGCGCCTGGCCGGCGACGCCGGCGGCGGAGTAGAGGCTCGGACCGAGCCGATCCACCACCGCGATAGGTAGGAGCCTGGCAATGTCGCGCCAGCGCTGCCAACGATGGAAGCTGCGCAGATTGTCGGCGCCCATGATCCAGACAAAATGGATTTGCGGGCAACGGCGCACCAGGTACCTCACCGTCTGGTAGGTGTAGCGCGTGCCAAGACGCGCCTCAATGTCGGTGACATCGATGCGCGGATGATGCGCCAGCTCCTGCGCCGCAAAGACGCGCGCGGACAGTGGCGCGAGCCCGCTCGTATCCTTCAGCGGATTGCCCGGCGTGACCAGCCACCAGACCCGGTCGAGGCCGAGCCGCTTCATCGCCAACAGACAAGCGGCGCGGTGTGCGGCATGCGGCGGATCGAAGGTGCCGCCAAACAGCCCAATGCGCATGCCGGGCGCATTGGGCGGCAAGGCGAGGCGGGGTTTGAACTTAACCTCAACGTCGGCCGCACGGGGGAGCGGGAACTCACAGTTCATAGCCTTGAAAACCACTCCCCCTGCCGTCCGCCGCGTCCGCATCTGTGCGGCGGATGCGGCGAAACCTTACGGCCGCGTCTGCCCGTTGCCGCGAATACGATATTTGAAACTCGTCAGTTGCTCGACGCCGACCGGACCGCGCGCGTGCAACCGCCCGGTCGCAATGCCGATCTCTCCGCCAAAGCCGAACTCGCCGCCGTCGGCGAATTGCGTCGACGCATTGTGCAGCACGGTTGCCGAATCCACCTCGCGCAAAAACTTTTCCGCGGCCGTGCGATTCTCGGTGACGATGGCGTCGGTGTGGTGCGAGCCATAGCGCTCGATATGCGCGATCGCGGCATCGACGCCGTCGACCACGCCAGCAGTGAGGATGGCATCGAGATATTCGGTGCTCCAATCGGCTTCGCTCGCCGACTTCACCCGCGCATCGACCGCTTGCACCGCCGCATCGCCGCGCACTTCGCAGCCGGCGTCAATCAGCATCGCGATGAGGGGCTTGACCAGTTTCGCTGCTCCGGCGCGATCGACCAGCAAGGTTTCAGCGGCCCCGCACACACCGGTGCGGCGCATCTTGGCGTTGAGCACGATGCGCTTGGCCATCGAAAGCTTGGCTGCTGCGTCGACATAGACGTGGCAGACGCCTTCAAGATGCGCAAACACCGGTACGCGCGCCTCAGTCTGCACGCGCTCGACCAGATCCTTCCCGCCGCGCGGCACAATCACGTCGATTGCGCCGCCAAGACCGGCGAGCATCATGCCGACGGCGGCCCGGTCGCGGGTCGGCACCAGCGAAATGGCCGCCGCCGGCAGGCTGGCTTCGGTGAGGCCCTCGACGAGCGCGGCGTGAATGGCACGCGTCGAGCGAAAGCTTTCAGAACCGCCGCGCAGGATCACTGCATTGCCAGCCTTCAGACAAAGCGCGCCGGCATCGGCCGTGACGTTCGGGCGGCTTTCATAAATCACTCCGACAACACCGAGCGGCACCCGCACCCGCTCGATGCGCATGCCGTTCGGCCGCCGCCATGACGCCATGACGGCGCCGACCGGATCCTTGAGCTTGCGGACCGCATCAAGCCCCGCCGCCATCGCTTCGATCCGTTTTGGATCGAGCGTCAAACGATCGAGAAAGGCCGCGGTAGCACCCGCCGATTTCGCCTCGGCAACGTCCTCGGCATTGGCCGCAAGGATCGCCGACCGCAACCGGCGGACCGCAGCGGCTATAGCGGCCAGCGCGCGATTCTTCTGCGCGGCAGGTGCGAGCGCGAGTATGCGAGCGGCCGACCTCGCCTCGCGCCCGATGCTACGCATCGTCGCTTGCAGGTTGCTGGCGTTCCCCACCGCCTTAAGCGGAGCGTTCATGACCTTGATCCGTCTCAGGTTCCGCTTCCTACCATGTTCGGCGGGGCCCGGCGAGGCGGCTCGGGGTATCAAGCCTTTCAACAAACGCCCACACGAGTTCGCGATCGGATGGGCGCGAGGTCCGTCTGCACTGCCCCGTGTCGATGTTTATTAATAGTTGTGGATAGTGGGGAAACAGCTCTGCTTTCGAAGAACCGCAATAATCCTAAAACGTTCCACCCTGACAGTGCCTGCATCGGTGGGTCGGCGAAAGCGTAACCGCTTCGTGGCAGGGCCAAGGAAGTGGCCGAACCTGTCGACGCTAAGTTTGTCCCGGTCTGAGCCTAGTAGGAGGATGAAATGGGACTGCCGATTAATCGTACGCTGAGCCGGTTGCCCCGTCGGTTCCCGGTAGGGGCGACTTATGTGGTCGAGGGTTTCGGCGCGGAAGAAGGGCATCTGCGCGTCATCGCACGCTATTTGGTGTTACCAGGCGGCCAGCGCATCAATTTTGCCGCGGACCCGCCCAACCCGCCGCCGCCACGGGCGTTGGCGTTTCGCCGCCGAACCAGCGCCAAGCAGTCGTCGCCCAAACAGACTGGCTTAAAGACCGCCAGCGGCAAAAAGTTCAGTACCAGTCGCGGAAACCGTCAGTCAGCCGGGCGTTAGATCTTGGCGGTCGGGTAGGGTTCTATTCCGGGCCGACGACCAAATCGTCACGGTGGACCATTTCGGCGCGGCCGGCGAAGCCAAGAATCGAGGCAATTTCCGCCGATGGACGACCGCGGATTCTCTGCGCATCTTCCGCTTCATAGGCCGAAAGACCGCGCCCGATTTCGGCGCCGTCCGGCCCTCGGATGACGACCGCATCGCCACGGGCAAAGTCGCCGTCGATGGCGGTAACGCCCGCCGGCAAAAGGCTTTTGCCGCGCCGCAGCGCCGCTACTGCGCCCGCATCGATGGTGAGCGTTCCTTTCGGCTCAAGCACACCTGCGATCCATTTTTTGCGTGCCGTCACCGGATTGGCGGGTGTCAAAAACCAGGTGCAGCGGGCGCCGTCGGCGATCGCCTGCAACGGATGCTCCACCTTGCCCGAGGCGATGACCAAGTGCGTGCCGGCACTGGTGGCGATGCGCGCCGCCTCGATCTTGGTCTGCATGCCGCCGCGCGAAAGCTCCGAGCCGGCCGCGCCGGCCATACCTTCGATTTCCGCAGTGATGCGGGCGACGCATGGGATGTGCTTGGCCGCGGCGTTGGTTTCGGGCGGCGCGTCGTAAAGCCCGTCCACGTCGGAGAGCAGCACCAGAAGATCGGCGCTCACCATTGTCGCCACGCGCGCCGCCAGACGGTCGTTGTCGCCGTAGCGGATTTCGTTGGTCGCCACCGTATCGTTCTCGTTGATGACCGGAATCGCGCGCCATTGCAGCAGCGTGTCGATTGTCGAGCGTGCGTTCAGGTAACGCCGGCGCTCCTCGGTGTCGCCAAGCGTAACCAGCACTTGACCAGCAACGATGCCATGGCGCGACAAGGCCTCGGTCCAGGTGCGCGCCAGCGCGATCTGGCCGACGGCCGCCGCCGCCTGGCTGTCTTCAAGCTTGAGAGGACCGCCTGGGAGCCGCAGGACTGCACGACCGAGCGCAATAGCGCCCGATGAGACGACCAGGACGTCACGCCCTTGCCGATGGAATGCGGCGAGATCGTGCGTCAGCGACGCAAGCCAGGATTCCCTGAGCCGGCCCGCTTGCGCGTCGACTAGGAGCGAGGAGCCGACTTTCACGACGACGCGGCGAAAATCGGCGAGCGAGGGAATTTTCATCTTGGAACGGCGCGAGCAGCGGTGCGGAGTTTAGACCTCCGCTTCGTGCTCCAATTGGGCCTTGTTCTCAAGGCAATAATATCCGGACAGGCGGCTTATCAGTTTGCGCCGCTTCCAGTCGTTGAGAATGCGGCTGACATTCTCGCGCGCGATGCCCGCCATGGCGGCAATGTCGCTTTGCCCGATCTTCTGGCGAATGACGATGCGGCCCGAGCCGACGTCCTGGCCGAATTGTTCGGCCAGTTCGAGCAAAGTCGAGGCGACGCGTCCTTTAAGCGGCAGGAAGCTCCCGGCCGCGACGACCGTGTCGGTCTCGCGCAAACGCATGGCGAGAAGCGTAACCAGAGTCTTGTAGACTTCGGGATGTTTCTGCGCGAATGCCTCGAACGCCGCGCGGCTCAAAAAGCTCAGCACGGAATCGCGCACTGCGACCACCGCCGCCGAGCGCGGCAATCCATCGATCATGGAAAGCTCGCCGACAATGGCGCCGGAGCCGACGAAGCTGAGAATCCGCTCCGTACCGGCGCGCGACACCATCGTGACTTTAAGCAGGCCCTCGTCGATGCGGTAACAGCCGTCACCTGGATCGCTGGCGAGAAAAAGCACCTCGTCGGCCGCGAGCCGCACTGGCTTTGCACCGGCAAACAGGTCCGTCGCAAGACGCCCGGGCAGGCCCGATAACAGGCTCGGCCCCGGACGGGTGCTCGTTGCCGTCACCGTCACCCCCTCGCCTCGATCGTGCCAGCAAAGCACGCGACTGTTGCATCCGCAATAATCCACACCAACAATGTGGCGAGACATAAAAGCCCGCCCGGATGTTTAAATCCGGGCGGGCCAGTCGACCCTCTCGGGTCATGGGTGGGGTTGGGGACCGAGTAACCACCCCTTGGGGTCGCCGCCGGCCGTCGGGGGGTCGGGGGGATGCGCGGCTCAGCACGGCGAACCAAGTTGTTAATTGCACCTTACCGATCGGAGGCGAGCCCGGAAGTGACCGCGATCACAGAAATCCGTATTTTGTTAAATATCTGATTTTAAAGATATATTCTTGATTTCCGCAGTACAAATTCAAACAAGTGTTTGAACACGGTCGCGCCGCTGATGCTCCAAAGGCGAGAGGACGGCTAGGACGCGCGCACCTTCACGCCGGCGCGGTTCTCAATCGGCTGTACCACGGCCGTGTTGTCGGCCTCCGGTCCAATCTCCTTGCACGTCAGCGCCAAGAGCGCTGCGGCGGCTTCGATCGCCGCAGTCGGCACGCCGAGCGCTTCGCGCTCGGCGAGAAACAGGTTCACGTCCTTGAGCAGCAACCCGGCGGTAAAGCCGGAGTCGAACGTGCCGGGCAAAATGAATTTCGCAAATCTGACTTCGGTTGCCGTGTTGCGCCCCGTGCCGGCGTTAATGACGTCGAGCATGAGACGCGGGTCGAGGCCCGCCTTAACTCCCGTCACCATCACTTCCGACGTGGCAGCCGTGCACGCGGCGGCGAGCGCGTTGTTGCAGAGCTTCATCGTCTGCCCGGCCCCGGGCTGTTCGCCGATGAAAAAGATCCTGCCGAGCGCTTTCAGCGCCGGCTCGACCGCTTCAATGTCGGCGCGCGGACCCGAGGCCATCACCGCAAGCGTACCTTTCTCGGCGCCGACGACGCCGCCGCTCACCGGCGCATCGATCTGCACGATGCCGCGGGCCGCCAACAGCTTGAAGATGCGCTGCGCCATCGCCGCGCCGGTCGTAGAGACATCGATGAAACGGCGCACGCGCTTACCCTCGATGACGCCGTCGGAACCGGTTGCGACTTTGAGCACGACATCCGGCGTTGGCAGACTGGCGATGACCGTCTCGGCCGCATCGGCAACTTCCGCCGGCGAACGCGCGGCGACCGCGCCGACCGCCGCGAGATTGCCGATGGCTTCCTGGCGCGTGTCATAGACGGTAACGCGATGGCCGGCCCCGATGAGCCGCCGCGCCATGTGCGACCCCATATTGCCGAGCCCGATGAAACCGATGTCCATGACATTCTCTCCAATCAACGCGCGTTGGCCGCCGCCATGAACTCCGCGCGCACCTTTTCGGTGTGCTCGCCGAGCGCCGGAACAGGACCGTAAGGACGCGACGTCGAAGCGTGCCGCTCCGCCGGCGCGGGGTAAGATACCGGGCCGCTCGGCGTGCGGATGCTGACGCGCCGCAAATGCGGATGGCAGGCAAGCGCAGCGACGTCATTGACGCGGGCAAAGGCGATGTCGGCGGTTGCGAGTTTTTGAGAGAGCGCCTCAACGTCGAGGGATTTGGTGAAGGCCGCGACCTTGCCGTCGGTTGCGGCGCGGCGCTCGACCCGCGCCAGATTGGTGGCGAAGGCCGGATCGGCGGCAAGCGCGGCGTCGCCCAAGACTTTCTCGGCAAGCACGCGCCATTCGCGATCGTTCTGGACTGCGATCAGGATGCCGGCGCCGTCGCGGGTCGGAAATACCCCGTAAGGCGCGATGGCGGCGTGCGCGAGACCGACGCGCTGCGGCGGTTTGCCCGCTTCCTGTTGCATCAACGGCACCGCCATCCAGTCGGCGATGGCGTCGAACATGGAAACCGACAGCTCGGCGCCCTCGCCGGTTCGCGCTCGCGCGATCAAGGCTTCCAGGATCGCCTCATAGGCATCCATTCCGGTCGTAACATCGACGATGGAAACGCCCACACGCGACGGCTCGGTCGTGCCGGTGATCGATGCCAATCCCACCTCGGCCTGGATCAACAGATCGTAGGCCTTGCGCGTCGCAAACGGCCCCGTCTCGCCGAAGCCTGAGATCGAGGCGCAGATCAGCCGCGGATAATCGCGCCGTAGCCGCGCGATGGGAAAGCCGAGCTTGCTAATCGTCCCGGGTTTAAGGTTTTGCACAAAGATGTCGGCGCGCTTGAGCATAACTTCGAGCACCGCTCTATCTTCCGGTTTGGCCAGATCAAGCACGACCGATTCCTTGCCGCGATTGAGCCACACGAAGTAGCTCGATTCACCGTTGGCAAAGCGGTCATAGAAACGGGCAAAATCGCCCTCCGGACGCTCGATCTTTAGGACACGCGCGCCGGCGTCAGCGAGACGGCACGTGCACATCGGCGCCGCTACCGCCTGTTCGAGCGAAACCACCAGAAGTCCTTCAAGCGGAAGCGTCATGACGCCTAATACGACCTCGGCAGTCCCAACACATGCTCGGCGATGTAGGACAGAATGAGATTGGTGGAAATCGGTGCCACCGTATAGAGCCTGGTCTCGCGGAACTTGCGCTCGATATCGAACTCCTCGGCGAAGCCGAAGCCGCCATGCGTTTGGACGCACATGTCGGCTGCCACCCAGGACGCTTCGGCGGCCAGATGCTTGGCCATGTTGGCCTCGGCGCCGCAGTCCTTGCCGGCCTCGTAAAGTGCAGCCGCCTCACGCACCATCAATTCCGCCGCGCGCATGCCGATGTAGGACCGCGCGATCGGAAATTGTACGCCCTGGTTCTGGCCGATTGGCCGGCCGAAGACGACCCGCTCGCGGGCATAGGAAGCGGCCTTGTCGATGAACCATTTGGTGTCGCCGATGCACTCCGCGGCAATCAGGATGCGCTCGGCATTCATGCCCGAAAGGATGTAGCGAAAGCCCTCGCCCTCCGTGCCGATCAGGTTGTCGGCGGGGATGCGCATTGCGTCGAAAAACACTTCGGTGGTGGCGTGGTTCATCATGGTGCGGATCGGGCGGATGGTGAGCCCCAGGCCCTTCGCCGCGCGCATGTCGACGAGAAACACCGACAGGCCGCCGGTGCGCGATTTAGCCTCCTCGCGCGGCGTGGTGCGCGCGAGCAGCAGCATCAGATCGGAGTGCTCGGCGCGCGACGTCCAGATCTTTTGGCCGTTGACGATGTAATGATCGCCGTCGCGCGTCGCGAAGGTGCGTAAGCCCAACGTGTCGGTGCCCGACGTCGGCTCGGTGACGCCAAACGCCTGCAGGCGCAGCTCACCGCGCGCAATCGCCGGGAGATAGCGTTTTTTCTGCTCGGCGCTGCCGTGGCGCAGCAGCGTCCCCATCGTATACATTTGCGCGTGGCAGGCGGCGCCGTTGCACCCCGAAGCCTGGATTTCCTCCATAATGGCGGCGGCCGCGTTCATCGGCAGCCCGCTGCCGCCATACTCTTCGGGAATGAGGGCGGCGAGGAAGCCGGCCTTGGTCAAGGCGGCGACGAATTCCTCCGGATAAGCGCGCTCGCGGTCGAG
>CAYWNY010000118.1:0-11751 GCA_964459765.1 uncultured Hyphomicrobiales bacterium | reverse complement strand
CCGAGGCGCGGGCCAACGTGAGATAATCGAGCCCGACGTCGACCAGAAATTTCAGCCGCGCGCGGATTTCCTTCAAAATGCGCACGGCGATCTCGTTCTGTTTGGCGGTCAGCTTTTGCGGCAGCGCCTCAAACCACGCGGCCGCCACCTTCACCGACATGTCGGAGACTTCGCCGATGTGCAGGCCGGCGATTTTCACACACAAGGCTTCGGGCTTCAGGCGATAGCCATGGCAGGCCTCGCACGGCACGTCGGTGAAATAGCGGGCGATCTCCTCGCGCGCCCAGTCGCTGTCGGTCTCCTTGAAGCGGCGTTCGAGATTGGTGATCACGCCTTCGAACGGCCGCTTGGTCTCGTAGGCGCGCATGCCGTCGTCATAGGAGAACCGGATCTCGGTATCGCCAGAGCCGTAGAGGATGGCGTCCTGCGTCTTCTTCGGTAGGTCCTTCCACTTGGTGTCGAGGGTGAATTTGTAGTGCTTGCCCAACGCGGCGAGCGTCTGCGTGTAATAGGGCGACGACGATTTCGCCCACGGCGCGATCGCGCCCTTGCGCAAGGTCCGCTCCTTGTCGGGAATGACCAGGTCCGGATCGATATGCTGCTCGACGCCGAGCCCGCCGCATTTCGGGCAGGCGCCGAACGGATTGTTGAATGAGAACAGCCGCGGCTCGATCTCCGGAATCGTGAAGCCGGACACCGGGCAGGCGAATTTCTCCGAGAACACGAGGCGCTCGGCGGTCTCGTTGCGCTGCCGGTTGGCCTTGCTCACGGTCTTGGCGCCGGCCCCCGGCGGCGCATCCGCGAGCTCCGCAACCGCGAGCCCGTCGGCAAGCTTCAAGGCCTGCTCGAGCGAATCCGCGAGCCGCGTGGCGATGTCGGGCCGCACCACGAGGCGGTCGACAACCACGTCGATGTCGTGGGTGAATTTCTTGTCCAGCGCCGGGACGTCGGCGATTTCGTAGAACACGCCGTCGACTTTGACGCGCTGGTAGCCTTTCTTGCCGAACTCGGCGAGCTCCTTGCGGTACTCGCCCTTTCTTCCGCGCACCACCGGCGCGAGCAGATAAAGCCGGGTGCCTTCCGGCAGCGCCAGGATGCGGTCGACCATCTGCGAGATGGTCTGGCTCTCGATCGGCAGTCCGGTCGCCGGCGAATAGGGCACGCCGACCCGCGCCCAGAGGAGCCGCATATAATCGTGGATCTCGGTGACGGTGCCGACGGTCGAGCGCGGATTGCGCGAGGTGGTCTTCTGCTCGATGGAGATAGCCGGCGACAAGCCGTCGATCTGGTCGACGTCCGGCTTCTGCATCATCTCCAAAAATTGCCGCGCATAGGCCGACAGGCTTTCGACATAGCGGCGCTGGCCCTCGGCATAAATGGTGTCGAAGGCTAGCGAGGATTTGCCGGAACCCGACAGCCCAGTGAACACCACGAGCTCGTCGCGCGGAATATCGAGATCGACGTTTTTGAGGTTGTGCTCGCGGGCGCCGCGAATGGCGATGGTGTGGGTATTGCGCGCTGCTTTCGCGCGCCCAGTCTGGCGGCTGGATTTGCCCGAGGAGTCGAACAGGTCGTTCATTGGCACAGCGGGTTATTACAAGAATACGAACATAGTGAGAACGAGCCGGCTTCGCCAGTGTGGACGGCGCGACATTCCCCAGGAAATCCGACGCAAGCGCAGCGCAGCCGCGCGAAAATAAGCCGTTTCGCGCCGGTTGCACCACAATGTATAAGGAGCGCGCTTTTGGGGCGGCTTCAATTGCAAAGCCGGCAGGGTCGATGCGGTTTCTGTGTGTAGTCGGAACGCGGCCCGAAGCGATCAAAATGGCCCCGGTGATCCTGGAGCTCCGGCGGCACGCGGAGGTTACGACCGTGTGCTCCGGCCAGCATAACAAGCTCGCGCAGGAGCCGCTGGCGTGGTTCGGGATTACGCCCGATGACAGCATCAGCGTCGCCAAATCACGCACGCTTGCGACGCTCACCTCGGCCATGCTGCCGGCCATGGAGACGATGATCGGCAAGCACCGGCCCGACGTGGTGGTGGCCCAGGGCGACACCACCACCGTGCTGGTCGCAGCCTTGGCGGCTTTCTATCTCGAAATTCCCTTCGCCCATGTCGAGGCCGGATTGCGCACCGGCAATCTGCGCGCGCCGTTTCCGGAAGAGTTCAACCGGATCGCCGCCGACCGTGTCGCGCGCTGGCATTTTTGTCCGACCCGCGGTGCGCTCGCCAATCTGCGCGGCGAGGGGATCGACCCGTCGCAGCTTTATCTCACCGGCAATACCGGTATCGACGCGCTGCGGCTCGCGCTCGGGCGCATTGCGCCAACGCCAGCCAGCGGCCAGCGCCGCCGGCGAATCCTGCTGACGGCGCACCGCCGCGAGAACCAGGGCGCGCGCATGGACGCGATCGGCCGCGCAGTGCTCGCGCTGGTGCAGGAGTTTCCCGACATCGAATTCGTCATTCCAGTGCATCCAAGCCCCGCGGTACGTGAAAACTTCGAGCGGCTGCGGATGGCGCATGAGCGCGTGCGGCTGTTGCCGCCGCTGTCCTACCCGCGGCTGGTCGAGGAGATGTTGGGGGCGCATCTCATCGTCACCGATTCCGGCGGCATCCAGGAGGAAGCGCCGTTTCTGAAAAAACCGGTGCTGGTGATGCGCGACGTGACCGAGCGGCCCGAAGCGGTCGAGCTTGGCGTCGCGCGGCTGGTCGGTACCGAGACCGCGGCCATCGTTGGCGCGGTGCGCCAACTCCTCACCGACCAAAAAGCCTACGCGAAAATGGCGACCGGCGGCTCGCCCTACGGCGACGGCTATGCGGCCGAGCGCATCAGCGCCGCCTTCGGTCTAGGCAAGCGGGCGGCGAGCGCAGCGGGATGAAAAAGAGCGCCTCGCTGTTATGGTCGCTCGCCAAAGCGGCATTGTAATGCTGGTGCCGTGCGAACAGGCGCGTCCGGCCTTTGGCCGCGCCCGCACCGGACCGGCGCAATAACGACGCAGCCCGATGGCCGAATCCCGCAGAATTTATATCGGGCTGCCCGCCTTCAACGAGGAGATCGCGCTGCCGCGGCTGATGTCGCGCATCGATGCTTTCAGCAAATCCTCAGGCTTGCCGATCGCCACTGTGCTGTACAACGACGGTTCGACCGATGCGACGTTGCCGATCGCGCGCGAATGGAGCGCGCGGCTGCCTCTGGTGATCATCGACGGTGCGGTCAACAAGGGGCTCGGCGCCGGACTGCGCGCATTGGTGAATTATGCCGCCGACAACGCCAATGACGCCGACATCCTCGTCGTCATGGATTGCGACGACACCCATGATCCGGCGCAGATCGCCGCCATGCTCCCGCTACTGGCCGACGGCGCCGACGTGGTCATCGCTTCGCGCTATGTGCGCGGCGCGACGGTGCAGGGCGTGCCGGCGTTTCGCCGCGTGACGGCGCTTGGGGCCGCTGCATTGTTCAAGCTTATTCACCCGGTGCATGGTGTGTGGGATTACACCTGCGGCTATCGCGCCTATCGCGTCGGACTTCTCAAGCGCGCAGCGGCACGCTACGGCGACAAGCTGATCGCCGAGCGCGGCTTCGCCTGCATGGTCGAGCTTTTGCTCAAGCTCAACACACTCGGTGCGCGCTTTACCGAAATTCCGTTGCGGCTGCGCTACGACCAGAAACCGACCGCCAGCAAAATGGGCGTCGGCGGCAACATCAGGCGGCTGTTGACGCTCATGGTTCACTGGCGCGCCCACGGCTTCGGCGGCTGACACGCCATTGCGAGCGCTTACGGGTCGAGCCGCAACAGCCGCCACTGGCCGACGTCACCGAGCGGCCGCACCACGCGGAGCTTTCCCGGGCGCCGCGCCAGCAACGCTTCCGCCTGATCGGCCGGCAGGATCATCCAGGCGGGGGCGGGAGCGGCCGCCATCTCGTCCTCGGTCGCGATGACGATGCGGCCCGGCACATAGGGGAGCGTATTGAGCGCGGTGTCTCCGTAACGATAAATCGGCGCCGGCGCGGCCTGCACCAGCGCGGTGAGTTCGCCCGCCTCGATGCGGGCCTGCCGGTATTGCTGCGGCAAGAGCGGCGAAACGAGCGCGTAGATCAGCGCGTAAGTGAGGAGCGCTACGGTGAAGACCAGGATCGGCGCGACGATCTCGGGACGGCGCGCCCCAAACAGGTCGTAGCCGAGGCCGCCAAACACGCTCAGTGGCAGCACCATCGGCAAGTAATAGCGTGGCAGCGAACCACCGGGCCAAAACAGGATCACCACCGCTGCGGTGAAGGCGTAACAGGCGAGCGCCGGTATGAATCCGGGCCGGACAAATTCGCGCCCGCGTACCGCGGAGCCGATCAAAAAGACCGCCGCTGCGAGCGCCGCCGGCAGCGTTTCCACCAAGGTATCAAAGGCGGCGCGCAGGGGCCCAGGCAACAGCACCGCCGGGCGCACGCGCATAAACGCGGCCCAACTGCCTTCGTCCCCGGGCCTGTAGACCGCCGCATACCAGGCGGCGAGCGGCGCGGCACAGATCAACCCCGCCAGGATCAGGCCGGGCAGTTGCCGCCATGAGCGCGTGACGAGTACATAGAGACCGACGCCCAGCGCGAAATAGGCGATCGGCTGCGGGCCTTTGAGCAATCCGGCGAACGCCAGCACGACGCCGATGGCGAGCCAGCGCAGAACGCTGATCGATCCTTTCGCGTTGCCGCTCCACCACAGACAGAACGCAAGGAACAGCAGCACCGCAAGCGGTAGATCGGCGGTGATCGTTACGTAGGAGCGGATCACCAGCGGGCAAGCGAGGAACAGAGCGGCGCCGAACAGCGCCGCCGCAACGCTGGCGGAAACCTGGCGCAGCAGCCAATAGATCAGCAGGCAGCCGGCCAAGACCGACAGGGCGATCGGCAACCGCGCGGTAATCTGGTTCACTTCGCCGAATGGCGCGCTGATTGCCGCAATGACCCAAGACAACAGCGTCGGGCGCTCGATCCAGCGCATATTGAACACATACGGGACGAGCCACTGGCCGTCCTCGAGCGCGGTGCGCGCGATCGAGACCGCGAGGCCTTCATCGGCGTTGTAGCCGCGGAAGACGATAAGCGGCCCGACCAGCACCACACATGCGGCGGCGATCAGCGCGACCGGATTGACGCGCGCGGCGAGCGCGTTCCATGCGGCAATAATGCGCCCGGGGATGGGGGACGCGCGCAGCCCTGCGGCAAGCGAAGTCATGAGCGTGTTTTAGGATAGACGCGGTGTGTCCGTAAACAAAAGCCCCGGGCTTTCACCCGGGGCTCTCCAGCGACTACGTTCGACGGCGACTACCAGAATTTATAATTGAGGCCGACGCGGAAGACGTTTTCCTGGACCTTGATGCTGGTGGAAACAGCGGGAGGGCCAGTCAAGGGAATCAGATTTAAGCTTGAGCTTGGGAAACCAACAAAAAGATACTCGGCCTTGAAGGTGACATTCGGAGTGAAGGCGTATTCAACGCCACCGCCGCCGGTCCAGCCGATCATGGTCGTGGTGCTGTTAACGCCTGTTATCCCGGTGTGGTTCGCAGGAGCGAACGCGCCGCCGCCCGTTCCATAAAACAATACGCGGTCCCACGCGAAGCCGGCGCGACCACGTACGGTGGCCAGCCAGTTGCTCTTGAACGTGGCGCCATAGGGAGTCGTGTTGTTGATGCTGTCATAGTCGCCATCGCCTTCGACGCCGATGACGAACTGCCCGATCTGATAGTTGCCGCCGACGGTGCCGCCGACCAGGAAGCCCTTGAGGGCCGTGCTGGCAAAGCCGGTCGGGTAATAGCCGCCCCAATTGTAGCCGCCGTTCAAACCGACATAGATGCCGGTCCAGCTGAAGATCGGTGCGGGAGCAGGGACGTAAGTCGCCGGTGCCCGCGGCGCCGGAGCGGCAGGCGGCAGATCGGCCGCGAGTGCTTGTCCCCCAGCGAGGAGCGTAACCGCTCCGACAAACAAAATCTTCTTCATGCCAACTCCCCTTGCCGATCACGCTGGTACACGGTTTTCGCCATCTGCGCGTGACTTCCGATTGAACCCATCCAACCCAAGTTGTCGCCGACCTTCTAACCGATCACACCCCGCATTGATGTCACCCAAAGGCAACATGCAGGCACATTCCAACCGTCTAATCTGTCCAAAAAATGACGTAATTTAAACGGGTTGCGGGCAGTCGCAAAAAATCCTCCTGAGAATTCCGGCAGTAGGTTAGTTAACGTTTCGTGTCGCAGACCGTGCGAGGCATCAGAGCGCTACTACGGCGAGTCCGCGGCAATTCCAGGAATGGTTACCACCCGGTGTATAAATCGAAACAGCACTTGCGTCCCGCGCAAGAACAAAATAAGAACGTAGGCTGCGCTTGTCCCGTTAGAACCGCCGGATGTGTGGATAAGGCTGGTTGCGCGGTGGTCGGCCTTGTGGCGACCGGGCGCCGCACTACGGTTACGGCGCACGACGGTCGCGCCAAATAGTCGGAAATCTCAACGTCAGGTCATCGGATTTGGTCATCGGAGAAGTGTCATGGCAGGAAGCGTCAATAAGGTCATTCTCATCGGCAATCTGGGCGCCGATCCGGAAATTCGCCGCACCCAGGACGGGCGACCGGTCGCGAACCTGCGGCTCGCAACCTCGGAATCCTGGCGCGACAAGGCGACCGGCGAGCGCAAGGAAAAGACCGAGTGGCATCGCGTTGTCATCTTCAATGAAAATCTCTGCCGCATCGCCGAGCAATATCTCAAGAAGGGCTCGAAGGTTTTCATCGAGGGGCAGCTGCAAACGCGCAAATGGCAGGATCAATCCGGCCAGGATCGCTATTCCACCGAGGTCGTATTGCAAGGTTTCCGCGGCGAACTCACGCTCTTGGACCGCGCCGGCTCCGGTTCCGGCGGCGGCGATGCAGGCGCCGACGACGCTGGCGGCGAATTCGGTTCTCCCGGGCCGACGCGCAAGGTCGCGGCCGCGGCGGGCGCGGGCGCACGCGGCTCCCGTGGCGACATGGACGACGAGATTCCGTTTTGACGTTGAGACAATTGTTATGACCGTTATCAGCATGGCTCAAGGCGGGTGGGGGCAGGGTTCTTAAAAAGGGAAAACCATGTGCGCCACCTGTCGTGCTTTCATTCCGGATCGTCGGAGATTTTTGTCGATGACGGCGGCGGGCCTGGCCGCTGCAGCGTCGCTCGGAGCGCCGCGCGCCTTTGCCGCCGGGGCAAGGACGAACACCACCGCCGACGAGGCGCTCGCCAAACTGAAAGCGGGTAATCAGAAATATGTCAGCGTGCCAGAGATCTGCACCGCCGATCTTTCGACGCAACGCGAGCAAATCGCCAAGGCGCAAGCGCCGTGGGCCGCCATACTGACCTGCGCCGACAGCCGCGTGCCGCCCGAGCTCTTGTTCGGCGGCACCGGACTGGGCGAACTGTTCGTCGCTCGCAACGCCGGCAACATGGCCGAAACCGCGACCATAGGCACCATCGAATACGGCGTCGAGCATCTCGGCATTCCGCTCGTGGTCGTCATGGCGCACGAGCGATGCGGCGCGGTCGCCGCCGCCTGCGAAGTCGCCACCAAGGGCACCAGATTTCCGGGCTCCATCGGCCCCATGATCGCCGCCATCGTTCCGGCCGCGAAAGCCGTTTACGGCAAGCCCGGCGATTTTGTCGACAACGCGGCGCGGGAAAGCGCCAAGCGCACGGCGATCAAGATCGCCACGCAAAGCCCGATCGTTTCCCACTTCGTCAAAGACAAGAAGGTCAAGGTGATCGCGGCGCACTATGGACTCGACGACGGCGGCGTTGAATTCCTCACGATTGTGTTGCAAAACTCGAAAGTTGAAGGGCTACGAATTTTTCGCAAAAATAAGAAACCGAACGCAATCGCTGATTCGTATAGTCTCTGTCGCGCTACCGAACTCGCCTATGAGTTTAACGTGAGGCGGTGAGGTCCCTCATATCTTTACACGAAGGTCGCGCCAGCAGCCCGCAGAATTTTTGAGCACCAATGAAAAACGAGTTTTGCAACACAATCCTCACCTGAGCCGACATGACGCTTGCTCCACTGTTGGCGGCAAGCGCCGCAATTCAAATCCATGCTTTTGCGGCGATGGCGGCCTTCGCGCTGGGCATCGTCCAGTTTTCGGCGCCGAAAGGAATACTGCCGCACCGCGTGCTCGGCTGGGCGTGGGTTTTGTTGATGCTCGCCGTCAGCATTAGCGCGTTCTTCGTTCACACGATCCGCTTGTGGGGACCTTGGAGCCCGATCCATCTGCTGGCGATTTTCACGCTGATCATGCTGCCGATTGGGGTGCTGCACGCGCGCCGCCACCGCGTCGCGCACCACCGCATCGCCATGATCTCGATCTTCGGCGGCGCGCTGGTGATCGCGGGACTGTTTACGCTTCTTCCCGGCCGCATCATGCACGACGTCGCGTTCGGGCCGTAGGGAGATAGCGCCGTCGACCTGATCTTTCCGACCTCGGCGTGCCGGCCTTCGCCGGCGTGCCGTTCATTCTCGCGCTGACGATCTGGCAGCTGTGTTGATGCAGAAGCGCTTTTCGGCATTGAAATAGCCCCCCGCCGCGGGCAAGGTGACGCACGATCCATCATCAGCAGCCGCAGTGCATGAGAATGACAGCGCACTCCAAAGCGCCGTTGGCGAGCAACGTTTTTCCGATCCTGTTCCCGATTTTGGCGGCGGTGCTGGCGCTTTCGATGCCGTATATCGGCTTCGATGCGATGCAGACACAGCTACCAGTGGCGTTGACGGTCGATGCGGTGATGATCGTCATCATGCTCGGGGCGATTTTCGCGGCCGTGCATCATGCCGACGTGATCGCCTGCCGGCTCGGCGAGCCCGGCGGAACGCTGGTGCTCACGCTCGCGGTCACCGTCATCGAAGTCGCACTCATCGAATCGGTGGTGCTCGATCACGACTCTTCGCCCGGTCTTGCCCGTGACACCGTGTTCTCGGCGGTGATGATCGTCTGCAACGGGCTGGTCGGCCTGTGCGTGCTGCTCGGCGGATTGCGCCATCGCGAGCAGGAATTTCAGACTTCAGGCGCCGGCGTTTACTTAAGCCTCCTTGGCGCGCTGTCGGTGCTGACGCTGGTGTTGCCGAACTACACGCTGACCATAGAAGGACCTTACTTTTCGACCGCGCAGCTGATCTTTGTCAGCGTCATCACTGTGTTGCTCTACGTCACCTTCCTATTCGTGCAAACCTCGCGCCACGTCGACTATTTTCGCACCCCATACGAAGAGGGCGCCGCCGACGAGAACGCCTATCCCTCCAACAACGGGGTCACCCTCAGCGTCATTATGTTGTTAGTCGCGCTAGGGGGCGTGATCCTGATCGCGGAGAAATTCGCCGTCGTGATGGAGACGGGCGTCGAACAGATCGGCGCCCCGCAGGCGCTCGTCGGCATTATCATCGCCATGGTGGTCATGGCGCCGGAAAGCATCACCGCCGTGCAGTCGGCGCGGCGCGACGTGTTACAGAAAAGCTTGAACGTGGCGCTCGGTTCTTCGCTCGCCACCATCGGGCTGACGGTGCCGGCGGTCGCCATCACCAACATCGTGCTCGGCAAGCAGCTGGCGCTCGGGCTTTCACAGCGCGACACGTTGTTGCTGGCGCTGACGCTGTTCTTGAGCGTGCTGACGTTCGGAACCGGACGGACCAATATCCTATCCGGCCTCATCCATCTCGTCGTGTTCGCGACATTCGTGTTTCTGATTTTCGTTCCGTGACGGCCGCGGCCGATTGCGCCCGGCACGGATATGTCTAGCCGGTCAGCGCGAGTTTCTGTTCTTCCTTGTCGCGATCGGCGAGGGCTGACAGTGCCGGGCCGGCCAATACGTAAGTCAGGCACAGATCGAGATGCGCAAATCCGTGGCGCTGGTAGAAGTCGCGCGCCGGGTTGTCGGCGCGCACCGTAAGCTCGACAATCGGACTCCCGATCTCGGCGGCGAACGCCGCGACCCGCGCCGCAAGCGCAGTAGCAACGCCGCGTCGTCGGAACTCGGGCTCGACAAAAAGATCCTGCAGGAACACCACCGGCCCGCCCCAACCCGTCACCATGCGCCGGCTGCAGGTGGCCATGCCGACCACCCGATCGCCGCCCGCAGTTTCGGCGACAAAAGCGGTGTAGGCGGCGTGGATGCCAAAGCCGTCGCGCAGCCAATCGGCGGCGCTGGCGCGCACGGCATGTAGAGAATCTTCGCCTTCGGCGAGAGCGCGCTTGAGCCGCATCAGGGCAGGCACGTCCACCGGACTGGCGGGACGCACGAGGAACGGGCCCATGGCCGGATGCCTTAAGCCAGGATGTTGACTTTGTGCCCAGCCGCGCTCGCGCTGCTTTGCGTGTTCGCAACGCTCGAGCTCTGCGAGTCGACGTCGCTGATCGACGACCGCGCCTGATGGCGGGTATGCTTGTGCGGGCTCAGCGACTGCGCTTGCTGGCTCGAAGCATTGGCGCCTACCGCGGAAGCTCCAGAAATTGACATCTTCGTCTCTCCAGGCGGCTTCCCGCTGGAAGCCGGACTCATGAATGCCCCGGGAAGAGGTTGCGCTTGTATGGTTAATGGAGAATTAGCGCGGGCCGTCTATCCGGCGGTTTAGCGCAAGCCTGCCTCCGGACTGATCCCAGGCCGGCATCCCGGCTTTCCGAAAATGCAGCGCCGGACTACGCCGCCGCGGCAGCACGGATGCCGTCGACGACATATTGCACGGCCAAGGCCGCCAGCAGTACGCCGAGAAGCCGCGACAGCACGATATTGCCGGTCATGCCGAGAAGGCCGCTGATGCGCTCGGCAAAGAGGAACGTGACCAGGCACAAGGCTGCGACGACGACAGTGACAGCAACGAGTACGCCGAGCCGCAAGAGATTATTGTCAGCCTGACCGGCGAGGAGCACGGTTGCGGTGATGGCGCCAGGCCCCGCCAGAAGCGGCACCCCGAGCGGGAAGGCGGCGACGTTGCGCACGCGCTCTTCGATCGCCAGTTCGGCTTCTTCCCCCTCATGGCGGCTACGCACGCCGAATACCATTTCGGCGGCGATCCAAAACAGCAACAACCCGCCGGCAATGCGAAAAGCCGGCAGCGATATTTCGAGTACGGTCAAGAGGCGATCGCCGATCAGCGCCGTGCCGATCAGGATGGCGCCGGCAATGACGCTGGCGCGGACCGCGACGCTTTTTCGCGATTGCCGCGGCATGCCCGTGGTGACGACCAGGAAGGTCGGCGCCATGGCGATCGGATCGACCACCACAAAGGGCGTGATCAGCGCGGAGATCGCATATTCGAGGAGCATTTCTGCCTTTTAGCGAAGTTACTTGACTGCGGCACGGTGGCACTTTTGCCGATGGCGCTACAAGGGTCGGAAAACACTCCTTACGCCGTTGAAAATTCAGAGGAAAACCATACATCCTCCAGGCCGATTAGAGTGGCTTATGGCTACCCAATCGGCTATGAAAAGTGAGCAGATTCGCAGGATTCTTACCCTTGGCAGACGACGATAATCTCCCGCCGGCGGATAGCGGCGGCCCGTCCGACATTCGCCCCATCTCGATCACCGAAGAGATGAAGAAGAGTTACCTCGATTACGCCATGAGCGTGATCGTGGCGCGTGCGCTTCCGGATGCGCGCGACGGGCTCAAGCCGGTGCACCGGCGCATCCTCTTTTCGATGCACGAGAACGGCTACGAGTGGAACAAGCCGTACCGCAAATCCGCGCGCG
>CAYWNY010000117.1:0-11864 GCA_964459765.1 uncultured Hyphomicrobiales bacterium | reverse complement strand
GCGAGTCGATTTCTTCCTGGGTGAGGATGCGCTCGGCGCCGCCCTTGGCCGCCTGGATGAAATGATTGTCGTCGGCCATCGCTGCCCACTGCGCCGCCATGGCCTCGGGCGCCGCGTCGTCGCCGCCCGGACCTGCGTCTTTCTCAGCCGTGACCCCGGCGTTCTGCTCGGCCTCGAGCGCCACGCCCCACTCGGCGGCGAGTGCGTCCTGGTCGATCTGGTCCTTCGCCATTTTAAACCTTTCGACCCGCGCCGCTCATGGCCGCGCGAACGGACGGAGCCTGGGCTTTCTCGTCGCCGCCGTTGCGGGGACGAGCAAAACGCAACGTCACTGGACGACGATTTCCTTAAACAGCACCGCGTTGATGTGGTTAGGCGCAATGGCGGCATTGACGCGCCGCGTCAGCTCTTCCTTGAGCCGATAGAGTCCGGCCGAACCGTCGAGATCGGTGGCGCGCAATTCGCGCAGATAGGTCTGAAACGTATCCATCAGCCGCGGCATCACCGGTTGGATCTGCGCCGACATCGCTTGGTCCGGCAATTCGAGCGTCACTTTGACTCTTAGATATTGGGTGCGCTCGCTGCCGCCGGTCGACGACAGGTTGACCAGCACGTCCGGCATGTCGAGGAAAACGACCGGCTTGGTCGCATTCGCGGCGGCCGCGGTGGCGGCCTCCGCCTTCTGGTTACCGGCAAAGAGAAAATAGTATCCGCCGCCGCCGAGACCGCCCAGCGCGACAAGACCGCCGACCGCCATAATAATCAGCTTGCGTGACAGCTTGCGTTTGACGGGAGCTGGCTTGCCCTCCCCGCCTTCGGCTTCCGCGTTTTCTGCCTCGACCTGTGTTTCGTTTGTTGTTGCCATCACCGCTCCGCTTGCGTCGGACGCGCACGCAGCCGGCAGGAAGCATGCAAAACTAACGCCGCGGGCGCCGCTCGGCGCCATGTGGAATCTGTCGCCGTCGGCCGGAAGCTAGGCCAGCAATGGTTAACGGATGCTTGCGACGGCCCGTTTGTTGGGAACTTTTTGCCGGGTAGCGCGCGGCATGCGGCGCTTTCTGCCCGTCCGGCGGCCCCGCAAATTAATCTAACGCCCTGCTTTGATTGGATATTCGCCATTGGCACAGCATCTGCAATTCAATCCCTGCTTTGGCATGGGAGCGCCAAAGCGATGCAGGCTTGTGGGTGCGCGGGAGAAAAGCGCCCTCCGATGCAGCAAAGGGGGAGTTACCGATGCAGAATGCGCTTCTCGTCGGCTTGTCGCGGCAGATGGCGCTCAGCCACGAGCTCGACATCGTCGCCAACAACATCGCCAATATCGACACCAGCGGATTTAAGGCCGATAGCGCCGCGTTTTCGGAATTTCTGATGCCCGGCGCCCGCGACAACGAGTTCGCGAGCGGCAAGGACCGGCGCATCAGCTTTGTCCAGGACCATGCCAGCTGGGTGGATTTCAGCCCGGGGGCGCTGCAGCGCACCGGCAATCCGCTCGAGGTTGCCGTCGACGGCAAGGGATTCTTCGCCGTGCAGACGCCGCGCGGCCTGCGCTACACGCGCAACGGTGCGTTCGCCATCAACGCCACCGGCCAGCTCGTCACCAGCGAAGGCGACCAGGTGCTCGGCACCGCCGGCCCAATCACCTTCCAGCCGACCGATCGCGACATCACCATCAGCGCGACCGGCCTCATCACCGCGCGCGACGGCACCGGTACCACCGACGCACCGCGCGGTACTTTGCAGATCGCCTCTTTCGACCAGCCGCAACGGCTGCAGAAGGACGGTGCCTCGACCTTCATGGCGCCGGCTGGCGTCAATGCCGGTCCGCCGCCGGCGAACACCCAAATCGTGCAGGGCGCGGTGGAAAAATCGAATGTGCGCGCGGTCGTGGAGATGGCGCGGATGATCCAGATCACCCGCAGCTACGCCGACATCGCCGCCATCCTGCAGCAGCAGGGCGACATGAAACGAAATTCGCTGCAGCAACTTTCGCAGGCGGCAAGTTCGTCGAACTGATCGTGAGGACCTGAAAAGATGCGTGCGCTTGATACTGCAGCGACCGGCATGGCGGCCATGGACCTTCAGGTCCAGGTCATCGCCGGCAACCTCGCCAACATGACGACGACGGGATTCAAGAGCCAGCGCGCCGAATTCCAGGACCTCATCTACGAACACGTGCAGCGCATCGGCGCACAGGCTTCCGATAACGGCAACATTCTCCCGGTCGGCATCGAACTCGGCTCCGGCGTCAAAACCGTCGGCACGCCGCGGCTGATGACGCAAGGAACGCTGGCGCAAACCGGCAATACGCTCGACGTCGCCATCCAGGGTTCCGGGTGGTTCAAGGTGCTGATGCCGGACGGCACCTTCAGCTACACCCGCGACGGCTCGTTCCAGATGGACAACCAAGGCCGCATCGTCACGGCGGAAGGCAATCTCGTTCAGCCGACCATCACCATCCCGCCGAATTCGACCGGAGTAACCATCAACCAGCAGGGCCAGGTCTCGGTGACGCTGCCCGGCAGCACCACCTCGAGCATCCTCGGCCAGTTCACGCTCACGACCTTCATCAACGACGCCGGCCTGCAGGCCAATGGCAATAACTTGTTCACCGCCACGCCGGCTTCGGGCACGCCGCAGGACACGACGCCGGGAACAAACAACTCCGGCACGCTGCTGCAAGGCAGCCTCGAACAATCGAACGTCTCAGCGGTCACCGAAATATCCAATCTGATCGCCGCGCAACGCGCCTACGAAATGAATTCCAAGGTCATCACCGCGGCCGACGAGATGCTGCAAACGACTTCGCAACTGATGCGCTAAGAAGGATTGAGGCCATGATCCGCACCATCATCCGGGACTTGAGCCTGGCGCTGCCGCTCGCAGCGGCGCTGGCGGCGCCGGCGGCGGCGCAGAATGCCGTGCCGGCGTTGCGCGCCAACGTCGTCGTCACCGGCGACGTCGTGCGCATCGGCGACCTCGTGGAAAACTGCGGCCCCGTCGCCGACATCCCGATTTTTCGCGCGCCCGATCTCGGCACCCGCGGCACCGTTCCGACCGAACGCGTGGTCGAGGCCATCCGCCCCCATCAGCTCATCGGCATCGATACCCGCGGCCTTGCCGAAGTCGTCGTCACCCGCGCGAGCCGCACGATCAGCGTCCAGGAGATCTCGGCGCGCATCGCCAAAGCGCTGGAAAATCAATATGGCCTCGGCGAAGCCCGCAACATTCAGGTCGACTTCGATCGCGACGTGCACGCGCTCAACGTCGAGCAGAACGTGACGGGCGAACTGCAGGTGGCGTCGCTTGCTTACTACCCGCGCGGGGCGCGCTTCGACGTGACGTTCGATTTGCCAGCGAGCGGGGCGTTGCGCTGGCAAACGACCCGCTTCAGCGGCGTCGCCTACGAGACCGTCGATGCCGTGACGGTCGACCATCTGGTCGAGCGCGGCGAAGTGCTCAAGCTTTCGGAATTACGTGTCGAGCGGCGGCCCAAATCCGAAGGTCCGCTGATCGGCGACCTCAAGGCGGCGGCGGGACAGGCGGCGCGGCATCAGCTGCGGCCCGGCCAGCCGTTGCGCGACGCCGATCTGATGAAGCCCGCGATCATCGCGCACAACGACCCGGTGACGCTGGTCTTCGAAGCGCCGGGCCTGACGCTGACCTTGCGCGGCCAGGCGCAGGATACCGGCGCGCTCGGCGACACCATCAGCGTGCTGAACCTGCAGTCGAAGCGCATCGTGCAGGGCGTCATCACCGGCCCCGGCCGTGTGACGGTGATGGCGACGACCACGCGCCTCGTCACCGCCAAGCCGGCGACGGACGCCCCGGCGCCATCGTCCGAGTAGGCAAAATGAGCATCGTGTTGCGTAACGCTTGAGTGTCTCAATGTTGAAATCGCATTCGCGTTCCAGACTAGCGCGCTCGCTCTTGAGCACCGCCGCCTTGGCGTCGGTGGTGGCCGGGTGCACCTCCATCGGCGATCGGCTGAGGGTGCTCGGTCAACCCGAGACGCTGACGCCGATCGACAATCCGACCGCCAAACCGGGATACAAGCCGGTGCAAATGCCGATGCCCACGCCGCAGCCCGTCACCTACAATCCGAATTCGCTGTGGCGCAACGGCTCACGCGCCTTCTTCAACGATCAGCGCGCCCACATCGTCGGCGACATTCTCACCGTCAAGGTCAACATCAACGACACGGCACAGTTTCAGGACCAGACTCAGCTGAACCGGACCTCCACCGAGGACACGGAAATCACCAATTTCATCGGCGCCAACACCATCGGCGCCGCCGCCAAGGCGACGGCGATCCTGCCGGGTTCGGTTTTGACCGCGTCCGGCAACACGCAGATGAACGGCCAAGGCAACATCAACCGCAACGATCAATTGCTCACCAACGTCGCCGCCGTCGTCACCCAGCTTTTGCCCAACGGCAACATGGTGATCGAAGGCAAACAGGAAATCCGGCTCAATAACGAGGTGCGCGAATTGATCGTCGCCGGCGTGGTGCGGCCGGAAGACATCGAAAGCGACAACACCGTCGAGCTGCCGAAAGTCGCGGAAGCGCGGCTCGCCTATGGCGGCCGCGGCACGCTGACCAACATCCAGACCGAACGCTGGGGCCAGCAGGCGGTCGACGTAATCTTGCCGTTCTAGGCGTGATTTGAGCTCCCCGGAGTCCTGGCGCGCGCGGGACTCCGATACGAAGCGGCCTCCGGCAGCTCCCCGCCGGAGGCCGCACCGTTTTTGCGGAGCCTCACCGGCAAGACGCGCCGCGTGTCGGTCGGTGGAAATGACTGGGTCGAGATCGGTGAGTTCCAGCACCGGAAAAAAGAAAAGGCCCTTACGGGCCTTTCCTCGGAGTTATGTTTTTCACCTCTAGCGGTGGTGGTCATAGTGGTGGTGCCACCGGTGCGGACCGTACCCAGGCGCGTAGTTGTAGTAGCCGGGACCGTAATAGGCCGGTCCTACGCCGACGCCGACCGGACCCACGCCGACCCCGACGCCGCCGGGCCCCGCATACACGCCCAACTGTGCCATCGCCGGCGCTGCGACCGCGGCCGCGGCGATCAGCGTACCGGCGGCGACGGTAGCAAGTGCGAATTTCCTCATGGTTCATCTCCTTTGCGCCACTCCCCAAACGAAACGCAAAGGCCCGCCGGTCTGTTCCGCATTTTCGCGTTCGCCGTTCCACCGAATGTGATGGAACAAACTGGCAGTGTTGAATCCCTCTCCCTTGCGGGAGAGGGAAATCACGCCGCCCTGCCCGGCCGCGCTGCCAGTTGTGCCAATTCCTGCCGCAACAAATCGACCGCGCCGGCCCAATCGCCGAAGCGCGGCTGGCGAATGAGCCGCGCGCTGCGATACCAGGGACTGTCGGCGCGTTCGCGCAGCCAGCGGAAATCGGCGGCGAACGGCAGCAGCAAGAACAGCGGCTTGGCCATGGCGCCGGCGAGATGCGCGACCGCGGTGTCGACGGAGATCACAGCATCAAGATTGGCGATTGCCGCAGCCGTATCAGCGAAGTCCTTGAACAGCGGACCGACGCGCGACAGGCCCAGGCGGCCGAGCAGGAAAGGCACATCCTCCTCGCGCACGTCATGCTGAAAGCTGACAAAAGCGATGTCGGGCAGATCGAACAGCGGCGCCAATGTCTCGAGCCGCAGCGAGCGATTGAGATCATTGTCGTGCGAGCGCTCGCCCGACCAAACCACGCCAACGCGCGGCTGCCGCCTCGGCAATCGCGCGTTCCAGGCCGCGACCTCGGCCGCGGCCGGCGCGACGTAAGGAACATCGGCCGGAATAGTATCGGGCTCGGTTCCACAAGCGAGCGGCAGGCTCATCAGCGGGCAATGAAAATCATAGCGCGGCAACGGTTCTTGACGGGCGACGATCGCAGCAACGCCACGCATACCGGAGAAAAGCCGCTTGAGCGGGGCTTGAACTTCAAGGATGACTTCGGCGCCGTGCGCCGCGACCAGCGGCGCATAGCGTGCGAACTGAATGGTGTCGCCCAAGCCCTGCTCGGCATGCAGGAGGATGGTTTTGCCGTCGAGCTTTTCCTTGCCGAGCCACAACGGCGCGCCGAAATCGCGGCGCTGCGACGCGAGCCAGCCGATGTGCCGGCGCGACTCATAGGCCCGCCAGCCGGCCTTGAAATCGCCGAGCGTGAGCAGCGCGACGCTTTCCACAAACCGCGCATGCGCGAAATCCGGTTTGATGGTCAGTGCACGCCGCGCGCTCATCAATGCTTCGTGCGGCCGGTCGAGTTTGCGAAGCGCCGCGGCGCGGTTGGCCAAAAGCGGCGCATTGTTTGGCACGAGCGCCAGCGCCCGATCGTAAGCGGCGACCGCTTCCTCCACGCGATTGAGCCGCAATAGCGCATTGCCGCGGTTGCCGAGCGCGTCGCCATACTCGGGCGCCGCGCTCAGCGCCCTATCGAAATCTTGCAGCGCTTCGCTTCCCCGGCGCAACTCGAGCAGCGCCACGCCGCGGCGGTTGAGCAACTCGGCATCGTCCGGCTTAAGGCGCAGACCCTCGTCGTAGCTTGCGATCGACCGCGGAAAGTCCCGCAGCGCGTGAAAAATAAGCCCAAGGCTGGCAAAGCCGTCGGCACGCGAAACGTCGCTTTGCAGCGCGGTTTGGCAAAGGGCCAGCGCTTGGTCGAACTGCCCACGCTGATAATAGATGAGACCAAGCCCATGCAGCGCATCGAAGTGATCGGGCTCGGCTTGCAGGATCTCGCTGTAAAGCCGCTCGGCCTTGGCGAGTTCGCCCCCGTCCCGCGCACGCTCGGCGCGGCGGATGAGGCGGGCAAGATTCTGCGTTGAACCGCTCATGCCTTCAAACAGGCCTGACCCCGTCGGTTAACGAGCGGTAAGCAAGTATGGTGAATAAAAGCTTAACTGTCGTCTCAGTTATGGAGACAGCACGCTTTTATGGCTTCACCGATTACGTTACGATAGGCCACCTTGCTCGCAACTCGCGAGGCATCCCGTTTTGCGGAGCAAGGGCGGTCCCCGCGCGCGGATTTGCAGTCCGCTCCCGGGCGGCTTCGCTGTATTGGGGACGTTGCGGAGGCGGGCAAAACACCCGCACGAGCGGTCCCAGGAAACGCAGTTCTGGAGCTTAGCCAATGCTGGATGCGTCCGGCCTGGCGAGTGCCGCGGTGGAGCGCCGGAAGGCGAGCGGGCTCCGATAAGGCCCGCTGCCGCGCCCGATACGCGCGGCCAATGGTTGGCATGCGCCTTTCGGCGCTTCGCCTCCTTCTCGCTGGCGCATGATCTTTTTCCGAAAACCGCAACTGCACTTTTCGAGATCATGCGTACCGGAAGCGAGTCTAAAAGATTCGTTGGTGGTTTGGTCGTGGTGAACAAACCTCGGACGCAAAGGAGCGTCGCGAGAACGGAAAGGCTTTGCGAATGCCCCTACTCTTCCCGGTAGACGCGCTCGCGGCGCTCGTGACGTTCCTGGGCCTCGATCGAGAGCGTAGCGATCGGGCGGGCTTCCAGGCGCTTGAGCGAGATCGGCTCCCCGGTCTCTTCGCAATAACCGTACGTGCCGTCTTCTATGCGCGCCAGGGCCGCGTCGATCTTGGCGATCAATTTGCGCTGCCGGTCGCGGGCGCGCAGCTCGATGGCGCGGTCGGTCTCCGAAGACGCTCGGTCGGCGAGGTCGGGATGGTTCTGATTGTCATCCTGGAGATGCTGCAGCGTCTCCTTGGCTTCTTTGAGGATGTCCTCGCGCCACTCCAACAGCTTGACGCGGAAATATTCCCGCTGCCGGTCGTTCATGAACGGCTCCCGGTCGCTTGGCCGGTAGCCCTTCCCATTCTTAGTGGCAATTTCGTCGGTTCGACCGTTTTTGTTCTTCACCAACTGCATGGACTTCTGTGTCCCCTACTCCGCGCACGCCACGGCGCCAATTCCTCCCGGGAAGGCGGCGCCCGTATACCCCGGGTCTATGACGGTGACAATAACGATCGTAAAACCCCGCAACGATCGTAAAACCCCGCGCAGGGGGCTCAAAACCGCCGAATCGGCTTATTTCGGAGTTAGTTGATGCCGGCCTTGGCCAGTTCGACCGCCACCCGCAGGTCGATCTCGCTCAAGACCTGGTCGAGCCGCTCGTCGCCGGAGCCGTCTTTGAGGTCACCGGCGACAGCTTTGAGCCGCAATAGCGTGCCCTGGTCGAGGCTCCCGGCGAGGAGGGCGAGCTTGAGCTCGTCGAGAGCGTCCAGCGCCCGGCGGCCGTGCTTGACGGCGCGGCGCCGGCGTTCGGTCGGATCCTCAATGCCCTGGAGCGCGATCAGCGCATCGATGCCGCCGAGCGTGCGCAACGCCACCGCGGGGTTTTGCGCGGGCGGCGCACTGGTCTCTGCAAGGGAGAAGGTCCCGCCGCCGGCGCGTTTGGTCACGGCCGGCGTCGAGGCCAGTGCGGTGCCGTTGGGTCCGGTGACGCGCATGATAGTTCTCTCTCGGCCCTCGAAAGTGGGCGCTTATAGTTAAGAGCCGGTAAAACCTTGCCGCCCGGGCGGCAAGAATTGCCCGCTTTAGCCGGCTTGGCGTCGGGGCAATTCGCCAGAAAGACAGAAATTCAATTGTACGATCAGTCGTTTATGCGTTTGCGTCCGGGCTGGCACGCTCCTCGCAAAGAGGTTGCTGTCCGACCTCTTGGGGAGCAGGAGATGAAAAGGACGTTTGGGCCGGCGCTCTTGGCGCTGGCTGCTATCACATGCATGGTCTCGAACGCGACGGCGACGTCGCGCATTAAAGATTTGGCCAGCATCGAAGGCATCCGCCAAAACCAGCTGATTGGTTATGGCCTGGTCGTCGGGCTCAATGGCACCGGCGACACGCTCAATAACACGCCCTTCACCAAGCAATCGCTGCAGGGCATGCTGGAACGGCTGGGCGTCAATATCCGCGGCCAGCAGATTCGCACCGGCAATGTCGCTGCGGTGATGGTCACCGCCAATCTGCCGCCTTTTGCCACCCAAGGCACCCGCATCGACGTCACCGCATCGGCGCTGGGCGATTCCAAAAGCCTGCTCGGCGGCACGCTTTTGGTGACACCGCTGCTTGGCGCCGACGGCAATGTCTACGCTGTCGCCCAAGGCTCGCTCGCCATCGGCGGCTTTGAGGCCCAGGGCGAGGCCGCCAAGGTCACGCGCGGCGTGCCGACCGTCGGCCGCTTGCCGAACGGTGCCATCATCGAACGCGAAATCGAGTTTTCGCTCGCATCACTCAGCCATCTGCGGCTGTCACTGCGCAACGCCGACTTCACCACCGCCAAGCGCATCGCCATCGCCGTCAACGACTATATCGGCGCGCCCGTCGCCGAGCCGCTCGATCCGTCGACGGTGCAGCTGACGTTACCGAAAAAGTTTCCGCAGAACGTGGTCGCCATGCTGACCGAGATCGAGCAGCTGCAGGTCGAGCCGGACGAGGCCGCCAAGATCGTGATCGACGAGCGTTCGGGCGTCATCGTCATCGGCCGCGACGTGCGGGTATCGACGGTCGCGGTAGCGCAGGGCAATCTCACCGTCACGGTCTCGGAGGCGCCGCAGGTCAGCCAGCCGGCGCCGTTCTCGCGCGGCCGCACCAAGGTGGTGCCGCGCACCAGTGTCGGCGTCGTCGAAGACGGCAAAAAGCTCGCGCTCGTGCGCGAGGGCGTGTCGCTGCAGCAGATCGTCGACGGGCTCAATGCGCTCGGCATCGGCCCGCGCGACCTGATCTCCATCCTCCAAGCCATCAAAGCCGCCGGCGCCATTCAGGCCGACATCGAGGTAATGTGATGACCATTGCAGGAGCCGAACTCGGTCAATCGATCGCGGCGATCTCTACGGCGCAGAGCGCGCAAACCGACGCCGCGGCCAAGATCAAAGGCAAGGCTAAAGTCGCCGCCGAACAGTTCGAAGCGATGTTTCTCAACACCGTCTTCGAGCAGATGTCGACCGGCGTGGATGGCGACGGGCCGTTCGGCGGCAGCGGCGCGCTCAAGGTCTGGCGTTCGATGCTCACCGATCAATACGCCAAGTCCTTCGCCAAGACCGGCGGTATCGGCATCGCCTCGCAGGTTTACAGCCAGTTGCTCAAGCAGCAGGGACTTACCGAACACACCACGACTGCCGTATCAGGAGCGACCAAGCAATGAGCCCGATCACGACCAAAGCCGACGCCGAGCAAGCCATTGCGCAGATCGCGAGTTTGATCGAGCAACTGCGCGGCGTCGTCGAGCAAGAGACCGAGCTCGTGCATGCCGGCAAGGTGCGCAAGGCCGCGGCGCTCGGCACGACCAAGAGCGAACTCGCGACAAGGCTGTTCACTGCCGGCGAGCAGCTAAAGGCCAACGCGAAATTTCTTCGGCAGGCAGCGCCGGCGAGCGCCGCCGCGTTGCGCGGCGTCCAGGAGGCGTTTCGCGCCGTGCTGCAGAAGAACATGATCGTGCTGGCGACTTCGCATGCGGTCTCCGAGGGCATCGTGCGCCGCCTCTCCGGCGACTTGGCGCGCAAGGCTGCGCCGCAGGTCTATGGCGCGAGCGGCCGCACCATTGCGCCCAATCCCAAGCACGGCAAGCCGCTGGCGATCAGCCGCGTGCTATAGCTTCAAGAGCGCCGCACACGATCGTCCGCTCGATCTCGCCGACCTGACCACCAGACATCGTGAAAAGAAAATCGAGTCTTCGGGTGCAACAAATGCCTACGGTCGGAGTCGGGAAAAATGCTTTAACAAAAAATTAGCCAAATAAACCTTTAATCAATGGGCAAAACGGCCAAATACGCACCGTTGAAATATCGTCGAAGGCGATCGCGCTTTTGCCCATGTCGGCCAAACAATTAGCCCTCAAACCGGTATCTGCGGCACCCTCGCCCTGCAAGATTTGCGGCAACATGGCACCGCTTTATGGCGTCGTCGACTTCCACAAATGTTGCGAAGAGCAACGCGGTTTCCGACTGCCGCTTTCAGGTGTGCCAATTTACTACCGCCGGTGTCGGGTTTGCGGTTTCCTATTTACGGATGCATTCGACGATTGGAACTATCACGAGTTCAAGGCGCATATCTATAATGACGACTACCACAGGGTCGATCCGGACTATCGAACGGAACGACCGGCTTCGAATGCCGAAACTGTGGTGCGGTTATGGGATGCTATAAAGGCAACAACGCGCATCCTCGATTACGGCGGCGGAAACGATGGGTTCTGCACCGTTCTTCGTCAGAATGGCTTTCCGAACGCGGTGACCTACGATCCGATGGTGCCGGAATACGCGCACCGCCCGCCCGGCAAGTTCGATCTCGTGACATGCTTTGAGACGCTCGAACATCTGCCCGACCCGGCCGCTGGCGTCTCCTCGCTGATTGAATGCGTAGCGGAACCGGGATTGATCCTATATTCGACGCTTTTGCAGCCCGCGAACCTCGGTGAATGCGGACTTGCCTGGTGGTACGTCGGCCCGCGCAACGGCCACATCTCGCTCTTCACGACGCAAGCGCTTGCGACCGTCTGGGGTCGTCACGGCTACAAGACAGTCTCCTTGGCTAATAACTTTCATCTTGCCTTTCGCACCTTGCCGTCATTTCTTGCTCATCTGCAAGGTAGAGCCGATAGTCTATTAACGGCGGCTCATGTCGTGCCGGCACCTACCGGCGCGACTCCTGCGGCTTGATGATTAGCCATACTGCTGCAATCGTCCGAACCCGACATACGGTTGCGCTCCGCAAGCGATCGCGGAGGTCTCATTCGGGCTCACGAACCTACCTATGTCGATGTCCACTGATAGTCCGCTTGGCCGGCCCAGTTCGCAGGTAAGAGGTGGTCCCGAATCCTGAGACAGCCGGCTAAGGTAGATTCGCCGATGCGGA
>CAYWNY010000116.1:0-11939 GCA_964459765.1 uncultured Hyphomicrobiales bacterium | reverse complement strand
ATGCCGATAGCGACCAGAAGCCGGGTGGTATCGTTTTGATGCAAGGCGTCCGCTCCTGGAACGTCATTGCGTAGCGCTTGGCGCCGGTCAGCGGCTGACCGGCGCCGTCGGTCACGGCGGTGTAGTAGATCGCCTCCTGCGGCGTGTTGGCCGTCAAGCCGAACACGGCGACGATCGCGCGCGAAGGATAGTCCGCTCCAGCCAGTCCCACATTCGGAGGCGGGATGATCCAGGCATTGGCTGGATGGCCAAGCGCGGGCAACAGCGACATCAACGTCGGCCCGATGGCTTTGGCGGCCAGCGTCATTTGCTGCAGGATCGGCGCCGATACATCCTCGCGCTTCCACGGCTTGCCGAACTCGATGCCAAGATATTTGAACTGCGGCAGGACTAAATCGATTTCCTCTTCCGGCGGCGGGTTCTCATTCATGGCCGACGAGAAGATTTCCCAAAACTGCAGCGGATCGACAAACTGCATTTGGCTGGAAGCAACCTTCGTATTGATCTTCGGTGCGTCGTAGCGATAGGTGACGGCGTCGGGTGGAGGGCGACCGGTGTATTTGGCGAGCCCAGTCACCTTAATCGCGTGCAGTACGTCCCGAGCGCCGGGAAGGTCGCTTTGGTCCTTCACATGCACGCGCGGCTGGATTTCGACCCAGTGCGTCGGGCAATCGATGCGCGTGACGCCAACCGGCAAATCGCCGCGCCAGCCGGGTCCGACCAAGGCGTAGATGCCGCCTTGGTAGCCGGTCGCGACCCCGCCGACATAGGCGAACGCATTGGTCCACATATCGACAATCTGGACCATGTAGTAACGGCCATTGGAATCCGGCACGACGAGAATGACCGGCTCTTCGTGCAAATCGAGAAATCCGAAGCCATAGATGACATTGACGTTTGGCGTGACGTAGCCCGCTTCGGCGGCGATCTCCGGGCTGGCGATGTTGTCGACCCGCCAGATTTCGTTGGGCGGTACTTTGGCATTGGGCCCGACAGCCGTCGTCGCCCGCAGGTTATACATCGCAACAATCGGCACGGCGTAGGTTGCGGCCTGCAGCGCTAGCGACAGCACCCAGTTGGCTGCGCCGCCTGCGGCCTCGGCGGAGCCCGGCGCGTCCTGATGCGCAAGCTCGTCGGCGTGCGCGGCGACCGAAGCCGACAACGCGCCGGCAATGCGCCCGCGCCGGCTCAGCGAGAAAGCCTTCGCGCGTAGGTCCGTCATGGTTCGCTCCTGGAGCTTCGCCGCGACCACGCGGGTCTGCGATCAAACGTGCTGGCCGCCGTTGATGTGAATCTCGGCGCCGTTGACGTACGAGGACGTCTCTGTGCACAGCACGTAGATGATTTTCGCCACTTCGTCCGGCGTGCCGAGGCGGTGCATCGGGATCATCTCGACGAGCTTTTCCGTCCCGGGCGACAGCATGGCGGTGTCGATTTCACCCGGCGCAATGGCATTGACGCGCACGCCGACCGCGCCGAAGTCGTGGGCCATTTCGCGGGTAAGCGACGCCAGCGCCGCTTTCGAGGTCGCGTAGGCGGCGCCGGCGAACGGATGCACCCGCGAGCCGGCGATCGATGTGACGTTGACCACCGAACCCTTGGCGGCCTTGAGCTCATCGAGGAGGCCGCGCGCCAGCATCATCGGGGCAAAAAAATTCACCTGGAAAACGCGGTGCCAATCGTTCTGCGAAGTTGCAATCGTATCGAGGCGTTTGCCGCCGTCGGCTTTCGGCGAGATCGCCGCATTGTTGACCAGCGCGTGGAGTTCGCCGTTGATCCGCTGCTTGATTTCGGCAATCGCCGCATCGGTATTTTTGCTGTCGGCGAGGTCGACCTGGATATGATCTTCGGGGCCCGCTTCCCACGGACAATTTTCCGGGAAGGGATGGCGCGAACAGGTCAGCACGCGCCAACCGGCGGCGGAAAAACGCTTCACCGTTGCATGGCCGATGCCGCGGCTTGCGCCGGTGAGAAGGAGTGTGCGGCCGGGCCGGTTGCTCAGCGGCATGATGGGTGGTCCGTTCTCATGGGTAGAGACGCGTCTTACTCCACGGTGCGTCTGTCTGTTCGCGCCGGAATAGGACGCGGTCGTGCAATCGAAACGGCCGCTCTTGCCAGAACTCGATCTCCTGCGGCACCACGCGATAACCGGACCAGCGTGGTGGTCTCGGCACCATGCCGACGCCGAACTTCGCCGTGAACAGCGCGACCGCCTTTTCGAACGCCAGGCGGCTTTCCAGCGGCGTCGATTGTTTGCTCGCCCAGGCGCCGAGCTGCGCCATGCGCGAGCGGGTGGCGAAGTAGGCGTCCGCCTCCTGTGCCGAAACCGCTTCGACATGCCCGCGCGCGCGAACCTGACGCGCCAGTGTCTTCCAATAAAAAGTCAGCGCCGCCTTCGGCGCCTTTGTGAGTTCATGGCCCTTGGCGCTGTCGAGGTTCGTGAAGAAGACAAAACCGCGCTGGTCGAAGCCCTTCAGCAAGACCATCCGAGCGTTGGGCATGCCGTTGGCGTCGACGGTCGCGAGCGTCATTGCGTCGGGATTGATCGGTTCGGCGCGTTTAGCCTCCTCGAACCAAGCCGTAAACAGCCGCAACGGCTCGTCGACCTCGGTGAAGTCACCGCCTATTAACCATCCCGGGTGTTCTATGGGCGCTGCGTCGGACATCTTCGTGGGGGTACCGGGTGCTCGCGTGCGGCAATCGGGAAGAGGGCCGCCGGTCTCTATATAGTAGAACCGGGGCGGCCCGCCTATGTTGGCCTGGGAGCCGGTTGGCCAGCGCCGCGTTGATCGCGATCGCCTTCTCTGCAGGCGGCTGCTCTTACCAGCTCGAGACGATGTTCTCTAAAAGCGAAGCGGAAGCGGAGCCGACCGGTTCGCTCGCGCATGCCGCGCCGGTCCAGGCGTCGAATGCCGCGACCTGGTCGGAGGCCGATCTGGCTTACGCGCGGGCAGCCGCGGCCGATGCGATCACCCGGGGCGGCAAGGACTCCAGCATTCCCTGGGAGAATCCGACGACCGGCGCCGGCGGCAACATCACGCCGCTCGCCATGGCGCATACCGACGGCGCTTTCACCTGCCGCGACTTCCTCGCGAGCTACGTTCACGGCGAGCAGCAAGCCTGGCTGCAGGGCGAAGCTTGCCGGACCGCGCACGGCAAGTGGGAGGTCAAAAGCCTCAAGCCGTTCAGGCAAGGCTGAATGCGAAGCGACGGCGCCGACAGCCGCAGGTTTGCGTTGCAGGAGCGGGAATAAACTCCCACATTGTGGTGCAGGGTCGGGCGGGGCCGGCCCAAATTTGAAGCGGAGTTTATTGGGGATGCGTGATCCCTACGAGGTGTTGGGCGTCAATCGCAAGGCGAGCGCGGCTGAGATCAAAAGCGCGTTCCGCAAGCTTGCAAAAAAGCTGCATCCCGACGCCAACAAGAACGATCCGAAGGCGGCGTCGCGCTTTGCCGAAATCAACTCGGCGTACGAGATCCTCGGCGAGGCGGACAAGCGCAAAGCCTTTGACAACGGCGAGATCGATGCCGAAGGCAAACCGCGGTTCCGTGGTTATGAAGGATTCGGCGGCGGCGCCGATGCGCAACCCGGCGGCGGATTTGACCCGGAATCAGGATTCGAGACGTTCAGCTACGGCCCCGACGGTTTTACCCGCACCACCCGGCGCGGTCGCGCCGGCGCCGCGGGGGCTGGCGGTTTTGAGGACATATTACGGGAAGCCTTCGGCGGCGCCGGCGCGCGAGCGCGCCAAGGCGCCGGATTTGAAGCCGAGGAATTTGGGCCCGGCGCCAATGTGACGGCCGCGCTCACTGTGTCGTTACCGGACGCGGCGCATGGCGCCACGCAGCGCGTCCACCTGCCGAACGGCAAAGACGTCGAAGTCAAAATTCCCGCCGGCATTGCCAACGGCCAGCAGATCAGGCTTCGCGGTCAAGGTATGGCCGGGGCTGGGGGAACCGGCGACCTGTTGATCACCATCTCGATCGCGCCGCATCCGACTTTCGTAATTGAAGGCAACGATATTCGACTTGCTTTGCCGATTACGCTTTACGAAGCCGTACTCGGCGGCAAGGTGCGGGTGCCGACGCTCGATAAGCCGGTCGAGCTCACGATCCCGGCTGGCACCAGCGGCGGCCGCACCTTCCGCCTCAAAGGTAAGGGCTATCCGGCGAAAGAGGGTGCTGGCGATCTTCTCGCCACCGTACAGATTGCTCTGCCGGCAAAAAGCGATCCTGAACTTGAAGCGCTGATGAAGACGTGGCAGAGCGACAAGCCTTACGATCCGCGCAAGGATTCGTAAGACACGCCGATCGGCTGTTACTGTTGCAAGCGCCGCTCCGTTTTGCGGTCCGTGTTGCCCACATCTCGAGGTAACGCACAGTATTTACCTGCAAAACCGTTCAGCGTACGCAAGCCCGCCATGACCAAGAACGTTTTTGCGATCGACTCCATCGCGCGGCCGGGCCTGCGCGACCTCGCGATCATCGTCGTGGTCGTTTTTCTGATGCTCGGGTTCCTGCCGATCGTGGTCTGGAAGAGTGTCACGCTGGGCCAGGGCGATGTGCAGGTTTTCTTTCGCGCCGGCTGGGCGGTCTGGACCGGCTATCCGCTGTATGAAGTTACCGATCATCATGGCTGGACCTATCACTATCCGCCGACTTTCGCGTTGTTCATGGGGCCTTTCGCGAACCCGCTGCCGGGCTTTCCGCGGCCTTCCTGGGCGCTGCCTTTCCCTGCCGCGGTGACGGTCTGGTACCTATTCAATGCGGCCTGTCTGTTGCTCGCGGTCCATGTCTGGGCCAATGCGATCGAGCGCTATCGACCGATTGTCGCGCGCGGCGGATTTTTGCAGCGGGCGTGGGCGTTGCGGCTTTGCCCGCTGTTTGCGCTGCTGCCATTCATCGGTGACGGATTGGTGCGCGGCCAGCCGGCGCCGTTATTGCTTTTGCTTGTGGTATTGTTCTTTGTCTTCTACGTCGAAAACCGCACCGTTTCAGCTTCGCTCGCCTTTTCGCTCGCTGTAACCGTCAAGCTGTTTCCGGTCGTGCTCGCGATCCTGCCATTCGTGCGGCGGGATTGGAAATTCATCGTCTGGGCCGCCGCCTGGTGCTGTCTGCTTTTGCTGGTTTTGCCGGCGATATGCCTTGGGCCGACGACGACACTGTCGCTCTATCGCTCGCTGCTGAGCGAACATCTGGCCGGCATCGTCAGCGGCGCCATGTCCAACAAAATCGCCAGTGAAGTTTCGCCGGGAGGATTTTCAAGCATCGGCGTCGGCGCGCTGGTGGCGCGGCTTGCGGCGGGCCAAGCCTTCTATTCGTCGCCGCTACCGGCCTGGGCATCGGCCGTTCAGTTCCTGTTCAACGCCGCGGTCGTCCTCGCGGTCCTGATCCTGGGTCGCGACGGGTTTTGGAATTTGCGCGGCAGGCAGCCCGCCAACGGTTATCCGCTTTTGGTCGCCGGCGCCGTATTGTTTGCCGCCACGCCGCTGATGATCTCATTCGCCGGGCCGCAATACGTCACATATGCGCTGCCGCTGATGACTGTGTTCCTGGTCGAGGCCTGGCGGCGTCTCGGCAAGGAAGTACTCACCGTACCGATGATCGCTTGGACCATAGTCGCCTGGTTATCGATGATCGCGCTCGAGGTGCCTTGGAACTGGGTAAAACTGGCCGGCCCGATGACGCTTGCGCTGCTGCTCCTGGCGCCGGCGAGCCTGTCGCTCATCGGTTTGGTCTCGCCTAAGCGGGACCCTTGGGCGCCGCCAAGGTCTGCGCAGGGTTAGCGTTCGAAAAGCACGCGAGGCCCTGCTTGATGGCTCCTACAGCCCTATGCCATAGGAGGCCACGACGCTAAAGTTCGCTGAGCGGGGTCAGGGAATGCCGGAAGTCTCGGGCCTTATGCGCGGCAAGCGCGGCCTCATCATTGGGGTAGCCAACCAGCGTTCGCTCGCCTGGGGCATCGCCAAAGCCTGCCGCGGCCATGGCGCGGAAATCGCGTTCACCTATCAAGGCGACGCGCTTCGCAAGCGGGTGGAACCGTTGGCGGAGGAAGTCGGCGGCATTGTCGTCGGTCACTGCGACGTCACCGAGCCGGCCACGATCGACGCGGCGTTCGCCAAGCTGCAATCGGCGTGGGGCGCGATCGACTTTCTCGTCCACGCGGTCGCGTATTCCGACAAGGACGAGCTTGACGGACGCTATGTCGACACCACCGAGGGCAATTTCACCAAGACCATGCTGGTCAGCTGTTATTCGTTCACCGCGATCGCCCAGCGCGCTGAAAAGCTGATGCCGAACGGCGGTTCGATGCTGACGCTGACCTACTACGGTGCGGAGAAGTGGATGCCGCACTACAACGTCATGGGCATTGCCAAAGCCGCCCTGGAAGCGTCGGTCTGGTATCTCGCGGCCGATCTCGGCGTGAAAAACATCCGCGTCAACGCCATCTCTTCCGGTCCGATCAAGACACTGGCGGCCGCCGGCATCCGCGATCTGCGCTACATTTTCCGCTGGAACGAATACAACGCGCCGCTGCGGCGCAACGTGACCATTGAGGAAGTCGGCGAAGCCGGCGCCTATCTGCTATCCGACATGTCGCGCGGCGTCACCGGCGAAATCCATCACGTCGATGCCGGCTACCACATCGTCGGCATGAAGCACCCGGACGCGCCGGACATCGCGGTGAGCAAAGAATAACGCCTCGGCACCCGCGCCCATTGCCTCAATTGCGCGGTCTGCGCAGATGCCCTAGCTTGCCATCTGGGGATCCGGGCGTCTGAATTCGGATACCGATACACGGGTCTGTCGGTGTATCGGCGGGGCAGTCGTGAGCAAAAAGCGCGTCAGTGGCGTCGTTGCGTTGCTCGTTGTCGGTGCGTTCGCCTGCGCCGGCGTGCGTGCCGGCGAAATGACGTCGGCGCCCGCAGTGGTAATCACCTCGCCGACCGGTTTCCTGAACTGGACCGGTATCTATGTCGGCGCCAACGGTGGCTTTGGCTGGTCGAGCCCGACGGCTACCTACGCTGCCAACGATCCGGCCGCACAAGCCGGCACCTGCGGCGGCACGGGCCGCGGCCAATGCATTCCGCAAACCGACTACGGAATTAAAGGGCCGCTGTTCGGCGGCCAGGCCGGTTTCAACTGGCAGTTCACGTCGATCTGGGTGGCGGGCGTCGAGGCCGATTACCAATGGGCCAATTTCAGCGGTCAAGGTTATTCGCCGTTTCACCTGGGCAATGTCGGTTCAACTTCGGCATTGACGACAATGAACGTCGATCAGTCGATCAAATCGTTCGGCACGGCGCGCGCGCGCGTCGGCATCGTTCCCGCCGCGCCAGTCCTCGCCTACGTCACCGGCGGATTGGCGTTCGGCCAAGTCAATGAGTCCTTCAACTTGCCGTCGGTCGGCAGCGGCGGCTTGCTGACCTCCGGCCGTTACTCTTATGCGTGCGGTGCCGCCGGCTCGAGCTGTTTTGCCGGCTCATCGTCAAAATCGATGGTCGGCTGGGCGGTCGGCACCGGCGCCGAATACGCGCTCGCCAACAACGTCCTGTTGAAGGGCGAGGTCTTGTTTATCGATCTCGGTTCATCGCAGGGGACGGTTACCGCGCAACAAACTACGAAAACTGGCCCAACGGCAGCCTCATTTAGCGCTTCGCTTTCGCCGGCGTCCGTTCTGCTCGCTCGCGGCGGCATCAATTTCAAATTCTAGCGCATGATCCGGAAAAGTGGATACCGGTTTTCCGAAAAGACCATGCGCCGCCGAAGAACCTAGACCATGATCCGACTTGACCCGATCGGATCATGGTCTAGCGCCCGCTGCGTGTGAGGCCGCTGCGCCACAGCGCAAAAAAACAGCAGCGGCCGGACGTTGGTCCAGCCGCTGTCACGAAACACCGCTCGAGGCGCTTCGTTGGTCTAACGAAGTTGACGCGCGGCCCCGATACGAGGCTCGCGTATTCGTCATTTACTTCGACTTTTTCTTCTTGTTCTTTTTCTTGGCCATGATCTGAATTCCTTCTCTGTGATGATCCAACGGCAGGGTTGAGTTCAAGCTTCGCGGGCTTTGTCTCGGTCCCTAACGCCCTCGCCCCCCTTGCCGGGATCACGATGCCACAGTCGGCCCATAGCCGCAACATTAAAATCGTAAATAGTCCTGATTTTTCCGTAGCTTAACGGTTATTCAGCTTTCCATTAATCGGCGTTCAGCGACATGAATGCGAAATGAACGAGCGGCGACGTCATCCTCGTTTGAGCATTTGACCCACGGGAGGACCTCGGGCTACCAAACCCGCGCGCCGGCCGAACCGATTTAAGCCTTTAGATGTCGGCATATCGCCCGGCAAGCTTACGAATACCTTCGATCAAGTCGTTCGATCATGTCTTTCAATACGTTTGGACATTCCTTCCGGGTGACGACCTTCGGCGAGAGCCACGGGCCTGCGATCGGCTGCGTCATTGACGGCTGCCCGCCGCGTATTGCCTTGAGCGAACAGGACATCCAGCCCTATCTGGACCGGCGTCGGCCAGGCCAGTCGCGCTTCACCACGCAGCGCCAGGAGCCGGACGCGGTCAGAATTCTTTCCGGCGTGTTTTTGGACGAAGCGGGCGGCGAGCAAGTGACGACCGGCACACCGATCGCGCTCGTCATCGACAATGTCGATCCGCGTTCCAAGGATTACTCCGATATCAAGGACAAATACCGACCCGGGCACGCGGATTACACCTACGACGTCAAGTACGGCGTACGCGACTATCGCGGCGGCGGCCGGCAATCCGCGCGCGAAACGGCGATGCGGGTGGCTGCCGGCGCAGTCGCCCGAAAGATTGTGCCGGGCCTTAAAGTGCGCGGCGCGCTTGTGCAAATCGGCGTGCAGCACATCGACCGCGCGCGGTGGGATTGGGCGGAGGTCGAGCGCAACCCGTTCTTCTGTCCCGATGCCGGGAAGGCCGCGCAATTCGCCGAGTATCTCGATGGCGTCCGCAAAAGCGGCTCGTCAGTCGGCGCCGTCATAGAAGTTGTCGCCGAAGGCGTTCCTGCGGGACTGGGCGAGCCGATCTACGGCAAGCTCGACGCCGATCTCGCCGCCGCGCTCATGAGCATCAACGCGGTAAAAGGCGTGGAGATCGGTGCCGGTTTTGGCGCCGCGGCATTGTCCGGCGAGGAAAACGGCGATGAGATGCGCGCCGGCAACGACGGCCAACCGTCGTTTCTGTCGAACCACGCCGGCGGCATCCTCGGTGGAATTTCGACTGGGCAGCCTGTGGTGGCGCGGTTTGCCGTCAAGCCCACGTCGTCGATCCTGACAGCACGGCGCACGGTCGATCGCTACGGCCGCGACACCGAGATCGCAACTACCGGCCGCCACGATCCATGCGTCGGTATCCGCGCCGTGCCTGTTGGGGAGGCGATGGTGGCATGTGTCATCGCCGATCATTATCTGCGCCATCGCGGCCAAGTCGGTGAAGCGCCAAAATGGCCGTTTTCACCGCCGCGGCGCTAGAGATCGAACCGGGACATGGACAGCGCGCAACAACGCATTTCGGCCGCCATCGCCGCCTTTGCCCGCGGCGAGCTGATCATCGTGGCTGATGACGACGATCGCGAAAACGAAGGCGACTTGTTCGTCGCCGCCTCGCTTTGCACGCCCGAGAAGATGGCCTTCATCATTCGCCATACCTCCGGCATCGTCTGCGCACCGCTCGCCCAGGACGAAGCGCGGCGGTTACATCTCGACCCGATGGTGGCGCGCAACGACGCGCCGCTCGGCACCGCGTTTACCGTCTCGGTCGATGCGCGCCACGGCTTGACAACCGGCATTTCAGCCGAGGAGCGCACCAACACGGTGCGCGCGCTTGCCAACGGCAATATGGGATCCGGGGACTTCGTGCGACCCGGGCATGTGTTTCCTCTGGTGGCCAAGGAAGGCGGCGTGTTGATGCGGTCGGGTCACACCGAGGCCTGTGTCGATCTTTGCCGCCTAGCGGGGTTGCCGCCGGTCGGCGTCCTGGCTGAAATGATGAATGACGACGGCACGGTGATGCGCGGGCCGGAGATCGCGGCCTTTGCCGCGCGCCACAAGCTGGCACGTGTCTCGATCGCCGATCTAATCGCCTATCGGCAGGCGCGCGAGCGGCTGATCGAGCGGGTCGGCGAATTTCCGGTCGAGTCCGAAATCGGCACGCTGACCGGATACGCCTTTCAGACGCCGTTCGATCCTTTCTACCATATGGCCTTCGTCTACGGCCGGATCGGCGACGGCAAAAACGTGCTCGCGCGGCTGCATCGCGCCAACCTCATCCTCGATGTTTTCGGTGGCGCCAAAGCCATCCGCCGCACGCTTGAACGCTTCAAGGTCGAGGGCAGTGGGGTTCTGGTGGTGCTGCGCGACGGCGCCGCCGGCGTGCCGGTGATCGCCATTCCGAAATCCGATGAGACGGCTTCCGGCGAGGCGCGCAGCCAGCAATGGCGCGAAGTGGGTCTCGGTGCGCAGATTCTCAGAGATCTCGGCGTCTCGTCGATCCGGCTCTTAAGCCTCTCGCGCCATATGACTTATGTGGGTCTTTCCGGTTTCGGCATCGAAATCGTCGGCACCGAACCAGTTGAAGTATGAGGCGCGCGTCGCGCGTCGGCAACACTCGAGGGCAAAATGAATATCATGTTCGGCAATTGCATGCGCAGGATCACGCTCGGTTTGGCGCTACTCGGCATCGGTTTGACGGTGTCGGGCTGCGGCTACAACACCATTCCGACACTGGAGGAGACCGCCAAGGCGCGCTGGGCTGACGTTCAAAATCAGTATCAGCGCCGCGCCGATCTGATCCCCAATCTGGTGGCAACCGTTCAAGGTTATGCCGCGCAGGAAAAGAGCGTGCTCACCGGCGTGGTCGAAGCGCGCGCCAAGGCGACGCAGGTCAAGGTCGATGTGTCGCAGTTGAGCGACCCGGACAAGATCAAGGCGTTCCAGGACGCGCAGAACCAACTCACCGGGGCGCTCGGCCGGTTGCTCGCGGTGTCGGAGAATTATCCCGATCTAAAATCCAACGCCAACTTCCTGGCGTTGCAGTCACAGCTTGAAGGCACCGAAAACCGCATCGCGGTGGCGCGGCGCGACTACATCGAGGCGGTGCGGGCTTATAATCTGTCGCTCCGCACCTTCCCAACGGTGTTGTGGGCGAAGACGGTGTTTTCCGGCAATAAGCCGATGGTGGAATTCACGGCGACCGAGGGTGCGGATAAACCGCCGCAGGTGAAATTCTAACGGTCCGGGCCGGACGGTGACAAAAGCCGCCTCCTTCACAGCGTTCGCGATACTTTGTTTTGCGTCGCTGGCTTTTGCGCTCGACTTCCCGGCACTGACCGGCCGCGTGGTCGATCAGGCGGGCGTCATGACGGCGGCGAGCAAAAGCTCGGTCGAGGCCAAATCGAAGGACCTCGAAGACAAATCCGGCATCCAGCTCGTTGTCGCCACCGTGAAATCGCTGCAAGGCGGCGACATCGAGACCTACGCCAACGAGCTGTTCCGCTTTTGGAAGCTTGGCGAGGAAAAGAAGAACAACGGCGTGCTTCTGTTGGTCGCGCCCAACGAGCACAAGGTGCGTATCGAGGTCGGTTATGGCCTCGAAGGCACGCTCACTGACGCACTTTGTTCGGTGATCATTTCGAGCGCCATCGTTCCGCGGTTTAAGGCCAACGACTATTCCGGCGGCATCGAAGCTGGCGTCGACGCCATCATCAGCATCCTTAATGGCGATAGCGCCGAGTGGCAACGCAAGGCACAAGTCCGCACCGAGGATCAGTCGGCCGACCCGCTCATTCCGATATTCTTCTTCCTGCTGGTCATCTTCTTCATCTGGTACGTTTCGCGCCACAGCGGCGGCGGCGGGCCCGGCCGCGGCGGCGGTTACGGCGGACCGATCTTCATACCGTCGTCGGG
>CAYWNY010000115.1:0-12016 GCA_964459765.1 uncultured Hyphomicrobiales bacterium | reverse complement strand
CGGCCGCGCTGTCATTCCACCGTCACCGACTTCGCCAGATTGCGCGGCTGATCGACGTCGGTGCCGAGGCTCGCGGCGGTATGATAGGCGATCAGCTGCACCGGCACGGCGTAGACGAGCGGCGCCACGGCCGCCGGCATGGTCGGCAGCGTCAGCGTGACCGACGATTGGCCCGCGGCTGCTGCAGCGCCCTCCGCATCGGTTACCAGAATGAGCCGTCCGCCGCGGGCGGCAACTTCCTGCATATTCGATACGGTCTTGTCGAACACCCGATCGTGGGGCGCAATGACGATGACCGGCATGGTCTCGTCGATGAGCGCGATCGGGCCGTGCTTGAGTTCGCCCGCCGCGTAGCCTTCGGCGTGGATGTAGGAGATTTCCTTGAGCTTTAGCGCGCCTTCGAGCGCGATCGGGTAGCTCGTGCCGCGGCCGAGATAGAGCACGTCGCGGCTTTTCGCGAGGTCGCGCGCCAAATGTTCGATCTGCGGCTCGAGCGCCAGCGCCTCGCTCATATGCCGCGGCACCTCGATCAACGCCCGCACCAGCTCCCGCTCATCGTCCGCGGAAAGGACGCCGCGCGCACGGCCGGCGGCGATGGCGAGCGAGGCCAATGCAGCGAGCTGACAGGTGAACGCCTTGGTCGAGGCGACGCCGATTTCAGGTCCCGCCAGCGTCGGCATGACAATGTCGCTCTCGCGCGCGATGGTCGACGTCGGGACGTTGACGATGGAGAGCACATGCTGTTTGTGCTCGCGCGCATAGCGCAGCGAGGCCAGCGTATCGGCGGTCTCGCCGGATTGTGAGATAAAGACCGCGAGCGCGCCGGGGTCGAGCGGCGCGTCGCGGTAGCGGAACTCGGACGCGATGTCGACCTCGACCGGGAGATCGGCGTAGCGCTCGAACCAGTAACGCGCCACCATGCCGGCATAATAGGCCGTACCGCAGGCGGCAATCGAGACGCGCTTGAGCGCGCGGAAATCGAACGGCAGCTTCATCGGCAGATCGACGCGCTCGCCGACCATGTCGAGATAATGCGCCAGCGTGTGGCCGACTACTTCCGGCTGCTCGTAGATCTCCTTGGCCATGAAGTGCCGGTGATTGCCCTTGTCGATCAGCATCACCGAGGCTTGAGATTTCAGCATCGGGCGGTGCACGACGGCACCGCCGACGTCACGCACTTCGGCGCTATGGCGGTGGATCACGGCGCAATCGCCGTCTTCGAGATAGCTCACGATGTCGGTAAAGGGCGCAAGCGCAATCGCGTCCGAGCCGATATACATGGCGTCGTCGCCGAAACCGATGGCAAGCGGCGAACCCTTGCGCGCACCGATCAAAAGATCGTCTTCGCCGGCGAACAAAAAGGCGAGCGCAAAGGCGCCGCGCAGCCTTGGCAGCGACGCTTTGACCGCTTCGAGCGGAGAGAGCCCCTCCTTCATCGCCAGGCTCACCAGCTGAGCGATCACTTCGGTGTCGGTCTCAGTCGCAAATTCGACGCCCTGGCCGATGAGTTCGCGTCGCAATTCGCTGAAATTCTCGATGATGCCGTTGTGCACCACGGCCAGAGCTTCGGTTGCGTGCGGATGCGCATTGGTTTCGTTCGGCTTGCCGTGGGTCGCCCAGCGGGTGTGGCCAATGCCGATGGTTCCGGCGAGCGGCTCGCGGGCAAGTTTTTGTTCGAGGTTGCGCAGCTTGCCTTGCGCGCGCCGGCGATTGAGCGCGCCGCGTTCGAGCGTTGCAACGCCGGCTGAATCGTAGCCGCGGTATTCGAGGCGCTTGAGCGCATCAATGAGCAACGGCGCGACCGGCTCGCCGCCGATGATCCCGATAATGCCGCACATCGAACTGGATCGCTTTCCTTAAAAGACTGCCGCGCCCGCTAAGTTATTAACCGTAAAGCGCAATCCTACCCGAAACCAAATAAAAAAACGTTTCGGTCCGTGACAGGCAAAGGCCGCATGCGGAGGGCGAAAGATCGCACCTACTTGCCTGATTGCCCTCTCTTTTTGCCGAGCGACTTCAGGGAGCGCAAGCGCGCGGCGGCGTTTTCCTTAACGACTTGGCGCCCACGCCCCAAGGCAAGCGCATTGGCCGGCACATTCTCGGTAATCACAGAACCGGACCCGACATAGGCGCCCTCGCCGATCTCGACGGGCGCCACCAGCGCCGAGTTCGAGCCGATGAAAGCGTTCTTGCCGATCACCGTGCGGTGCTTGGCATTGCCGTCGTAATTGCAGGTGATGGTTCCGGCTCCGACATTGGCGCCGGCGCCGACCGTGGCGTCGCCGATATAGCTCAAGTGATTGGCCTTGGCGCCGGCTTCGAGCGAAGCCTCCTTGACCTCGACGAAATTGCCGACGCGCGCACCTTCGCCGAGCCGCGCGCCCGGGCGGAGCCGCGCGAACGGTCCGACCGAGGCGCCTTTGCCGATGTGCGCACCGACGAGATGCGAGAAAGCGTGAATAACGGCACCGTCGCCGACCGTCACTTTCTCGCCGAACACGACGTAAGGTTCGACCACGACATCCTTGCCGAATTTGGTATCAGCCGACAGAAACACCGTCTCCGGCGCGATGAGCGTCACGCCAGCGTCAAGCGCTTTTTGGCGCAGCCGCGCTTGCACCACCGCTTCGGCCGCGGCGAGCTGGCTTTTGGTGTTAATTCCACGCACATCATCCTCCTCGACTTCGACCGCGACCGCGTCAAGCTGCATGCCGCGCGCGATCTCGACGGCGTCGGTCAAATAAAATTCGCCCTTGCCATTGTCGTCCCCGATCCGACTTAAGATCGCGAGCGCATGCCGACCCGACAACGCCATGATGCCGCCATTGCACAGGCCAATGGTTTTTTCTTTGGCGCTGGCATCTGCCTCCTCGCGAATGGCGGCAAGTTTACCGCCGGCAACGACAAGCCGCCCGTAGCCGGTTGGATCGGCTGGGCGAAATCCAAGCACAGCAACGGCTGCGCCTGCCGCCAACGGCGCGCGCAGTCGCGTCAACGTTGCGCCACGGATCAGCGGCGTGTCGCCGTAGACGATGAAAATGTCGTCGAATTTTTGCTTGATCGCCGCTTTGGCTGCGAGCACCGCGTGAGCGGTTCCGCGGCGCTCCTGTTGCACAAAGGATTTGACGCCGGGCGCGATCCGCTCCGCCTCGGCCGCCACGGCCTCCTGCCCGGGACCGACGACCACCGCAGTTGCCGTGACCTTGGCTTGCGCGATCGCGGCAAGGACATGAGCCAAGAGCGAACGGCCGGCGACATTGTGCAGCACCTTCGGCACCGTCGAACGCATGCGCGTGCCTTCGCCAGCCGCAAGCACGATCGCCAGGCAGGTTCGAGCCTTCATCAACGAAATACCTCCGCGGCGCTCTCATAGCCGAGCCGCGCGCTCACCGAAAGCAGCGAACTGGGCGTTCCTCAAGTAAGCGGCCGGCGCCGCCGACATCGCGCGCACAATTTCCAAATCCCCGCTGCCGCGCGACAAAAACGTCGGAACGGGAGAATCTGCTATTTTAACATTGATTCGCATTCCCTTAATTCGCCTCGCTGAACCGGAGCGGCGGTAAATGCAGGTTCGCACGTAAATGAAGGTTCGCACGCCCGATCCCAAGATTGCGCCGAAGACGGCTGCAAAGACGGCTTCAGCAACCGCGGCGATAATGCCGATGACGCTGCAGCATTTCCGGCGCGAGGGTTTATGGGGTGCAGCGATGCTGGCCGCTCTGCTCGTCGCGGCACTTGCAGCGCAAAGCGACATCGGCGCGCAACGCGTGGCGCACATTCTCGCTTCGCTCAACGCCTCGCCAGACGCGCACACGTTCGATGCCGAAGCGGCGTCGCGACAACTGACCCAGGCCGTGCATACGCTCGCGCAGGACCGCGACCGGCTTGCGATGCGCCTTGCCACCGTCGAACGCGATATGGACGATCTCACTGGATCGATCAAACAACAGAGCGAAGCCGCCAAAAGTTCGCAAGGCGGCTCGGCTTGGCCGCTGGACGCCCAGCCCGTGCCGATGACGCCAGCCGATATTGCCGCCATGGCCAAATCGGTGGCGGCGCCGACGAGCCGGTTGGCCGCCGTGGGCGCGCCGGCAGCGACCGATACGCCTGCGGCTGATACCACTGCGGCACTACCCGCTTACGGCGCCGATATTGGCAGCGCTATGTCGATGAAAACGCTGCAGACGCACTGGACAGCGCTGCGCGCGGCGCATCCGCAACTTTTCGGCGGCATGCATCCAGTCGTGACGTTGCGGCAAAACGCGCACCTGAACCATACGGAGTTGCATCTCGTGGTCGGACCCTACTCAAGCGCCGACGCGGCGGCGCAGTTCTGCGGCTTGCTTGGCACTTTCCACGTGCCCTGCCAGCCGACCATGTTCGACGACCGCCACCTCGCGCTGCAGTGAGCGGCGCGGTATCATGCTGGCGGATGCCGACATGACCACGCCTCGCCCGCTGTTTCTCCCCACCGCCCGCCAAACCAACTGGCTCACCGCCATCGCCTTCCTTGCCGCCGGCGAGGCGATGTATGTGCGCTATCAGGCGATGGAGAATTTAACCGTATCCATCGCTTGCCACAGCGGGCTCAATACCTGGCTGTGCAGCACCTTTCGGCTGAGCTTCGTTCTCTACAATCATCGGATTATTGGCGCGGTTGCGCTTGCGGTCGCGCTCCTAAATTTGATCCGCCCGTCGATCGTGCTTCTCGCGGTGGCGCTGGCAGCAGCGGCCTACGGCGTGGTCATGCACAACGCCGATCTTTCGGGGCTGGCCGCCGGCGTCCTCATCCTGAGCTTGGCGCGTCCCGCGCCATCGCCAGCATAAAGGCAAGCCCCGCCAATCCGGCGCAGAACCAGACCGACTGCCAATTGGCAAACGTTTCGTCGAACAGGGTGTACACCGCCGACAAGCCGAGCACCGCGGCGGCGAGGCTTTCGGCCTTAGCGCGCGGCGCGGAAGGCCGCGGTGTCGAAACGAGCAGCACCAGATACGGCACGGCAGCGCCGGTCAGCGGCGCAAAAGGAATGTCGCGGTAGCGCGGATCGAAGACGAGACCTAGCGCCGCCTCGACCGCAACCAGCATCAACGCAATCAGCGTGCCGCTAAGGAAGCAATCGAGAAGATCGTGGCGCCCGCCGCGGCGGCCGAGCAGCGAAGCAAAACTCGGCGCCGGACGGCCCACGGCGCAGGCGATGGCACACACCACCGGGGCGATGGCGGCAATCACGGCAAAGCTGAGCGACCTTAGCCAACTCCCGGGGCTGAAGCTTTCGACTAGAACCGTCTCGATCGTCCAGCCGATCAGCACCGCGGCAGGAAAAACGAGCGCTGCGATTTTCGGCCACAAGGTGGCGGACGCCCCGGGTGCGCGGCGGGCGGCGGCAAAAGCGCCGGCAAAAGCCAACGCTGCTAGCGCAATGCCGGCCAGGGCCTGTTTTTGCCAATCCGGATGATCGGATACCGACCCACCGGAAAAACTGAATTTCGGCGCGCCTGTTGCGCGATCGATGACGCCCCAATAGCCCCCGACCGCACCTTCGAGACCGCGTTTCCACGGCTGGTCGAACGCCTCGATGACGTTGAGGCGAATGTTCGCGCGCTGCGCCACCGCAAGCGCCTCGATGATGGCGCGAGCCTGGTTGGATGGCGACGGCCTTGCCCCCTCGCGCATGCGGCCGGCACTGGGCCAGCCATATTCGCCGATGACGATCTCTTTATTGGGAAAGGCCGCAGCAACGCGGTTGCGGATAGCCTCCAGATGCGCCGCTGCGCCGGAAGCCGGGATCGGAAAGTCCTCCCAATACGGCAAAACATGGATGGTGACGAAATCGACCGCGTTTTGCACATCCGGGTACCGCAACCAGAATTCCCAGACGTCGGCGTAGGTGACCGGCATCGGTACCTGCGCCTTAACCTCGCGAATGATCCCGGCGAGCGTGGTGGCCGTCATCTCGCCGCGTAGCAGCACTTCATTGCCGACCACGATGGCGCTGATTACGTCGGCATACTCTTTGGCGTAACTGACTGTGGCCGCGACCTGACGGCGGGTGCGCTCCATGTCGGCGGAAACCCAGATGCCGTGCAATACCTTCAGGTGATAGCGGCGGGCGCTTTGCAGCACGTAATCGAGGCCGTCATCGACCGAATAGGTGCGAATACAGTCGGTGTATTTGGCAAGAAGCGCGAGATCCTCGTCGATCTGTTCCGGCGGTACGCGCGTTCCTTCCACCAGAGGATTCTGCGCGCCGCGAAACGGCGCATAGGAGAGACAGTAAAGCTTCTGCCCGGCGCCAAGCTGTGAAGGCGGCAGGGCAACCGGCGAGCCAAGCCACCACCACACGGCGCCGGTCGCGAGCGCGGTCAGCACAAACGAGGCGAGCGCAAGGCCGATCGAAGGGGAGTGCGGCGGGCGGGACACGCTCTGCCATTAACCTTGCGGCCGCGCGATGCCAAGCTTCATGGTCGTAGCCCCGACCCCGCGCTGGACAAACCGGCACGGTTGGGCTGATGTCGCTTTGGCCGCGCCTGGAAGATGCCGCAATGACGGTGCATCCGGCGGCCAGGAAACGCCCGTTCCCGGCCGCAAACGGCTTTGCAACTTAAGTGGACCCATGCTCCATCGTGTGTTCGGTGCTGCCCGCGGACTAGCCGCCGCGCTATTTTTGATCTCGGCCGCAACAGGCCTCAATCTCCCGGCCTTCGCCCAAAACAACGACGCCAAAGACAAGGCGCCGGCGGCCGGCCAGGAGCCCGCCAAAGAGCCGCAAAAGGTCGACGAATTCGCTGAAGCCGAGCACGCGATCAATGGCCCGGCCGGCAATCCCGAATGCGTCTGGCTCGGCCGCCGTGTCGTCAGCCTCTTGTGGCGCGACGACCTCGATACCGCCTTTCGCCACCTCGACCTTTACGACCGTTTCGGTTGCCCGAGCGCCCACGTTCAGGCCTCGTTCCGCTGCCTGATCCTGCATGGCCTCAATATCGATCCGAAGGCCGCTGATACCTTGAATGCCCGCGTGCAGGCCTGCTGGCTAAATCCCACGAACCCGGCACCGCCGCCCCCGCCGGCCGCTCCCCCAAGCGCTTCGGCCGCGCCCGCCCACCAACAATAAGCGGCGCGGCTATCCGGGGCTGACCGTCCGCGGCAACCAAACAAAAAAATCAAAGGAACAAAACTCGTTGTCTTGAATTTGCCACCTCTGGGAGCTACTTTTAGTTCTGCCGCTCGCAAGTCGCTTCCTTTAACCCATGCCGGGCCTTGGGGACGGGTTCGGTGTTTGCAATTCTGCCCCGCGTGGTTGATTTTCAATGCGCACCGTAGCTGCAGTGCTCACGCTCGTAGCGTGTGTGCATGCCGGGCTGTGGTTTTCGCTACGAACCAAAGAAACGGCTGCCGATTTCCCTGGGCAGCTTGCCAGCGTTTCTTACGCTCCCTTTGTCGCTTCGGCGCATCCCGACTGGGGTGATCGCCCGACCGCCGCGCAGATCCGGGCCGATTTGCGCGCCATTGCCCCCTATGCCCGCGCCATCCGCCTATACTCGTCAACCGGCGGCGCCGAGCTCGTTCCGCCGATTGCCGCGGAATTCGGCCTTAAAGTTACGGTCGGGGCGTGGATCGACAAGAACCAGGAGCGGAACGAGCGCGAAATCCGTTCTGCCCTGGAGCTAGCCCGCAACAACAGCAACGTGAACGCGATCGTCGTCGGTAACGAGACGATGCTGCGCGCCGAAACCAGTGCCGAAGACCTTATCAAGATCATCCAGCGTGTGAAGAGATCGAGCCCGGTCCCTGTTACGACAGGAGAAATCTGGACAGCCTGGGTTGACCATCCGGAGCTTGCTTCGGCGGTAGATTTTATCGCCGCCCATATGCTGCCCTACTGGGACGGCGCCGATGCCTCGACCGCCGTCGACCGGGCCATCGAGGCTTACGACAAGCTGCGCCGCCTGCATCCGGGCAAGCGCATCGTCATCGCTGAATTCGGCTGGCCGAGCGCCGGCTACAACTACCTGAACGCCAATCCAGGCCATTTCGAGCAGGCCAAGGTCATTCGCGACTTTGTCAGCCGCGCCGAGGCATACGGCATCGACTACAACGTCATCGAGGCGATCGATCAGCCCTGGAAGACGGCGGAAGGCGGCGTCGGGCCGTATTGGGGCCTGCTTGACGCGTCCCGCCAGGCCAAATTCTCCTGGACCGGGCCGATCACCGATCCGAATTACTACAAAGGTGCGGGGCTCGCGGTCCTGCTCGGGTTGCTGCTGTCCTTGCCGATCCTGGCGATCAGCGGCGTCACGTTTGCCCAAGCGCTCACGCTTGCCGCGGCGGCGAACGTGGCCGGAGCCTGGTTCGCGGCGATTGTCGCATTCTGGACCGGCCACTACTTCGTGTGGGGCGCGGCCTTCGCGCTCGGCCTGGGCGTGCTGTTGTTGCTGCCGCTGATCGCGATTGCGCTGGCGCGCATCGACGAAATTGCCGCCATCGCTTTCGGCCGGCCGCCGCGCCGGCTTGCCGCCTCACCGCCGCTCGCGCCGCTTGCGCCACGGCCCTTTGCGCCGAAAGTGTCGATCCATGTGCCGGCCTGCTGCGAGCCGCCGGAGATGTTGCGCGCGACGCTCGATGCGGTGGCCAGGCTCGATTATCCCAACCTCGAATGTATCCTGGTTATCAACAACACGCCCGATCCGGCCTTCTGCCAGCCGATCGAGGAGCATTGCCGGGCGCTCGGCGAGCGTTTCAAATTCATCCGGGTCGAAAACCTCGACGGCTACAAGGCCGGCGCGCTCCGGCTGGCCCTCGCCAACACGGCGCCGGACGCCGACATCATCGGCGTGCTCGACGCCGATTATGTAGTTGAGCCGACCTGGCTCAAGGATCTGGTGCCGTTGTTTGCCGACCCGCGGGTCGGGCTCGTGCAATCGCCGCAGGATCATCGCGACGGCAACCGTTCGCTTATGCACCGCGCCATGAATGCCGAATATGCCGGCTTCTTCGATATCGGCATGGTGCAGCGGAACGAATTCAACGCCATCATCGTGCACGGCACGATGTGCCTGATCCGCCGCGAAGCCCTCGAGGCGGCCGGCGGCTGGTCGAGCGCGACGATCGTCGAGGATGCCGACCTTGGGCTCACACTGCTCGAGCAAGGCTGGATCGCCCATTACACCAACCGCCGTTACGGCTATGGGCTCTTGCCCGATACCTTCGATGCCTATAAGCGGCAGCGTCACCGCTGGGCGTTCGGCGGGCTGCAGATCCTGCGCAAGCATTGGCCGCGGATGTTGCCCGGCGTCGACGGCCTCTCGCGCGAGCAAAAGCGTGAATACGGCATCGGCTGGCTCAATTGGCTGGGCGCCGAGAGCGTCGGCGTGGTCGTTGCGCTCCTCAACATCGCCTGGGTGCCGGTCGTGGCGTTCCCCAACATCGCCGTCCCGGACATGATCCTGACGGTGCCGATCCTGGCCGCTTTTGCGGTTTCTGTTGCGCATTTTGCCGCGCTGTATCGCCTGCGGGTCAAAGCGACGCCGGGGCAAATGCTTGGCGCCGTCATCGCCGCCATGTCGGTGCAATGGACGGTGGCGCGGGCGGTGGGGATTGGCGTGTTCAAGGAGCGGCTACCCTTCCTGCGCACCTCGAAGGGCGGCAATAGCCGCAAGGGTCCGGACTTCCCGGCGTTCTGGGAGGCCGTGATTGCCGGGCTGCTCTTGGTCGGCGCGCTGACGCTCGTGGTCAGCAATTACAAGCAGGTTCGCGAGATCAATCTGTTTGCGGTGGTGCTTGTGGTGCAGAGCCTGCCATTCCTCTCGGCCGTCGCGATTGCGCTCGTCGAAGGCACCAAACTCAACTCCTTCGCCTATTGGCGTGCGGTCGAGGCTCGCTTCGCCGATTTCCTGCCACGGCCGAAAGTCGTCGCAAAGGCGCCGGAGCTACCAGCCGAGAACCGCATCGAAACGGTGCAGTAGCAACTACCCCGCGAGCGCCGTCTCCGCGAGCCGCACCCAATACGACGTGCCGACCGGGATCGCCTCGTCATTGAAGTCGTAGGCCGGATGATGCAAACCGGCGCTGTCGCCGTTGCCGACATAAATGAAGGCGCCGGGCCGCTGTTGCAGCATGAAGGCGAAGTCTTCGGCGCCCATCAACGGCCGACAATCGCGGTTGACCTTGTCTTCGCCGGCAATCTCGCCGGCGACGTCGGCCGCAAACATGGTGCTGCTCGCCTCGTTGACCAGAACCGGATAGCCGGTGACGTAACTCAGCTCCACCTTCGCGCCATAGAGCCGCGCCGTCCCCTCGACCACTTCCCGCACCCGTTCGCGCAGCAACTCGCGGACCCTGGCCGAGAGGCTACGCACGGTGCCGCTCAGCGTCGCATATTGCGGGATGACGTTGTCCGCGTGGCCGGCCTGGAACACGCAGATCGAAATCACCGCTGAATCCAGCGGATCGACGTTGCGGGCGACGATCGATTGCAGCTGGCTGACGATTTGCGCGCCTACCAGGACGGTGTCGACGCCCTGATGCGGCCAAGCCGCATGGGCGCCTTTGCCCTCGAGCTTGATGGTAATGGTATCGGTCGACGCCATCAGCGGCCCGGTGCGGATCGCGAATTCGCCAACCGGCATGCCGGGATAATTGTGCATGCCGAACACTTCCTGGATGCCGAAGCGCTCGAACAGGCCGTCGCCGATCATAGCGCGGGCGCCGGCGCCGCCCTCCTCCGCCGGCTGGAAGATCACGACCGCGGTGCCGGCGAAGTTGCGCGTATCGGCGAGATACTTGGCGGCGCCCAGAAGCATCGCGGTGTGGCCGTCATGACCGCAGGCATGCATTTTGCCCGGCACGGTCGACTTGTAGGGGAGGTTCGTCGCCTCCTCGATCGGCAAGGCGTCCATGTCGGCGCGCAAGCCCACCACTTTGCCGCCGGCGTTGCGGCCGCGGATGACACCGACCACGCCGGTGCGGCCGATGCCGGTCGCAACTTCATCGCAGCCGAAGCTCTTGAGCTTGTCGGCAACCGCGGCGGCGGTGCGGTGCACGTCATACTGCAATTCCGGATGGGCGTGAAAATCCCGTCGCCAGCCGGTGATCTCGGCATGCAGGTCGGCGACACGGTTGACGATCGGCATAGTCTTCTTCCTCGTGGCTCCAGCGCCCGAACGTAAATGTCGCCTAAAGTCTAGCAAAAGCAGCCCGCGCAGGCGACCGGCCTTGCCGGCCTTCAAAAAGCCCAGCACTGCACTAGTAACGGCGGTCGCTTTTCAGTATGCAATGCCCGCAAGGGCGCGTAGCTCAGTGGTAGAGCAACTGACTTTTAATCAGTAGGTCGATGGTTCGATCCCATCCGCGCTCACCAGTTAACGTCAGATTTTCGGACTTGGGGCCGTCATGAGTGTTTTTGCCGTCGATTATCTCTGCCGCGAGGTGTTGCGCGATCACGCCTTTCGTGCCGCGATGAAGGCCGATCCGGCGAAAGCGCTGGCGTCGCTCGATTTGACCGATGCCGAGCGCAGTGCGCTCATCGCCGGCGATGTCGGCGCGCTCTTCCGCATGGGCGTCAATGGTTTTCTGATGGGCTATCTCGCCCGCTTCGAAGTCTGCGGGCTCAACGTCCAGAATTACAACGAGCGCATGCGCGCGGTGAAAGTCGACGAAGTCGGCGAGCCGGTCTAGCCGGCTAGCTTTTCAAATAATTCTTCTTGTACCAATCGACGATCTCGCCGCCCGTCGTGATCCACACCTCCTGCCGCGAGGTGACGTGCGCAAGCGCGTTGGCGAAGTGCTTGCTGCGATGCGGATAGCCGACCAAGAACGGATGCAGGCAGATCGCCATGACGCGGCCGGTCTTGGCGCCGTCCTCGTAAAGCACGTCGAACTGATCGCAGATCATGCGGCCGAAGGTTTCCGGGCTCTGATGCAGATCGAGCAGCGCCGGAATGTCGTTGATCTCGACCGAATACGGCATGGCGATCATCGAGCCCTTCTTCACCCGCATCGGATAGGGCTGGTCGTCGT
>CAYWNY010000114.1:0-12047 GCA_964459765.1 uncultured Hyphomicrobiales bacterium | reverse complement strand
ATTTGTCTTCGAGCTCGATCTCCTTGGCGACGGTGACGCCGTCCTTGGTGATGCGCGGAGCGCCGAAGCTCTTTTCGATGACGACGTTGCGGCCCTTGGGGCCGAGCGTCACTTTCACGGCATTGGCGAGCGTCTCAACGCCGCGCAGCATGCGCTCGCGAGCGTCGCCGGAAAATCTCACTTCTTTCGCAGACATGTTTTGTTCCTTTAAATGTCGGATACTTTAGGCGATCACGCCCATGATGTCGGACTCCTTCATGATCAGGAGGTCCTCGCCATCGAGCTTCACTTCCGTGCCCGACCACTTGCCGAACAGGACGTGGTCGCCGGCCTTGACACCCATGGTCACGAGCTTGCCGTTCTCGTCGCGGCCGCCGGGGCCCACGGCGACGATTTCGCCTTCTTGCGGCTTCTCCTTGACGGTGTCCGGAATGATGATGCCGCCCTTGGATTTCTCCTCGGCTTCAATGCGTTTGACGACAACGCGGTCGTGCAGGGGACGGAATTTCAGCTTCGCCATGGTCACCTCATCGGCGCTGTCGCGCGATCCTTGGGTTGTGGGGAATATCTTGTGAAACCAATAGCTTGGCACTCTAGCATGTTGAGTGCCATAAGCTGTTGCGGACATAAGGTCTAGGGCTTTTGCTGTCAAGCGCCGCCGCCGCTTTTATCAGCCTTGGCAAAAGCGATCCGCCGCCGCTCCGGCGGCCTGTCTGGGCGGTCCTTGAGGGCGTCACCGTGCCGGCCAAATGTTTGGCAAGGAATGGCTGGCATTTTGGGGCGATGTCTTTGAGTCGCGGACGGGGCGCGGCATTTATCGGGGAGGGACGCTTATGGCGGTGTGGCGGCGCGATGTCGGTTTTGCTGCGCTCTTTGCTGCCTCGACGCTTTTGCTGTGCGCCTGCGCGGGCAATCAGCGACCGTCCGAGGGACCGCAGCCCACGCCGGTGCCGGCACCCATGCCGGAGATTCCGGCCACCATCCGGCCGGAGGAAGTCGTCGGCCGCTGGGGCTACGGCTCGTTCCACAACGATGCCGACCGCGCGCGTACGGAAGCGGCGGCGCGCAGCCAATGCGGTCAGCCGGTGGTGATCAATCGCGCGCCGAATGGCGGGATTTTGATGTATCTCGCCGACAGCGCGCAGCTGCAGGAGCTTTATCTCAAAGGCGCCGCGGGCGGCCGCAACTTCATTGGGCCGGCCGGTCCGGCCGGCGGTCCCCAAGATCGCGAAGTCGTTTCATTCGACGGCCGGGTGATGGTCTTGCGCTGGATTAATCCCGAAGTGCAGACCCGCTATGGCACGGGCGTCTATGTACGCTGCGCCGCCGAGGGGACCGCCCGAAGGCCTTCGCACTAGAGATCGTGCTGGTTCGCGCGCGCGATTCCAGTGATCAGGCCGCCGGGTCGCCGCCGGGCGGGATCGCGTCGATTTCGCTTTGCGTCACATGACCCGGATCGTTCGGCAGCGGCGGGCCATGCAGGAGCGGGGCGGCCGAGGCCTTCGTCAATTCGTCAAGCGCGCCGCCAGTCTGCGGCTCGATCCGGCCAAGGTGCGTCATGACCTTGGCCACGCGCTGGCCGGTCAGGTCCTGAAAATTGCAGGCTTCGAAGATCTGCACCACGGCGTCGCGCACGTCATGGACGAGCCCTTGTTCGAAATTGCCTTTGCGCGTCGCGGTTAGATTGGCCGCGGCGTGATCGATACGTTCGGCCGCCGCCAGAATGGTCTGCGTCGCCTGTTCACTGTCGCGGATCACCGCGTCAAGCTCGCCGGCGATGCGCGCGGTCAGTCCGGCAACGGCGGGCGCGGCCGCGGATGGCGCCGCGGCCGCGAGGATCGCGCGCAGCGAGCCTAGTTCCTGCATGATATTGCGACGGCGCGGCGCGGGCGTTTCCGCGGCCGGCGGAATCGGCCGCGCGACAGTCGTCTCTTCGATCCGGAAGATCTTGCGCTGCGCAGCCATTGCCAACCCCGCCGCCGTCTTACGCCATGTCCGCTTAATGTGGCGTTCACGCCCCGCAAACGCGTTGGCGCGTGTCGCAAAATTAACCGCGCATTCACCGTGACGGCCGCGCGTTTACTCAAAATAAACCGTAACTTGATGAACAATCTGCAAACAGCGGCCGGCACCGCCGGCGCTGGAAAAAATTTACCAAACAATCGGGTTTTGCGCCTGTACTCGTCGCGCCGGCGAACGCGGTGTTAGCCGGCGTGAAAGTGCAGAGTTGGTGTGTGATGCGGCGTATTTTCGCGTGCGGACGCGGGGTGTCCATTTCGGCTTGCGCCGCGGTGTTTTTTCTCGTCTTCAACAATTGCGCATTCAGCCAGTTACTCGATCCCGGCTGGCAGCTCGTCTATCCGGGACAGTCCGCCTATGGCGGCAATGGCGGCACGGTCGGCAGCATGTTTGTTGACGGCGCGCCGCCGCTGGCCGGCGCCTATCAGCAGCCGCCGATATATTACCAAGCGATGCCGCAACGCGCTTATCAGCCGGCGCCGGCGTACTACCAGATGCAGCAGCCACGCGCCTATCAGCCGGCGCCGACTTACTACCAGACGCCGCAGCGCGCTTATCAGCCGGGACCGGTCTATTATCAGCAGGCGCAACAGCCGCGCGGTTATCAGCCGGCCCGGGTCTATTATCAGCAGACGCAACAGCCGCGCGGTTATCAGCCGGCCCCGGTCTATTATCAGCAAGCGCCAACGCCGCAGATGCAGCCTTATCGGCCGGCGACGACTTCCATGCAGCAGCCGGCGCCGCAATATTACGCTTCGGCTTCGCCGCAGCAGGCCCGCGCGGCGCAGACCTATCAACCGGCCCAATATGCGCAACCGGCCCAATCGCTCGGCGCGTATCAGACCGGACAATATGCTCAAGCCGCGCCCACCCAAGCCGCGTATCAGCAACAGCCGAGCCAACATCAGCAGCCGGCGCCACAACAGAACGGCTTTGCGTTTCTGTTCCACACTCCGGCCCCGGCGTCGGCGCCGGCCTATGCTCCGCCGGCCTATGCTCCGCCGGGCTATGCGCCGTCATCCTATGGCGACATGGCTTATGCGCCGGTCGATCCGAGATACGAGCGCCAGGTCGTCGAGTATCAAGGCAGCGAAAAGCCGGGCACCGTCATCATCGATACCCCGCATTACTTTCTCTATCTGGTGGTGGATGGCGGCCGGGCGCTGCGTTACGGCATCGGCGTTGGCCGGCCGGGCTTCAGCTGGTCGGGCGTGAAGGAAGTTTCGGCGATGCGCGAGTGGCCGGACTGGTATCCGCCGCCGGAAATGCTCGAACGCCGGCCCGACTTGCCTCGCTACATGCCCGGTGGTCCGGAAAATCCGCTCGGCGCGCGCGCGCTTTATCTGGGCTCGACGCTTTATCGCATCCACGGCTCGAACGAGCCGTGGACGATCGGCACGCAAGTCTCCTCTGGCTGCATCCGCCTGCGCAATGAGGACGTGATCGACCTCTATAGCCGCGTCAAGGTCGGCACCAGGGTGATCGTCATCTAACCGGCGTTGATCCCGCTCATTCCCGCAAAGGGGAAATCTAGGCTGGATCCCCGTTCGCACGGGGACGAGCGGATGATGCAATGCATTGCAAAACTCTTAAGAGACCTGCAGCCGGTCAAGATCGGCGATGAGCCCGGGTCCGGTCGGCTGCCATCCGAGCTTTTTGCGCGTTTGCGCGCTGGACGCCGGCATGTCGTGGCCGGCAAACATCGCAAGCCAACCAAAAAAGCCTTTAGCCTCATCCGCACCAATGGATTTGACCGGCAGTTTCAGGCGTCGACCGATGGTTTCGGCAATATCGCGCACCGGCACACCTTCTTCGGCGACCGCGTGATATTTCGCGTTCGGCTCACCCTTTTCGATCGCCAGCCTGTAGAGGCGGGCGACGTCGAGAATATACGCCGCCGGCCAGCGATTGAGTCCGTCTCCGACATACGCGCAGGCACCCTTCGCACGATAAATCTCGATCGCCGGCGTGATGAGACCCTGCTTGACCGTGTCGTGAACCTGCGGGAGGCGCACCACCGACACGTTGACCCCGTCCGCAGCGACAGCGGCGGCCGCCTCTTCCGAGGCGGCGCGGGGATGCGCCTTGGAACCGACAATCGCATTGTCTTCCTTGGCCGGCTGACCAGGCAAGGTGTTGGCAATCGGGGTCCCCGACGTCACGACCAACGGGCGGTCGGAGCTGGCCAAGACCGAGCCGAGCGACTTGATGACGAGTCGATCGTCCTCGCAGTTTTGCACGAACCTCGAAAAGTCATGATTGAAAGCGAGATGGATCACGCCATCCGATCGGGCGGCGCCGTCCTTTAGGCTGTCCGGCTCCGCGATCGATCCGCGATAGACCTCGGCGCCAGTCGCCGCGAGGCTCGCCGCTTTGTCATCCGAGCGACACAGGCCGAGCACCTGATGACCGGCCGCGATCATTTCTTTCACAACGGCCGAGCCGATGAATCCGGTCGCGCCGGTGACGAAGACACGCATGAGCAATCCTCCGATTTGACAGGGAGGCGATTTGGCGCTGTGCTCTATCCGGGTAAAGTAGTGACTTTATACGGGTATAATGGCTAACACGATGGGCGAACTCGCCGTCACCAATGACAATGCGCTTGGCGACTATCTGAAGGGTCGTCGCGCCAAGCTCGACCCCGCTGCTTTCGGTCTTCCGCTGCAACGCCGGCGAACGCCAGGACTGCGCCGCGAAGAAGTGGCGCAGCGCGCCAATGTCAGCGCCACCTGGTACACGTGGCTCGAGCAGGGACGCGGCGGCGCGCCGTCGGCCGATGTGCTCAACCGCATCGCGCGCGCCTTGATGCTCACCGACATCGAGCGTGAGCATCTCTTCTTGCTCGGCCTTGGCCGGCCGCCCGAGGTTCGCTACCAAGCGGCGGAAGGCGTGACGCCGCGGCTGCAACGGGTGCTCGATGCGCTCGAGCTGAGCCCGGCCATCGTGAAAACGTCCACCTGGGAAATTGTCGCGTGGAACCGCGCCGCCGCGGCGGTGCTGGCCGATTACGCAAAGCTGGCGCCTCGGCAGCGCAACATCCTCCGTCTCATGTTCTGCAATCCCGAAGTCCGCGCCGCGCAGCTGGACTGGGAAAGTGCCGCGCGCTTTGTGGTGGCGGCGTTCCGTGCGGAGGCGGCGCGGGCCGGCGCGGCGGAAAACGTCAAAAGTCTGGTGGATGAACTCCGCCGCGAGAGCAGCGAATTCGCGGCGATGTGGGCCGACAACGACGTCCGCAGCTATGGCGAGGGCACCAAAAATCTGCGCCATCCGCTTGTCGGGCTGATCGCGCTGGAATATTCCGCCTTCGCGGTCGACGGCCGGCCCGATCTCGGCCTGATCATTTACAATCCCGCAACGCCCGCGGATGCGGAGCGCATCAAATCACTCATTAGCTCTCAAAAGCCCGCTACTAATAAACGTCGAGTTTCAAACTAACCGGCAGGGTGGAATTGTCGGCGTTGCGATCGCGACTCTGGTTCATTCTGCGGCGGTGCGCGTTTCGCTTGCGGCCGGTTGTTGTTCCTGCTCGCGCAGTTTTATCGCGTGCTCGGCGACGAAGTAAACCGGCCGGCCTTTGATCTCGTAGAGAATCTTGCCGATATATTCGCCGACTACGCCGAGCATGATGAGCTGCACGCCGCCGAGCACCATCACGCCGACGAACAGCGACGGATAGCCGGGGACTTTCTCGCCGTACATCAGGGTCTCGTAGACGATCTGGCCGCCATAGATGAAAGCGGTGAGCGCGAGCAACAGCCCAAGCCAGATCGCCATCCGCAGCGGCGCCAGTGAAAACGCCGTCAAGCCGTCGATCGATAGCCCGATCAGCGAGCGCAGATTCCAGGTGGTGCGGCCGTCGGTGCGCGGCGCCGGTTCGTAATCGACGCGGATTTGGCGAAAACCGATCCAGCTCGACAGCCCCTTGAAGAAGCGGTTGCGCTCGGGCAGCCGGCGCAGCGCGTCAGCCGCGCGTGGCGACAGCAGGCGGAAGTCGCCGGCATCTTCCGGGATTTTGGTGCGCGCGCCCCAATTGACGAGCAGATAAAAGCTCTTCACCAAAAACCGCCGCACCGCCGACTCGTTTTCGCGATGCGCCTTGGCGGTGTAGACCACGTCATAGCCGTCCTCGAGCCAATGGCGGACCAGCGTCTCGATCAGGGCCGGGGGATGCTGACCGTCGCCGTCGATGAAGATGACGGCGCCAAGCCGTGCATGATCGAGGCCGGCGAGCAGCGCCGCCTCCTTGCCGAAATTGCGCGACAGCGAAACCACCTGCACGTCGAGCCCTCGCGCCGACAGGCCCTGAGCGATCGTCAGCGTGTCGTCGCCGCTGCCGTCGTCGACATAGATGACCTCGCAGGCGAGGGCATATTTGGCGGCGAGCGTACGCGCCACCTCGACAAGCTGCGCATGCAGGCGCGGCAGCGAAGCCGCTTCGTTGTGCAGCGGCATCACCATCGACAGGCCGGCGGCTGCGCTGTTGCGCGCCGATGGTAGCGGACCGGGCTGGTCGACCATGTTAACCGACGGGCCTCCTTTGAGAATCCGATCTATAGCCCAATCGGCTTTGTCTGTCGCGCCGTGCTGGAATTTGCGGGATTACTCGCGCACCGCGACAAATAGTAATCAAGCCGTAGCCCGGCGCGACGCGTTCGCGGCGCGAGCGTCCAGCGCCGATCTTTCGAATGCGCCAACCACCGGTCCGTTAGGCGCGGGTGCCGGAGAATGAGGAGCTTCCAAACGATCCCAACTTCACGCTGCCGCTGAGCTCGTTGCCTTTGACGGTGCCGTCGAATTCGAGCGTCAACGGCATTGGGTTGGTGATGGAAACCTTCCACGACAACGCATCGCCGTTCACGGCGCCGTCGAATATATCGGCGGAATCTCCGTCGGCAGCCTGGCTGCCTTTCAGCGTCGAGCCTTCCGCCTTCACCGAGAGCGTTGCGTGACGCTCGCCCATCGGCGTCGATATGACGAGATTCCAGTTTCCGTCCGCGGCCATGAAACGTTCCTCCTAAGTGGGACTAACTAATTGGGGGCTAACCTATAAGGCGGAACAGCAACACTCAAGCGACACATGGCCGGTAGCGTGCTATGCGAAAGTCGGTAATGACGCTGCAAACACGCTATGAGCGCGTGCGCGACCGGCTCGCCGCCGGCTGGCGCAGCCGTGCGCTCAGCCTCAAGGCGGTGTCCTTCGCTCTGGTCGGCGTGGTCAATACCGTCATCGATTACGGCGTGTTTCTTCTGGCGCGCGCGGCGTTCAATCATTGGTCCGCCGCGCTTGCCTTCTTCGCTTCGGCGTCGGCCTCTTGCCAATGCGGCAGCGCCGACAGCGTCGCCTTGGTCGCCGCCAATACGGTGTCGTGGATCGTGGCTGTGACCGGCTCGTATGTGATGAATTCGACGATCACGTTTGCCGCCGAATCCGGCCGCAAGCTCAAATGGCGCGATTACTTCGCGTTCGTGCTGTCGGGCGTCGCCGGCTGGTTCGCCAATACCGCGACGCTGATCGTCGCCGCCGAAGTTCTGCTGCTGCCGGTGTGGCTCGCCAAGCTCGTCGCCATCCTCGCGAGCTTTGTCGTCAACTTCTCGCTGTCGCACTTTGTCGTGTTTCGGGCGCGGCCGAAGCCGGCAAGCAACGGCGAATAGGGGGCCTTACCTCCGCTGCTTGCGCGCTTTCTGCGCGGCAAGGAAATCGCGCATGGCAACGATCGGCTCGTCGCTCTTGTAGGCTTCGGCAAACGCGTCGATGCCGGCGGCGACGGCCGCCGACAACGGCAAGTCCTCCCATTGCCGGATCAATTTTTTCTGCAGCCGCACGGCGCGCGGCGCCGAAGTCAAAAGCTTGCGCAGAAAGTTCTCGACTTCGTCATTCAGCGCCGCGGCCGGCACCACGCGCTCGACGAGCCGCCAGGACAGCGCCTCGGCGGCGGAGAATGTTTCGCCGAAATAAAGCATTTCGCGCGTGCGCCCCCAGCCGACCAGCGTCGGAAAGAGCGCCGCCTCGATCACCGAGGGAATGCCGATCTTGACCTCCTGCATGCCGAAGCGCGCGGTTTCGTCGGCGATGCGGATGTCGCAGGCGGCCGCGAGCTCGAGCCCGCCGCCGAAGCAGTAACCGTGGATACGCGCGATCACCGGCACCGGCAGGTGGCGGATGGCGTCACAGCAATGATGCAGGCGGGTGATAAAGGCGCGCGCTTGCGTCGGGTTTTCGATCTTCGCCATTTCGTTGATGTCGGCGCCGGCGGTGAACGCCTTGTCGCCGGCGCCGGTGAGCACCACCGCACGCAGCCGCTCGTTCTCGGACAGCCGCCGGAACGCGTCGATCAAGGCGTCCATCAGCGCGCTGCTCATGGCGTTGAGGCGGCGCGGATTATCGAGTGTGAGCGTGGCGATTACGCCGGCTTCGCGCTCGTCGAGATGAACGTCGACTGTGCCGCTGCCCGAGCCTGTCACCGCGCGTTTCCCCTTGCATTCCGGTGCCGTCATGCGCCGGTGCTTGGTTCAAGCATTCTTCGCCGGCGCGTCGCGGTCAAGCTCGGCCATGAACCGCTCATGCAGCGGATTGTCGCGCGCATAGACGTAATCGAGCGCGGCGACCGAGACCGCCTCGGCGCCGTGATCGCGCAAAAAGCTCGCCAGCGCATGCACGTGCTTGGGCGGGCAGTGCAGCGTGAGCATGCCCGACGAGGTCGGGCCGCCGAACGGCGCAGCGACGCCGAATTTCTCCTGCGCCTCCTTGAGCAGCGCGTCGTTCATGCCGGCAAAGCGGGTGCGGACTTCGCGATAAGCGTGCGCGCGCTTCTCCGCCGCCAGCCGGTCGAGCAACAGCCGCGCGGTTTCGCGCTGGCCTCCGTCCCAGGATGCGGCGCGCGCGGCAACGAGGTTCGCCTGCGAGCGCAGGATTATGCCGTCGTCGATGATTTTAAGCCCGTTGGCGGCGAGCGTGGCGCCGGTCGTGGTGATGTCGACGATCATTTCGGCGGTGCCGGCGGCCGGCGCGCCTTCGGTAGCGCCCGAGCTTTCCACGATCCGATAATCGACGACGCCGTGGTCGGCAAAGAAGGCGCGGGTGAGGTTGGCGTATTTGGTGGCAAGCCGCATCTTGCGCTCGTGCTTGAGCCTGAACGCGGTGGCGACATCGTCAAGGTCGGCCATGTTGCGCACGTCGATCCAGGCCTGCGGCACCGCCACCGCCACATTGGCAAAGCCGAAGCCGAGCTGATCGATGAATACGACGTCGCGATCGGCGTCGGCGATCATCTCGCGCACCAAATCTTCGCCGGTGACGCCGAGATGCACGGCGCCTTGTGCGAGCTGCGCGGTGATTTCAGCGGCCGAAAGATAGGCTATCTCGACGCCATCAAAGTCGGCAATGGTGCCGCGATAATCGCGCGAGCCACGCGGCTTGACGAGTTCGAGGCCCGAGCGTGCGAACAGGCTTTCGGTGTTTTGCTGCAGGCGGCCTTTCGACGGCACGGCGAGAATAAGCGGTGCGCTCACGCGGCGCCTCCCGCAGCGCCGCAGGCGGCAAGCTCCTCGATCGATGCGGCAAAGCCGACCGCCGGGATCGGTTCGCGCGCGCCAAGCCTGGTGAGCAGCGCGTCGTAGCGGCCGCCGGCGATCAGCGGGCCTTTGGTTTTGCTGTCATGCAGCTCGAACACAAAGCCGGTGTAGTAATCGAAGCCGCGCCCGAAGGCGGTGGAGAAACGGATCGCGCGCACGTCGACGCCGCGCGCCGCCAGAAAACCGGTGCGGACCTCGAACAGATCGAGCGCGCCGTTGAGCGACAGCTTGGTGTCGGCGACGAGGTTGCGCAATTCGCCGGCGGCTTCGTCCGGATCGCCGCGCACCGCGAGAAAGCGCTCGATCAGCGCGCGCGTTTCGCTCGGCAGCCGCGCACCGGCGTCGAGCGACGCCTGTTCGAGAAAGCGTTCGGCGATTTCGTCGACCGAGCGGCCGCCGACCGCGGCAATGCCGGCGATCGACAGAAGATCGGCGACGAGATGATGCGCCGCTTTTGGATCGGAACGCTCCAGCGCCGCCAACACGCCTTGATATTCCGGCGGCGAGCCGGCGGCCGACAGCGTCAGCTGATCGAGGTCGTGCGCCAGCGACCACTTCCTGTTGAAGTCCTTCACCAGGCGGCGCTTCCATGCCGGCGGCAGCTCGAGCGCGGCGACGAAAGCCGTGAACAGGCCGACGTCGCCGACGCGCACTTCCGGCGCGCCGATGCCGTAGAGCGTGGTCGCCTCAAGCCCGAGCGCCAGCATTTCCGCGTCCGCCGCCGCCTTGTCGTTCCTCCCGAAGGATTCGATGCCGGCCTGCATGAATTCCGCCGCACCATTTTCGCGATGGCGGAACACCGCGCCGAGATAGCAGAAGCCCGCCGCTTTGCCGGCCGACGGCGACTGCAGATACGCGCGCGACACCGGGATGGTCAGGTCCGGCCGCAGGCACAGTTCATGCCCGTGCGGATCGGTGGTCAGGAACATGCGCCGCCGGATGTCCTCGCCCGACAAATCGAGGAACGGCTCCGCCGGCTGCAACACCGGCGGGTCGATTAGGGTATAGCCGGCGCGCATATACGACGACACGAGCTGCTGCGCGCCCAGGTCCGGACCGTTGGTCGGCATGATCGACATAGGGTTATCCGCGCCGGCCTCTGGTTGGTGCATTCCACCTGCGCCGGCGATTACGCAAACTGCGCAGCCCTTTAGCACGACCGGGCGCGCACTTCGACGGCGATTGTGCCGCGCCGTTAATGCATTCCCGACGCGGCGGGGTAGGGGACTATTTCGGTCCCTGCACGGTGGCGAGGATCGCCGGCACCGCGCTGGGATCGGTGGTGAGCCCGGTATGCGACAGCCCGGGCACGATGGTCACCGGAATTCCCGGCCGGACCGCGTCCACCGTCGGGGCGAACTTGTCGGCATAAAACAACTCGTCCTCTCCCCCGACCACGACCGCGAGCGGGTTGCGCGCATTGCGGAGATCGGCGGCGTAGTCGTTGGTGCCGAACGCTCGCATCAACAAGAAGGAATAGTGGCCGACCAGGATGTCGGTGCGCGCCGGATCGATGGCCAGCAACAGCGTGGTCAAATGATCGAAGGCGTGAATGCCGACGCGGTCCAGCGCCATGATCGCGATGATGCGCGGGATAAACGGCGCGGCGTATTTTTGTTCGTGGTTGTAGGTCGGCGCGAACGGCCCAAGCATCGGCGACAGCAGTACGGTGCGCACGAATGATTGCCCTATCGGCGTCGCCGCCGCATGCAGCACAAAGCCGCCGCCGGAGGAGAAACCGATCAGCACAAGCTTGGCGTTGGGATTTTTAGCGTGGACCATAGCGGTGAAATCGGCAAGATCGTCGTCGAGTTCGGTCGCATAGTCGATGTCGCCGCGCACGCCGGTTCCGCCATGGCCGCGGATATCGGGCGCGTACACTGGAATGCCCTGCGCGGCGAGCGCCTTGCCGAGTGCGTGAATGGAGTTGCTCTGCGACGACGAGCCGTGGATGGCGATGACCACCAGCGGCGCCTCGGCAGCGGGCGGGTTCGGCTGCCAGACGCGAAACGCAATCGGCGAGCGGTTGCTCACCGGCAGCGTCTGGACCGGCGGCAGATCGCGGAAATCGACTTTGCGGAACGGCGCGCCGAGCGAGGCCAGCAGTTCGGGCGTGCCGGTGGTGCCGAACGCCATCATGCCGGCGAGCGCCGCGGCAATGGCGCCGGCGAGCGCGACGACAACGATGACGAGTATTTTCAGCGCGCGGTTCACGGCTTCGCCGCCAGCCCGTGCCGCGACAGTACCGTGCGCACGGCCTCGACCAGCTTGTCCTCGGTGACGGAGACTTGTGCCTCGGCCTGCTTCTGCAAATGCTCGTCGCGGCCTTTTTCCAGTTTCGCCAGCTCGGCGCCGACGACGAGGTCCTTAATGGTGACCTCGCCTTTGGCCTTCTCGTCGGAGCCCTGGATGACGACGCACGGCGCGTTGCGCTTGTCGGCGTATTTGAGCTG
>CAYWNY010000113.1:0-12479 GCA_964459765.1 uncultured Hyphomicrobiales bacterium | reverse complement strand
CCGTCGGCCGGCGCCTGCGGCGCGCAATTCACCGCCAACACCATGGCGACGGTGTCGGAGGCGATCGGGCTCGCGCTGCCCTATTCGGCGGGGGCGCCGGCGCCGTACGAGATCCGCGACAAATTCTGCGTCCTAGCCGGCGAGATGATCATGGACTTGATCGTCAAGAATATCCGGCCGCGCGACATCGTCAGCCGCAAGGCGCTCGAGAATGCCGCGGCGGTGGTCGCCGCCACCGGCGGCTCGACCAATGCCGCGCTCCACTTGCCGGCGATCGCCAACGAGTGCGGCATTGAGTTCGATCTCTTCGATGTCGCCGAGGTCTTCAAAAAGACACCGTATATCGCGGATTTGAAACCGGGCGGCCGTTATGTCGCCAAAGACATGTTCGAAGCTGGCGGCGTTCCATTGCTGATGAAGACGCTGCTCGATCATGGCTTCCTGCATGGCGAGTGCCTCACCGTCACCGGCCGCTCGATTGCTGAAAATCTGAAGTCGGTGAAATGGAACGACGATCAAGATGTGATCCGTCCGGCCGACAAGCCGCTGTCGCCGACCGGCGGGGTCGTTGGCTTGAAGGGCAATCTCGCCCCTGACGGAGCCATCGTTAAGGTTGCCGGCATGGAAGGTTTGCGTTTCACCGGTCCGGCGCGTTGCTTTGACGGCGAGGAAGCCTGCTTTGAGGCGGTGAAGAACAAAAAGTACCGGGAAGGCGACGTGCTGGTGATCCGCTACGAAGGCCCCAAGGGTGGCCCCGGTATGCGCGAAATGCTGTCGACGACAGCTGCGCTCTACGGACAGGGCATGGGCGGAAAAGTGGCCCTGATCACCGACGGGCGCTTCTCCGGTGCAACCCGCGGCTTCTGCGTCGGTCATGTTGGGCCGGAAGCGGCCGTCGGCGGACCGATCGGACTTTTGCGCGACGGCGACATCATCGAGCTCGACGCCGTTAGCGGCACGCTCAATGTCAAACTGAGCAAGGCAGAACTCGACGAACGCGCGCGCGCGTGGAAGCCGCGCGGCGAAGAATATACCTCCGGCTATCTGTGGAAATACGCCCAGCAAGTGGGTGCGGCGCGCAGCGGCGCTGTCACCCAGCCCGGCGGTTCGGCTGAGAAAGAGTGCTATGCGGACATCTGAGCCAATCAACCGCATTGCCAAAGGCGGCGCACTGGTCGCGCTCGCCGGTGTGCTCGGTCTCGGTCTCATGGCTGGGCCGGTGTTCTCGTTTGACGGAACGTCGGCCCCGAGCACGGCGTCGCTGTCGCCCAATGACGGGCTGCGCGGTTCGCCGATCACGCCGGACGGCAGCGACAAGGCGAAGGCATTCACCGCCCTCCAATATGCCGCCGACCAGGGACACCTGGCGGCGCAGTGGAAGGTTGGCCGCATGTATGCGGCGGGCGATGGCGTTCCCAGGGATGAACAGCGTGCCTTCGCTTACTTCAGCCAGATCGCCAATCTGCACCCGGACGAGCCGCCGGGTACCGCGCAAGCGCGCATCGTCGCCAATGCGTTCGTGGCTCTGGGACACTATTATTTGAACGGCATCCCTAATTCGACCATCGCGCCGGACGTGAGCCGCGCGCGCGAGATGTTCGCCTACGCGGCATCCTACTTCGGCGACGCCGACGCGCAGTACCAGCTCGGGCGCCTTTATCTCGACGGCACGCCGAGCGATCCGCGCCAGGCGGCGCGCTGGTTCCAGCTCGCCGCGACAAAGGGCGATTGCCGCGCCGAAGCTGTGCTCGGCGACATGTTGTTTCGCGGCCAGCAGGTGCCGCGGCAGGCCGCCCGCGGCCTGATGTGGTTGACGCTGAGCAAAGACTGCGCTGGTCCGGAAGAGGCGTGGGTGAAGCCGCTCTATGACAACGCCTTCCACCGCGCCGATGACGACGAGCGCGCCATGGCGCTGGTTTATCTGGAAGGGTGGCTTAAGGGCCGCAGAGACTGAGCGACCGGCCGCCAATATCATATGAGACGCGGATGGCGCGTTTCATAGTTTGTAGGCTGAGCGAAATCCGCCCCAATGCTTGCCAAAGACGCGGATCGGCGCGTCGATCTCGCGCATCATGATGGTCACGCCGTTGCCCATGTCGCGCGGATACACCTGAATGATGTAGGGGCGGACATTGCGTCCGGCGGTTAGGCCGGCGCGGTCGTCGAAGATGCGGCGATTACGCGAATTCGCCGTGTTCCACACCGGTTCACCGGGGCGCTGCGGAAGCGAATATTTGCGATTGTGCACGGGCAAATAGCCGTTGCGGTCTACCGCTGCGCAGAACACCATGCGCGGGTCGCTGGCCAGAAGCGGCTCCTGAATTGACGGCAGCACATCCTCCAGCGCCGAGAGAAAGCGGGTGCGGTGCTGGATCGGATCGGTGCCTTCGATCGGGACATAGTCGTTGTCGAACAACTCCTCTTTGGTGAGCTTGCCCTCTTCGACCAGGCGCTCAAAGGTACGCGAGATTTCGATGGCAACATCGACCGCGCGCGAAATGACCTCGCGGTTCTCGTCGCGGATCGACGCAAGCTTGCGCTCCAGTTCAGTGCGCACGGCCGAATTCATCTCGAGAAATTCGAGGTGCAATCCGAGCGAAGATTTGGCGGCGACGCGTACCCGGGTGGCACCGATGCCCTCGAGCTTGGCCTGCAACAAGGCGTTGGCTGCAAACGCTTGATTGTCGTCGACGCGCACCAGCGCGCCGCCTTCGGAAAGGTCGGCGGTTCGACCGAAAAAGGTCGCCGCGCCGGTCGTCAGTTCGATGCCGATTTCGCAGGGCAGCCGGTCGTGCCGCCGGCGATCCCCTGCCTCGCTTTGCCGCAGGAATATGGTCACCCGCATTTTGAGTTTTTCCGCGAGGTCGGTGACCTTGTTGGCGCGTTCCTCGACCGACTTTCCGTAAACGTTGGCGTTCGCCGCGGCGTCGCGGATTTCCGAAGCGCCGGCGGAGACCGCGTCGGCAAACTGCAGCGTCTCGGTCGCGTTGCGGGCTACCGCCGTGGTCGCGCTGCTCTGCTGGCCGACGGCCGCCGCAATGCCGCTGAACAACGGCTGCAAGACCTCAATCACTTGCGTGATCCGCTGCACCGCCTTGAAACAGTCGGCGGCGTCGCTCTGCAGCGCCTCGATCTTCTGCGAGATCTCTTCGGTCGCCTTTTGGGTTTCTTGCGAGAGCTTTTTGACCTCGGCGGCGACGACCGCGAACCCGCGGCCGGCTTCGCCGGCACGCGAAGCCTCGATCGTAGCATTGAGCGCGAGGAGGTTTGTTTGCCGTGCGACCGTTGAGATCAGGCTTAAGACCTGACCGATCTCGGTCGATGATTTTTTCAGCCCTTCGACGCCGCGCCCGGCCGATGCGGCAGACGCATTCGCCTCGTCGGCGAGATCGTCGGCTTTGCGCACTTGGCAGCCGATACTCTCGGAGGACCGCGCAAGCTCCTCGATCGCTGCGGCGAATTGCGTGAGATCGCGGCTGGCGCTGCTGGCCTGAGCAAACAGGCTGCCGGTTTGAAGCGTAATTCTATCCGAGGCGGCTGCGGACTCTCCCGCCTCGCGGCAAACAAGCGCGCAGGCGCGGTGCACGTCGCCGATCATCGCGCTCAGGTCGGATTCAAGAAGGCTGATGGTCTCGCGGATGCTGCTGATTTGCAGCGTCTGGTCGGCGTTGGCCGGCGCTTGCGGGGCCGGGGACGTCTCCGGCGCCGGCGATGCCTCAGCTCCGGGCGCCGCTTCGGGCGCGCTCGCGGTCACCTTGCCAATGCGTTCCATACGCCAAAAGGGAAGCATTCGGTCGATAGCTCAGTGCCTTGGGGAGCGGACCGCCACTCTGCCCCCGCACGGTGAATTTTTTGTTAATTCGCTGACGGGTCTTAGTGCCGGGCAGGTTCGATCGCGAGATCAACCCACACTGGAACGTGGTCGGACGGCTTTTCCCAGGTGCGGACGTGGCGGTCGACGCCGACGTCGGTCAGTTTGTCGGCGGCCTGCGGCGACAGCAAGACGTGATCGATGCGAATGCCGTTGTCCTTCTGCCAAGCGCCAGCCTGGTAGTCCCAAAATGTGTAGAGACCGGCGGCGTCGCTTGCAGCGCGAACTGCGTCGGCAAGCCCGAGATTGACGAGCGTGCGGAACTCGGCGCGGGTGCGCGGCAAATACAGCGCGTCGCCGGTCCATGCTTGGGGATTGCGCGCATCCGCCGCCATCGGGATGACGTTATAATCGCCGGCGAGAATGAGCGGCTCGCCAAGCAAAAGCCGCTCGCGCGCATAGGCGACGAGCCGTTTCATCCAGCCGATTTTGTAGGAATATTTGTCGGTGTTCGGCGGATTGCCGTTCGGCAGATAGATGCTTGCGACTCGCAATGCGCCGTGTTCCGTCGAAACCACCGCCTCAATAAAGCGCGCGTGATCGTCGGTATGGTCGCCGGGCAGGCCGTTATTGACCTCGTCGAACGGGGCCTTCGACAACAGCGCGACGCCGTTGAACGTCTTCTGTCCGTGCACGGCGACATTGTAGCCTAGCGCCTCGAACGGCTCGCGCGGGAACGTATCGTCGGTGCACTTGGTTTCCTGCATGCACACGATGTCTGGATTGCGTTCGGCAAGCCAGGCGAGCGCCGGGTCGAGCCGTTGCTTGATCGAATTAACGTTCCAGGTCGCAATGCGCATGTTTTCCGAAAACCGGCGATAACCTTTCGCGATCTTGCGTTAAAGCGAAAAGCTCGTACCGCACCCGCAGGAGGCGGTTGCTTGCGGGTTGTGGATCTTAAAGGCCGAGCCGATCAGATCGTCGACAAAATCGATCTCCGAGCCGGCCATGTAATTGAGCGAGACCGGGTCGATCAGCACGGTAGCGCCGCTCTTTTCGATCACGATGTCGTCGGCGGCCTTGGTGCGCTCGGTGTCGAATTTATACTGAAAGCCGGAGCAGCCGCCGCCTTCGACGCTGACCCGCAGCATGGTGCCCGCCGGCTCGTGGCGGAGGATTTCGCCGATTCGGTGGGCGGCGCGTTCGCTGACGGTGACGTCGATGGTCATAATTGTCTCCAGCCGCGGCGTTAGCACCAATTGCCACGGTACGTTGCTGATAGTTAAGTGCGGGAAATGCTAAGGTCAATCGGTCGGGATTAACGGCGAAGATCATTGTGGAGTCCGGGCAGGGCGATGGCGACCGACGCTGCAACGCTGCGCGCGCCCTATGCCTGCGATCCGGGGCAAAGCCGCGGGCGGCTGCATCCCGAACCGGTCAGCAGGAGCCGCAGCCCATTTCGCCGCGACTGCGACCGCATCATCCATTCAACGGCTTTCCGCCGCCTCAAACACAAGACGCAAGTCTTTGTTTTCGACGAGGGCGATCATTACCGCACCCGGCTGACCCACACGCTCGAAGTGACGCAGATCGCACGCGCGTTGGCGCGGGCGCTGCGGCTTGACGAGGATCTGGCCGAAGCGCTGGCGCTCGCCCACGATCTCGGCCACCCACCCTTTGGCCACGCAGGCGAACGCGCGCTCGACGAATGCCTCGCCGCGTTTGGAGGCTTCGATCATAATGCCCAGACCTTGCGTGTGGTGACGGTGCTGGAACGCCGCTATCCGACCTTCGACGGGTTGAACCTCACCTGGGAAACCCTCGAAGGCTTGGTGAAGCACAACGGTCCGTTGACCGCGCGCGATGGAACGCCGACCGGCCGTTATCGCGCGCGCGGCGTGCCGGAGACGATCCGCGACTACGTCGCTCAGCAGGACCTTCAGCTAGGGAATTTCGCCGGCGTCGAGGCCCAAATCGCCGCCTTTGCCGACGACATCGCTTACGACGCCCACGACATCGACGACGGTCTGCGCGCCGAGTTGTTCACGCTCGACGAAATCGCAAGCCTTGAGCTGCCGGCAACGATCATCGGCGGTATCCGCGCCACTTTTCCCGTTCTTGATCCCGGACGCGTAGTGCACGAATTCGTTCGCCGTCTGATCGGGCAGCTTATTGAAGACGCTGTCGCCGAGACCGGGCGCCGATTGGCGGCGCTGAAACCGCAATCGGCCGACGATGTGCGGCGGGCTTCCGCCGCGGTCGTCGGCTTTTCGCAGGCGGTCGTGGAGGCCGAGGCCGTCATCAAAGGCTTCCTCAAAACGCGCATGTACCGGCATGAGCGTGTGATGCGGGTCATGAACGAAGCGGCGCGGGTCGTGCGCGAGCTCTTTGCCCGGTACAATGCGCATCCGGAGGACTTGCCGCCGGAATGGGCGATCGGCGTCACCGCACTCAGCGACGCCGCCCGCGCCCGCCGCATCGCAGACTTTATCGCCGGCATGACCGACCGCTATGCGCTGGCGGAACACGCTCGGCTTTTTGACTCGACGCCGGAATTGCGTTAGGCGCGCGGCGCCCAATGTCAACGCCGCCCAAACCCGCCAACGTCTTCGCCGACACACTTGAGCGTGTGCGCAGTGCAGCTTCGGAGGTTCTTCCTCCGGGCTTTGATCTATCGCGCGTTACCGTCGAGCCGCCGCGCGATCCAAGCCATGGCGACATCGCGACCAATGTAGCGATGGTTCTGGCAAAGGACGTGCGCAAAAATCCGCGCGAGCTTGCCGAAGCCATTGCGGCGAGTTTGCGCAACGACCAGACTGTGTTCAGCGCAGAGATCGCTGGTCCGGGTTTCATCAATCTGCGGCTAAAACCGCAAGTCTGGGCGCAAGAGGTACGGCGCGTGGTTGCCGCCGGCAGCGATTACGGCCGCAGCGACGTCGGCCGCGGCACCTTCGTCAATGTCGAATATGTCTCGGCCAACCCGACGGGTCCGATGCATGTCGGTCACGGCCGCGGTGCGGTGTTCGGCGACGCGCTCGCAAGCTTGCTCGAGTTCGCCGGCCACAAGGTGGTGCGCGAATACTATGTCAACGATGCCGGCGCACAGGTCGATGTGCTGGCGCGCTCGGCGTATCTGCGTTACCGGCAAGCGCTTGGCGAGACTATCGACACCATCCCCGAAGGGCTTTATCCCGGCGATTATCTCAAACCGGTCGGCGCCGCCCTCGCTGCGCAATTTGGCGACGCGCTGACAAAACAAGCCGAAGGCGATTGGCTGCCGATCGTTCGCGCCAAAGCCATCGCCATGATGATGGAGATGGTGCGCGCCGACCTGGCCGCGCTGAACATCACCCACGAGGTCTTTTTTTCCGAGCGCTCGCTGGTAAACGGCAAGGCCGATGAAGTGGCTGAGACGATCGAATGGCTACGCGCGCGAGACTTCGTGTACGAAGGCCGTTTGCCGCCGCCGAAGGGCGGCAATCTGGAAGATTGGGAAGACCGCGAGCAGACCTTGTTCCGCTCGACTGCCTTCGGCGATGACGTCGATCGGCCGCTCAAGAAGTCCGACGGCTCTTACACGTACTTTGCTTCCGACATCGCCTACCACAAATCAAAAATCGAGCGCGGCTTTCGCGCGCTGATCGATGTGTGGGGTGCCGATCATGGCGGCTACATCAAGCGCATGCAGGCGGCCGTCGCTGCTTTGAGCGATCGCCAAGCCACCCTCGATGTGAAGCTCGTGCAACTGGTGAAGCTTTTGCGCGCCGGCGAACCGGTAAAAATGTCCAAGCGGGCAGGGGAGTTCGTGACGCTGCGCGAAGTCGTCGATGAAGTCGGCTCGGACGCCGTGCGCTTCATGATGTTGTTCCGCAAGAACGATGCGCCGCTCGACTTCGACTTGGCCAAGGTGGTCGAACAGTCGCGCGATAATCCGGTATTCTACGTGCAATACGGCCACGCCCGCGGCCAGTCGGTGTTCCGCAATGCTCGCGAAGCCTTTCCCGATCTTCCGGAAGACCGGAAGGCCGTCGCGGAAGCGGCGAATTTGGAACTCCTGTCCGACCCGGCCGAACTTGCTTTGATGCGGCAGATTGCCCTCTATCCCAGGGTCATCGAGGGTGCTTCGGCGGCCCATGAGCCGCATCGAATCGCCTTTTATTTGTTTGATTTAGCCAGCGAATTTCATGCTTTATGGACGCTTGGCAATGCATCGCCACATTTACGCTTCATTATCCAGAATGATCGACAAATGACCCTAGCACGCCTCGTGCTTGTACAAGGCGTGGTTACGGTGCTTGCGTCGGGGCTCGCGTTGGTTGGCGTTGGGGCGCCGAATGAGATGCGATAAGCCTCCGCCGCCTGGGGCGGCAGAAATGGCCGCGGGGCTCGCACAACGCAAAAATCGGAGCTTTGAGTCCGGTGGCAGACAACAATTTCGGATCTGACCGCGACCGCGATCCGTTATCGCGCGACGTTTTTCAGTCGGATCCGCTTGCCGAACTGGCGCGCCTGATCGGCCAAGCCGACCCTTACCCCGAACCCGAGCCGCGGCCCCGGCACGACGCAAAAGACCACTACGCGCCGCCGCCGCCCCCGCCGCCCCTGCGTCCCGCACCGCCTCAATCCTACGCAGCACGGGAGCCCGATTACGAGCCGGAAGCCTCCGCCGACCGATATTTCTCCGGTCCGGCGACGACGTTTAATGGCTTCCGCGAGGACGAAGCCTACAGCGAGCCGGCGGCCCCGAAGCCCCAGGCTTATGCGCCGGTTCCGGCGCCGGCGCATGACAGCTACGCCGCCGCCGAGCCCGAATATCACGATGAAGAAGAAGAATACGCGGAAGACGATTATTACGAGCAAGCGCCGGCCCCGCGTCGGCGCAGTGGCCTGATCGCGGTGATGGCTATCTTTGCGCTTGCGGTCGTCGGTACCGCTGGCGCGTTTGGTTATCGCGCCATGTTCGGCGGTTCGGTTCTCCCGACGCTTCCCCCGATCATCAAGGCCGGCAACGGCCCCAATAAGATCATGCCGGCTGGTAACGATGCCCTGGCCAATGCCGCAAACCTGCAAGGGGCGGCGAGCGGCGGTTCAAGCGACAATCTGGTTTCGCGCGAGGAACAACCGGTGAATATCGAGCCGCCAAAGCCGGCGCCGCGCGTGGTCTCGACCATTCCGATCGTCCCCGCGCAAAGTTCTGGCCCCGGTTCGGCCGCTTCGAATTCGCCGTGGCCACCTTCGCCGCTCGCGGCCCCGCCGCAAACGACCGCACCGATGCCCGCGGCGCCGGCTCCGGCAACGCAAGTCCAAGGGGACGCGAAGAAGGTCCATACCGTGATCATCCGCTCGGATCAGACTGGAGCCTCGGACGCGGCGCCGGCACCCGCTTCGGCCTCTCCGACGCCCGGGGCGCCGCCCGCCGCGCGGACTGCGCCTCGACCGCAGCCGGCGCCTAAGGTGAGCGCCGCAGCCAGCGCGCCGCCGCCCCCCGCCGGTTCCAACGCGCCCCTTTCCATCGTCCCCGGCGGCGAAACGGCCCCGGCGTCACCGCCGCGCACGCGCGTTGCTGCGGCGCCGACACCTGTCGCCAGCACCGGGACTGCGGCTGCCTCCGCAGGCGGCGGCTATGCCGTGCAAGTCACCTCCCAGCGCAGCGAAGCCGAGGCCCAGGCGTCATTTCGCGAGCTACAGGCCAAATATCCCAATCAGCTCAGCGGGCGCCAACCGATCATTCGGCGCGCCGATCTTGGCGACAAAGGCACTTATTACCGCGCGCTCGTTGGCCCATTCGCTTCGGCGGAAGAAGCCGCTGGCCTGTGCAGTGGCCTGAAGGCTTCCGGCGGCAATTGCCTCGTCCAAAAGAATTGAAGCTTTGAGCGCTTGACCCCGGCGCCGGGCGCGAGCTAAGCGGCCGCGATGCGCGCATTCATCACCGGCTTGGCCGGAACCGAGTTAGCCGACGAGGAACGCGCATTCCTCCGCGACGCGGAACCTTGGGGATGCATCGTGTTTCGCCGCAATGTGGCGGGACCGGAGCCGTTGCGGCGGTTGATCGACGACGTCCGCACGACGCTTGGTCGGTCGGCGCCGGTGCTGATCGACCAAGAAGGCGGTCGCGTGCAACGGCTCGGGCCGCCGGATTGGCCGTCCTATCCTCCGGGCGCGGCATACGGCGCCCTCTATGAGCGCGACCAGGCCGGGGGTCTGGCCGCCGCTCGTCTTGGAGCCCGGTTGATCGCGGCAGATCTGGCCGCGCTGGGCGTCGATGTGGACTGCCTGCCGATTGCGGACGTGCCGGTCGCAGGTGCGGATGCGATTATTGGAGACCGCGCATACGGCACCGATCCGGCCAAGGTCGCGGCCATCGCCGGCGCGGTCGCACAGGGATTGGCCGACGGCGCCGTACTGCCCGTCCTCAAGCACATTCCCGGCCACGGCCGCGCGACCGCCGATAGCCATGCCAAGCTCCCAGTGGTCAATGCCGACAGGGCAACGCTTGAGGCTACGGATTTTGCCGCTTTCCGGCCGCTGCGCGGCCTGCCGCTGGCGATGACTGCACATGTTGTGTTTACCGCCATCGACCCCATCGCGCCGGCGACGATTTCGGCAACTATAGTGCGCGACGTGATTCGTGATTCGATTGGATTCACAGGCCTATTGATGAGCGACGACATTTCCATGGGCGCCTTGTCGGGCTCGATCGCCGAGCGTACGCGAGCTGCAATCGCTGCCGGTTGCGATGTCGTGCTGCACTGCAACGGCGAGCTGGCGGAGATGGTTGACGTTGCGGCCGCGGCGCCACTGCTCGCCGGCGAAGCGGCGCGCCGGGCCCAAGCGGCGCTGGGGTCAAAGAAGCCGCCGGCGACAATCGACCTCGCGGCGCGCCGCGCCGAATTTCTGGCGATGATGGCGGACGCTTGGCAGCCGGCTAAAGGATACGCATGATCGCCGAGGATGTTCAGTTCGAGACCGAGCTTCCCGAGCGGGCGACCGACGAGCCGGCGCTCGTCATCGACGTTGAGGGATTTGAAGGGCCGCTCGACCTGCTGCTGATGCTTGCCCGCCAGCAGAAGGTGGACTTGGCCAAAATCTCGATCCTGGCGCTGGCCGACCAATACCTCACTTTCATCGAGGACGCGCGCAAGCTGCGGCTTGAACTCGCCGCCGACTATTTGGTGATGGCGGCGTGGCTCGCTTACCTGAAATCGCGGCTCTTGCTGCCCGAACAGCATGAGCCCGACGGGCTCAGCGCTGAAGACATGGCAACGGCTCTGGCGCAGCGGCTGCGGCGGCTTGAAGCTATTCGTCAGGTCGCCGAGCAATTGCTCAATCGGCCGCAGCTCGGCCGCGAAGTTTTTGCCCGCGGGCTGCCCGAGCCGATTGCCGAGATCAAAAAGCCGGAATGGTCGGCGACGCTCTACGATCTGCTCTCTGCCTACGCCGGTCAGCGGCAGAAGCAGGCGCGCGCCTATGTGCGTTTGCCCAAGCGCACGGTGTGGTCGCTTGCCGAAGCGCGCGAGACGCTTGAGCGGATGATCGGCGAGATCACCGAATGGTCCGTGCTCGACGAGTATCTCATTGCTTACATGGTCGATCCTTCGCATGCGGCGACGGTGCGCGCTTCGAGTTTCGCCGCCGCGCTGGAGTTGGTGCGCGAAGGCCGCATCGAGTTGCATCAGCATGCGGCCTTCGCTCCGCTTTATGTTCGCAAGCGGTCCGAAAATGGCGAACGCAAGTCAGTGGTGGAATCCGGGAATGAGAATGGATGAGGGGGACGCCGGGATGGGAGCAAACGTCGCGGAGATGCGGGTCATCGTCGGCAAAAAGGGAGCGGAAGTGCGCGCGGAAGAATTGCGCATCCTCGAAGCTTTGCTTTTTGCCGCCGAGGAGCCGCTCGACGAAAAAGTCTTAGCCGGACGGCTGCCGGCCGGGACCGACGTGCGGGCGCTGCTTGATCAGCTGCAAAAGGAATACGCGCCGCGCGGCGTCAACCTGGTGCGCGTCGGCGGCAAATGGTCGCTGCGCACCGCCGGCGATCTCGCCTGGCTGTTGACCCGCGAGACGGTGGTCACGCGCAAACTGTCGCGCGCCGCCATCGAGACCTTGGCGATCGTCGCCTATCACCAACCGGTGACGCGGGCCGAGATCGAGGAAATTCGTGGCGTGACCACGTCGAAAGGCACGCTCGATGTGCTGTTGGAAACCGGCTGGATCAGGCTGCGCGGGCGGCGCAAAGCGCCGGGCCGCCCAGTGACCTACGGCACCAGCGAGGCGTTTATGTCGCATTTCGGCCTCGACGCCATCGCCGACCTGCCGGGCATCGATGAACTCGAAGGCGCCGGCCTCGTCGATAAATCGCTGCCGGCTGGCTTTAGCGTGCCGATGCCGTCGGACGATCCCGCATTGCGGGAGGATGAGGACCCGCTGGAACCGGAAGACCTCGATTTCGGCCTCGTTCCGCCTGCGGACCGCACGGAAGAATAGCCTCATCGCCCAAGCATTTAACCGCGCGCGGCCGCCCGTTTGGGGCGGCTGCGTGTTAAGCTTGTTTTTGCCGCCTCCGACGCCTAGTTTCAGATTGAATTCGCACCCCAGGGTGGGGCGCTGGCGCGGTTGCGCACGGAGGATTTCATGGGCTCTCTGAGCATCTGGCACTGGCTGATCGTCGGCG
>CAYWNY010000112.1:0-12592 GCA_964459765.1 uncultured Hyphomicrobiales bacterium | reverse complement strand
CGATCCATTCGGTGCGGCCGGGAAAGATGCACACGGTGCCGCGGCGGCCGGCCGGCGGCGCAAAGCGCGCATAGCGCAGCGACACGCCGTCGGGCGTCTTGAGCATGCTGGTGACGACATCGTCGGGCACCGGATTGGCGGGAATCGAGATGAGTTTCATCGGGGTTTTTGAAGAAAGAAGCTCCCGCTTATAGCAGCCGCCGCGCCGGCCTCAATTGCGGTTGGCTTGAATTCAGAGCTCCAGCGCCGCGGGGTCATTCAGCGCGTAGAATTCGACCGGCTCGGAGCGGCCCTTTACCACAGCTTGCTGCAAAACGTTGCCGCCGACTTCGAGTGCCGCCGCTTCCGCAGCCCGGCGCGAGATGACGACCAGGCAGTCATAGTCTTTGGTGAGGCTTTCGAGGCGCGCGCATGTGTTCACGGTATCGCCAATGGCGGTGATGATTTGCGAGCGCGGCGGACCCATGGCACCGACAATGGCTTCGCCGTAATGAATGCCGATGCCGATCCGCAGCGGCTCCGCCAAATCGTCCGACAATTGCCCGTTAAGGTGATCGAGCCGCGTCATCATTTCGCGGGCGCCGCGCACGGCGTCGGCGGCGCCGCGCGTCGGCTCGGCCGCGTTCAAACCGTACAACGCCATCAGGCCGTCGCCGGTGAACTGCGAATAGTGACCATGGGTGGCTTCGATCGCTTGTGTCATCTCCCGGAAAAATCGGTTGAGAATAAACAACACATCATAGGGCAAGCGGTTTTCACCCAATCTGGTCGAACCGCGGATATCGACGAAGACCACGGTGATCAGCCGTTCGCTGCCTTCGAAACCGCCGCGCAGCCTGCCGTCCGCCGCGGTCGCGTCGGCCGCCAACAGCGGCATGATGGAGATATCGGCAGTCGGCCGGATTTGACAGGCGAGCCGCATGCCTTCTGTGGCGCTGATACGCGCGAGCGCTTGCGCCTCCATGCCGGCGGCCAGCGGCAGCCGGTCGAGGCCTTTGCTAACCAGTACGCGACAGGTGGTGCAGCGTGCGCGACCGCCGCAGAGCGCCGGATGCGGGATGCCATTGTCGCGCAAAGTCTCCAGCACCGACGCGCCGGCAAGAATCGCCATGGCCCGGCCGGAAGGGTGTGAAAGCTGCGGCAATTGGCGGCGCCTGCTGCGGGCGTAGCGCACGCCGCGTCCGATAAACGGCAGCGCGACCAGCACGAGATAAATGCCGATGCTGACGCGTTCGATGCGGGCCAGCGCCTGCGCCTTCGGCCCGGTTATTCTTGCCTCCTGCAGCACCTGAGCCACGTAACCCGGATATTCCGCCACTTGACGGCGCGTAGCGTTGCCAGCCGCGACGAACCCGGCGAGCGCCAGCGACGGAAACAACACGGCAAACGCGAACAGGAACGGCCGCCACGGCGGATACCAATGCTTCACGCGCAGCCAGAAATGCAGGCCGACGCAGGCGTGGAGCCACACAATGACGACGGCAAGCGCCTGCACGGCGCCGAGCCAAGGCACCAGTACCCACTGCGCGAGCAGAACAATTGGGTAGGTGTCGTAGACGTCGAAGAACGTCTCGGCGATGCGGGTGCCGATGATGTGAATCATTAGCACGAGCGGAATACACAGGCCGAGTGCGATCTGCGTCCATTGCCAGGCCGGCAGGCGTAAGGTGCGCCGGCTATAAATCGACCACAGGGCGTTGAGGAAGTGAACGAGCAGCGCCACCGATAAGAGCACGGTGCCGGCAAGCGTTCGCCAAGGATACATCAAGGTGACGAGCGCGGTGTCCGCGGTATCGAGCGAGACCAAGAGAAAACAATGAGCGGCGAGATGGCAGACGACGAAAGCGAGCAGAACCAGCGCGCTCGAAAGCCGCAGATAACTCCGCCACATGCGCAAGGTCGCTGTGCTCACTTCAAGCCCTTATTGACCTTCCCGCCCAGTATTAGTCCTGACCGCGGGCAAGCAAAAACCCTTTATTTCACTGTGGTTTCCGCCCCCTTGCGCGGGTGGCGGGCTATCCCTATTTTTGGTATGCGCAGGCCCATAAGGGCTGCGCGTGTCCATAGGTCCGGCCCGAAAACGGCGGACCCCCGCATGTCGCTTCAGAAGGAGGATATGCCATGCGAACTTTCGATCTAGCACCACTTTATCGTTCAACCGTCGGCTTCGACCGGCTGTTCTCGCTACTTGACCAAGGTGTCGAGGGCGCGGCGCCCGGCTATCCGCCGTATAACATCGAGCGGACCGGCGACAATGAATATCGCGTCACCGTCGCGGTGGCCGGTTTCAGCGAGCCGGAGCTTTCGGTCGTAGCTAAGGAAAATACCCTTACCATCCGCGGCGAAAAGAGCGCCAAGGAGCAGGAGAAGCGCGGCGAAGTGCTTTACCAAGGCATAGCGGCGCGCGCCTTCGAGCGCGTGTTCCAGCTGGCCGACCACGTCCTGGTCAAGGGCGCCAAGCTCGAGAATGGCTTGTTGCACGTCGAGTTGGCGCGCGAGATCCCGGAGGCCAAAAAGCCCCGCCAGATCCCGATCGGCAACGGCGAAGCCGCGGCCCAGACGGTCGAGCATAAACAAGCCGCGTAACGCATGATCCGGGAAAGCCTGCCCTCGGACGTGATCCGGGGGTAGTTTCCGGGTTCCAAAAAAATCATGCGGCAAGACTGTCGTTTAAGACTGACGTTTCAGGCGAAGCGTAAGTTGTGCGTAGGCGCCCCGGTCATCCGGGGCGCTTTTTATTTGCGGCCATGATTTCCGGTATATGCGCCGCCATTTCTGCAGTGGCGCTTGTACGCGATAAGCCCGTTGAGCAAGATCACCGGCGAGACGTCGCCCTTTCCGCCGGCGGGAAAACGCTTTCGGACGCACATCAGTGGATCAAACGCGTTCGGCCCAAGACGCCGGCACCAAAGTGCGCGATCCAAAGGCGCGCGTCGGGCTCGTCCTACCCGGCGGCGGCGCACGCGGCGCCTATCAGGTCGGCGTCTTGCATGCGATCTCCGACCTCCTGCGCGACGACGGTAACCCGTTTCCGGTGATCGTCGGCGCGTCGGTCGGGGCCATCAACGCGGCGGCGCTGGCGTGCCAAGCGTGGAATTTTCGCGCGGGCGTCGAGCGCCTCGCCAAGCTTTGGTCCGAGCTGGATACCAGCGACATCTATCGGACCGACCTTGGGACGATCACCGCCTACGCCTCGCGCTGGCTGTCGTCACTGACCTTCGGCGGTCTAAACGAGCTCAATCCGAAATCGTTTCTCAACAACGAACCACTGCAGCAGCTGCTGGAGCGGGAGCTCGATCTATCGCTGATCAGCCGCGCGATCGAGCGCGGCGCGCTGCACGCCGTCGGCATCACCACGTCGAGCTATAATCGCGGCACCGCGGTCACTTTTGTCGAAGGCGTCAGAGAGATCGGCGAATGGCAGCGCGCGCGTCGCGAAGGCGTGCATTGCCGGCTCACCGTCGATCACATCATGGCCTCACTGTCGTTGCCGTTTATGTTTCCCGCCCGCCGCATCGGCGCGGAATATTTCGGCGACGGGTCGCTGCGCCTGACCGCGCCGCTTAGTCCGGCCATCCGGCTCGGCGCCGACCGCATCCTGGTGATCGGCATCCGCGACTTGGCTCGGGACAAACCACCGTCGGCGCCGGCGCCATACCCGTCGCTCGGCAATCTCGCCGGCTACATGCTCGATCTCATCTTCATGGACAATCTCGACGTCGACATCGAACGGCTACAGCGCATCAACCGGACGCTGTCGCAGCTCGCGCCGGAGAAACTGCAAAATTTCGAACTGCGCCACATCGACGTGATGACGGTGGACCCCTCGCGCGACCTGCGCGAAATCGCCGGCCGCCATGCCGCGGCAATGCCGTCCACCATTCGCATGCTGATGCGCCGCATCGGCGCCTGGGATTCCGAGTGGCGGCTCGCCAGTTACCTCTTGTTCGAGCCGGCCTATATCGGCGAGCTCATCGCGCTCGGCTATAGCGACGCGATGGCGCGTCGCGAGGACCTGGTGCAGTTTCTGGCGCTCGGCCGGGCCGCTGAAACAATCGGTACAGCCGCCCTTCCCGCTCGTGACGCCTGATTCCCTTTTGCTGCGCTTTTGGCGCTCAGGCCGCGATGGCTTCCAGCCGGCGATTGGTCACCGGCGGGCCGAATATTCCAATCACCAGGAAAACGACCACCATGGCGCCCGCGATAAAAGTAAACACGCCGATGGTGCCGTACCGGCCGAGGAAGAAGGCGATCAGGAAGCCGGAGAAGATCGCGGAAAACCGGCTCCAGGCGTAAACAAAGCCGACTGCCTGGGCGCGAATCCGCGTCGGATAAAGCTCCGCCTGATAAGCGTGGAACGAGAACGACAGCCAATTGCCGCACAAAGTAATCAACAAACCGAAGCCGATGACGCCGAACGCGGTAGCCTGCTGCGAGAACAAAAGGCCGAACACGGCCATCCCGATCGCCCCCCAGCATATCTGCCATTTGCGCTCGAAGCGGTCGGCAAAGTAGATGCCGAGGAGCGGGCCGACCGGCGCCGCGACCGCGATGATGAAGGTATAGGCGAGCGACCTCGTGACGCCGATGCCCTGCGACACCAGAAGCGTGGGCACCCAATTGTTGAACCCGTAAAAACCGATGGTCTGAAAGAGATTGAAGACGATCAGCATGATGGTGCGGCCGCGATAAGCGTGGCTCCACATTTCCATCCAGACGCCGCTTTTTTGCTCGACTTCGCCGGCAAGCGGTTCGGGCCGCGGCAGCTCGCGGCCGGTTTCGGCGCGGATGCGGCTTTCCATCTCGCTGACGATGCTATCGGCTTCGCTCGCATGGCCGTGTTGCGCGAGCCAGCGCGGCGATTCCGGCAAGCTGCGCCGGATCCACCAGATCAAGAACGCGCCGACCGAGCCGATGATGACCACCCAGCGCCAGCCTTCGAGGCCGAAGATGGTACGCGGCACGAGCTGCCAGGCGAGCAGCGCCACCACCGGGACTGCCGTGTACATGATCGCCTGGTTGAAGGCGAACGCCGGGCCGCGTTGCTCCTTGGGCACCAGTTCCGACAAGTAGGCGTCGACGTTGACGAGTTCGACGCCGAGCCCAACGCAGGCGATGAAGCGCCACAGATCGATCAATTCCGGCGAGCGCTGCAACGCCATGATGAAGGCGCCGATCGAATACCACAGCAGCGCAAAGGTGAAGATCGAGCGGCGGCCGAAACGGTCGGAGAGCCAGCTGAACGCGATGGTGCCGACGAACATGCCGGCAAAGGCCGAGGCGACGAAGCTGGCAACGCCGTGCAGGTCGAACAGCCCTGAAGTCGTCGGCGTGAACAAGCCTTCCTTGAACAAGCCGATGGCGACGTAGGCGGTGAAGAACAGATCGTAGAACTCGAACCAGCCGCCGAGCGACAACAGAGCGACCAGTTTGCGCGTGTAGCGCGACGGCGGCAGGCGATCGAGACGCGCTGCTACCGTGACAGCCGCATCCATGTCGTTTTCTCCCCACCGCCCCGCTGTTTATTTGCCGGCCGCTCTTTACGCGCAGAGTGTCATTGCCGGCCGAGCGACGCAATCATAGGCGTCGGTGAGGAATAAAGCGGACGAGGAAATCCTGCCGAAGAGCGCTTCGCCGGCCGCTAATCCTGGATCGCGGGCGGCGGCGGCTTTTTCGCCGCCGGAGTTGCGGTCGCGACCGGAGGCGAAGCGGTGGAGACATCGGACTTGGCGTCCGCCTTTGCAGCCGGCGGCTCGCTCGGTTTGATGTCGCCGGGCTTGGTTTCACCAGGTTTGGCGGCGGCCTTGACGTCGCGGGCGGCAAGTTCCGGCGGGCGCGGGCGCGGCAATGGCGGCGTGATCTGGAGTGACGCAGGATGCACGCTCCCCGGCGGCGGCAATGCAAAACCCGGCGGCGGCGGGCCGAACGCAGGCGCCAAATCCGCTTCTTCCGGGCCCATTTCCGGAGCGGCGATCGACGGCGGCCCATACCCTGGCGGCCCATACCCTGGCGGTCCATAGCCCGCCGGTCGGTAGCTTGGCGGCCCGTAGCCCGGCGGTGGGCCATAAGGCGGCGGCTCGCCGTAGGGCGGGCCAATCAAGCCAACCTCGTAAGCCGGCACGATGCGGTTGACGGCACGGATCGCTCCGGAGCGGGCGTCGACCACAACACGCATCAGAATGCCGTGATAATCGGTGGCGCGGAGCACATAAGTGGTACCTTCGCGCAGCGGCGGCGCCAGCGGGCTAAAGCCGGCGGAACGTACGATTCTGCTGATCTCATAGGGCGGCACGAAGCCGGGAAGCGGCTGCTGCGCGGCGGGCGGCGATTGGGCATGACCGGCAGTGGCGGCCAAAACTGCGAAACTCAGAGAGAACGCGCCGGCCGCTAGCCTCACGATGCCCCTCCTTACGCGCAAACACGCACTCCTAAGCGCCGAAAGATTAAGCGCAATTGCGGCGACGCTTGGGCGTCGGCGAAAATTTTTGCACGAAACCGGGGAAGAAGTCGATTAGGTGAGCCGGAAGGGCGACCGATTAGGCGCGCTCGTAGACGAGATACTCCTTTGCGACGAGGGCGGTGCTGCGTTCGGGGTCTACAAAGCGCGGCTCGTCGGGATGGACGGTTTTGACGTATTCGGGCCCGAAGCACGCACGCAAATCATTGATACCGTCGAACCAAAGTTCGGCCATGCCGTCGTATCGCATCGGCGGCAGGCCGGCCGAACCGTCAGCGACACAATGGGACTGCACGTAGCGCCGGAGCGGCGCGATCATGTCGGCTGTACGAAGCACCAGCGGCCCATGAACGTCCCGCCAGTAGCGCTGGCATTCCGCGCGGGTCATATCCTTGCGGCACACCGGCAACTCGAACAATTTGACCCCGCCGTGGATCGGCGCGCCGGACCGTTGATACACGAGATGCTGTGTCATCAAGAGAATGACGGTCTTGCCGGTGTCGAGGAAGTTCTCTTCGTCCGGTGCGATCAACTGCGCGAATTTGGGCTCCGCGAACATGCGTTGCGCGTCCTCGATGCCTTCGCACCACACTTCGGCGACACCGTCGTAAAGCGGTCCCGCACCGGCAAGAAACGGAAACCAGTCGGCTTGCGTGTGTGATTGCACGTATTTGACCACATGGCGCCGATTCTCCGGGATCGACATCACCAATCGCCCGTGCACGCGACGCCAATAGTCCTGGAATTCGGCGCGGCTCATACCGGGCTTGCGCACCAAAAGTTCGGAGATTTTGATCACCGGTTGGCCAAGCTTGCCTGTGCCGCATGCGCGCCGGCGATGCGGCCGAAGGACAGCGACCTAAGCACCGAAGTGCCGGCCGGATATTCGTGATAAAATAAGCCGACGATTTCGCCGGCGGCGTATAGGCCGGGCAAGGGAACGCCGTTACCGGTCACCACCCGCCCGTTAGTATCGGTTCGGATGCCGCCATAGGTGAAGCAAATCGCCGCCGTCAGCGGATAGGCAAAGTACGGCGGCTTTTCCAGGCGGTAAGCCCAGTTTGTCTTGTCCGGGCCGAGGCCGTGCGTACGCTTGCCGTCGCGGATATTCGGATCGAATTCGCCGGCACCGACCGCGGAATTGTATTCCTCGACGGTGTGCACAAGCGCCACCGGATCGAGGCCGAGCAGCTTCGCCAATTCGGCAATCGTGCCGGCTTCGACCGGCGGCTTGTCGGAGGCGAACAGCACCATGACGCCCGGGTGACTTTTTATCGTCTGGTCGGCGATGAAAAACGCGCTTTGCTTCTGGTTGCGCCAGACCTCGAACGCGATCAGCTCGAAGGTCGCTTCGAACGTATCCTGGCCTTCGTCGTAAAACCTTTTGGCGTCGCCGTTGACCACGATACCGAACGGATGAGCGTAGACGAACGCATCGGGATGCGAAGTGCGGCGATCGACCAGTTCGGCATGGATCATGTCGAACTGACCGGCCGTGCCGGCGCCGGCGTTGACCGCCATCGTGATGCCGGCGCCCTGATTGAACGCCAGCCCCGGCGCCAACAGCGGCAAGTCGCAGGCGTCGGCGCCGAGATAGCGGGTCAACATCTCCTTGTTGCCCTCGAAACCGCCGCACGCCAGCACGACCGCGCGGGCACTGAGCGTGCGGGTCAAGCCGTCCTCGCCGCGCACGACCACGCCGTCGATGCGGCCGTCGGCGGCGATGCTGAGCCGCACGGCTTCGGTCTGATAGAGAATGTCGGCGCTGCCCGATTGCTCGACCGACTTTGCCAACGCCTCGACGATCGCTTTGCCGCCGCCGTCGGGCGTGACTTCGTGGGTGACGTTCATCGCCGCCGGCGGCCCGAAGTGCAAAAGCTTGACGCCTTGCGCTTCGAGAAAGCGCAGCGTGGTCGGCACCTCGCGCTCAAGCACCCGACAATGGTCGAGGTCGGCAAGCCCCTTGGATATCTTTTGCATCTTGCCGACGAACAGCGGGTCGAGGCTGAAATCTTCGCGCGCGCGAAACCGCGCCGTGGTCCATCGCGAGGCACCGCCGCGCAGCTCTTTGGGCGCGCTCTCGAGGACTGCGACGCGCGGCGAGCGCCCATCCTTTTTCGCCGTAGCGACGTAGCTTAGCGCCGATGCCAAGCCCGCGGCACCGCAGCCGACGACAACAAAATCGTAATGGTTATCGCTCGCGCCCATTGGTTTCCTCCGCTCCCGGCTGCCCTTTTGTCCGGTTTACGCGGCGAAGGACGCCGCTTTCGAGCAGATCGGCAACTTATCTTGTATCGACTTTGATACGACCTTAAACTGCCGTCAAGAAGCCTAAAGCGCGATCCAGGGAGGCCAGCGAGCGACGATGATAAAACCGAACTTTCGTACCGCGCTCGCCGCCGAACGGCCGTTGATCCTGTTCGGCGCTTACGACGCGCTCAGCGCTCGGCTGATCGAGCGCGCCGGCTGTGGGGCGCTGTTTGTTAGCGGTTTTTCCGTCGTCGGCGCGCGCTACGCCGTTCCCGACATCGGGCTACGCGCCTTCGGCGATATTTCGGCAGCCGTCGGCGATATCCTACAAGCAACAAGCCTGCCGGCGTTGATCGACATCGACGACGGCTATGGCGACGTCAAGAACGCGGTGCACACCGTGCAGGGCTATGAGCGGCTCGGCGCCAGCGCGATGATGATCGAGGATCAGACCTGGCCGAAACGCTGCGGCCACATCGCCGGCAAGTCAGTGGTGCCGCTCGCCGACATGGAAGCCAAGGTGCGAGCCGTGGTCGGCGAGCGCACTGACCCGACGACGTTTATCATCGCGCGCACCGATGCCCGCACCGTGCTCGGGCTCGACGAAGCGCTGCGGCGGGCGGAAGCTTATTTGCGCGCCGGCGCCGACGGTCTGTTCATCGAGGCGCCGGAAACGGTGGAAGAAATGGCGATCATCGGCAGGCATTTTGACGTGCCGCTGCTCGCCAATCCGCTGGAAGGCGGCCGTTCGCCGATCCTGACGCCGAAAGAATATCGCGAGCTTGGATTTGGCATCATCGGCTACGGCATTACGCTCGTTCTACGCGCCGCCGCCGCCATGGCAAGCGCGATCGACGATATCCGTGCCGGTCGCTTCGGCGCGCCGCAAGACGCGCTTGGCCTCGAGCAATTCAAGGACATCGTTAGGTTTTCCGATTGGTCGCGGATCGAGGACAAATATAGGCCGCGCTGAACACGCAGCGTTGAAATGGCAGGTAGCAATTTACCGCTGCGAATCTCGTCAGCGCCGTACCATTCGCCCAATCCAAGTTATTGGGCGTAATCCCAATGTGTGGGCTGTGCGCCGGGTCAAAAGATGATGAGCACGAGCGCCTTGCGGAAGCCAATCCCTGCCAGCCGGCAGCTTGGCAATCCCCTCCACCAGCAGGTGTTTTTGGTACTACGCGACCGCATCCTGTCGCGCCGCTACGACGTCGGCGAAATGCTGCCGAGCGAGGACGATCTCTCACGGATGTTTAGTGTGTCGCGCACGACTATCCGCAACGCGCTCGGCGCGCTCAGCGTCATCGGCTTGATCGAGAAACGGCAAGGTATCGGGACGTTCGTCCGCGAGCCGGGAGCGGTCATGCCGATGCGCAGCCCGATGTCGGACATCGTGAGCCACATCCAGGAGGTCGGACGCACGACCACGGCGCAGGTCATCGAGTTCGGCTATCAGCGGCCGCCCAGGCGGGTGCAGGAGATATTCAACGCCGACGACGATGACGTTTTCCAGCATGCGGTCCGCATCCGCCGGCTTAAGCAGCGTCCGATATTGTTCGTTACCAGCTACCTGCCGGAAGCGATTGGGCGACAATTCGGCGCCGCTGATCTTGAAAAACACTTGGTCTTCGATTTGCTAAAGAACGCCGGCATTCGCTTGAAGTCCGGCGAACAATGGGTGTCGGCGGTGTTGGCGGAACCGACGGTTGCGGCGCGATTGGCGATCGAAGTCGGCTCGCCGCTATTGCGGATGGAGCGCATCCATTTCGACCAGAGAAAAGTGCCGGTCGAATATGTGGAAATCCTGGCGGTGCCGCGCTTCTTCCAGTTGCGCATGGAACTACGGTACGGAAACAACTAGCGTTTAAGCTCGTCCCGATGTCGTGCCGGCAGCAGCGCCCAATGTATCGAAGGCTTCGGCGAACCGCCGCAATACGATTACCGGATCGGTGGCGGTGAGGACGCGGCTGCGGGCGTGTTTGAGAAAATGCACCGAGGCGCCGGCAAACGCCGCCGCGGTATCGAGCGCCCAACCGAGATGCTTGCGTGCGTGGCGGCTGCCGATAGCGAGGCCGTAGTGGCCGAGCATGTCGTCGTAGAGCGCACTTGTGAGGACGAGCTGCGCCGCAAGCGGCGGCGGCGCTTGGCGTTCGCCAGTCGCAAGATAATGCGCGAGCTGACCCAAAAACCATGGCCGGCCTTGGGCGCCGCGCCCGATCATCAGCGCATCGGCGCCAGAGGCCGCGAGCGCTGTGTCGGCGTCGTCGAAGCTGTCGATGTCGCCGTTGACGACGACCGGAATCGACACGGCGCCTTTGACGGCGCGCACCGCCGCCCAGTCGGCGCGCCCTTTGTAGAACTGACAGCGGGTGCGGCCATGCACGGTGACCAGCGCCACCCCGGCCTGCTCGGCGCGGCGCGCCAGTTCCGGCGCGTTGCGCGAATAATCGTCCCAGCCGAGCCGCATCTTCAGCGTCACCGGAACGCGCACCGAGCGCACCACCGCTTCGATCAGCGAGCACGCATGATCGAGATCGCGCATCAGCGCCGAACCGGATGCGCCGTTGGTGACGTTCTTGGCCGGGCAGCCCATGTTGATGTCGACGATCGTGGCACCGAGACTTTCGGCGATGCGCGCACCCTCCGCCATCCAGCGCGCTTCGCAACCGGCCAACTGCACGACGTGCAGTCCGCCGCCATGATCTTCGACACGCCTCCTGGCGATGCGTCCGCCTTCGGCGAGCGCCGCGCAGGCGGTCATCTCGGAAATGACGAGCCCGGCGCCGAGACGCGCGGCGAGGCGCCGGAATGGCGCATCGGTGATGCCCGACATCGGCGCCAGCAGCACGGGATTGGGCAGTTCGATCGGGCCGATGGAAATATTCGACTTCAGCGCGGTCGACGTCACGCTTTCGCCCCTGGATCGCGGTGGATCGGGTCGACCCAGAGCACCGTCTGCGGCTTCTCGACCGGCTCGATGTCGAGATTGATGGCGATGGCTTCGCCGTCGCTGCGCACCAGCACGCACTCCAAAATCTGATCGGGGCTGGCGTTGATCTCCTGATGCGGCACATAAGGCGGGATGAAAATGAAATCGCCAGCATTGGCTTCGGCGGTGAATTGCAGCTGCTCGCCCCAGCGCATGCGCGCCTTGCCGCGCACGACATAGATGATGCTTTCAAGATGCCCGTGATGATGGGCGCCGGTTTTGGCGTCCGGCTTGATCGTCACCGTGCCGGCCCAGAGCTTCTGTGCGCCAACGCGAGCGAAGTTGATCGCCGCCTTGCGGTCCATGCCCGGCGTCGACGGCACGTTCGGATCCAGCTGATCGCCGGGAATGACGCGCACGCCGTCATGCTTCCAGCGCTCGGCATCGCCGGCGTGCGGCGAATGATCGTGATCCTGTTTGTTCATCTGTTCATCGACGCATGTTTATCGGCAAATATGGCCGCCACGGCGGATGCCGGCACCGCGCCGGCGAATGACTGGCTTTAGTTCAGCGTCAGGGCGCCGCAGCTTTTGGCGTAGTACGCCGCTTCCGCTTCACCGACAAGATCGTAACGGCAGCGACCGCATTTGAACGTATCGAGGAGCCTGCCCTGCTCGCGAAGCTCGGCGATCAACGCGCTGCCGCGGATCGGGTTCGCAGAGGTCGGCGCCGGCCGCAGGCACACCGCCGTTTTGCGCGCCAGAAACGAGTAGGAATTTTCCAGCGTCGACAGCGGCAACGCGAAAACATTTCCCGCGGCGAATAGCGTGACGGCGCTAAGAATGACGAGGTGCTTCATCTTGGGCCGATCTTACTCTGTTCACCGGCTCACCTATATGACTTAATGAGCGAAGCTCACCATTGGAACCATCTTTTGCTGCTCGCGACATAAG
>CAYWNY010000111.1:0-12810 GCA_964459765.1 uncultured Hyphomicrobiales bacterium | reverse complement strand
GTTTCGCGCAGCGTCGATGCCGGAAAGTCCCAGTTGCAGCGCGAAGGTTATGCCGCGGCGATTTCTAACCCGCAGGTACTCGACGCCATCCAGTCGGGGCGACATGGCCGCATCGGCTTGACCTACGTCGAATGGTCGGGCGTCGGTTCGCAAAAGGTGGTGATCGACTGGACCACGGTCGGCGATGTGGAGAGCGCCAAGAGCTTTGGCGATCGCCTCTTGGAAGCGCCGCGCTCATTCGCCGATCGCACGTCGATCTCCGGCGCCATCGAATTTGCGCTCGGCCAATTGGCGCGCGCCGCCTATGACTCGCCGCGCCGCACCATCGACGTTTCCGGCGACGGCACCAACAATGCAGGCCGTGAGGTCGCGCTGGCGCGCGACGAAGCGCTCGCTCACGGCGTCACCATCAACGGATTGGTCATCCTGAGCGAGACCCCGCTCGCCTGGAACCCCGACCACACCAATCCGCCGGGCGGGCTTGAGAACTACTACCGCAACAATGTCGTCGGCGGCGTCGGCGCCTTCGTTCTGGCGGCGGAAAACTTCAATTCATTCGGCCAGGCCATCATCAAGAAGATGATCGCCGAGGTCGCGTTGGCGGAGCCGCCGCGAGGCGCGTTGGCCCGTTGAAGACATCCACCCGAGTGCCGCCGCCGAACCTCCGCCGGCGCTAGTCGACACCGGAAAAATCGCGCCGACCAAGCGGCGTTTCCTTTTGCGCCACAATCCTTTGGGCCGACCGGCAAAGATCGCGGCCACGAAAGCGACACAGACAGCGGTCAGGTTTGCAGCACACCCGCCAACCCGTATATTCGACCGACTCAAGCGAACATTGGAACGCAACCTGTGACCGCGGCCACTGGCCTCAAACGCCTTGCGATTGCCATCGCCGCCATGGTCGCAGCGGTCATCGTGGCGCTCATTACGCTGCCGTTTTTCATTCCGGCCACTTCGGTGCGCGACGCCGTTGCCCGGGAAATCCACGCCGTGACCGGGCTCGATCCGGTGCTGCATGGCGACTTGTCGGTCTCGCTGTTTCCCTCGGGCACCGTAACCTTCCACAAGGTCACGCTCGGCGACGATCATGCGAGCGAGCCCGGCGTCATCGCCGACGAATTGACCGCGCATCTGCGCTATTTTCCGCTGCTCGCCGGTCGGATCGAAATTGCCGATCTGACGCTGGTGCGGCCGACCATCAGCGTCACGTTCCTGCCAAACGGCCAATCGAACTGGACCGGCCTCATCCGCTCGCTGGCCCGCGCGCTCGAACCGAATCCCGACCGGACCGCTTCGTTTTCGGAGATCGGCATCCAGGACGGCACCGTCGTCGTGCGCAAGACCTATGACGGCAAGGACGTCACTGACCGGCTCGACGGCGTCGAATTTCAGCTCGCCTGGCCGTCAATCTCGCGCAGCTTTGGCGCCAATGGCCGTTTCGTCTGGCATGACGAGCCGATTGAAGCGAGCTTGTCGCTCGGCGATTTTCTGGCCGCGCTCACCGGCGAGCGCTCGGGCGTGAAAGTGCGTTTGTCCGGCGCGCCGGTGAAGGCGGCGTTTGACGGCGCGATGAGCGCGCAGCCGACATTGCGGATCGACGGCACGCTCAGCGTGGAATCGCCCTCGCTGCGCGACGCCTTGCATTGGACCGAAGCCAGCCGGCTGCCGTTTGGTGGCTTCGGACATTTCTCGCTGCGCGCTCACAGCACGATCGGCGGCGGCGTCATTTCGCTCTCCAACCTCAATGTCGAGCTCGACGGCAACGCGGCCGAAGGCGTCATGACACTCTCGACCGACCGCCGCATAGTGCAGGGCACGCTCGCCGCCGACGCGCTCGACGTTACGCCTTACGTCTCTGGCATTCACCTTCTCACTGCCAACGAGCGCAGCTGGGACCGGCTTCCCATCGTTCTCGATGGCCTCGCCGATTTCGACCTCGACCTGCGAATCTCGGCCGCTACCGTCAAGATCGGCACGGCGCAACTCGGCCGCACCGCAGTCGCGGCCAATATGCGCGGCGGTAAGTTTGACCTTACGATCGGCGAGTCGCAGGCCTTCGGCGGCATCGCCAAGGGCACGCTCGGCCTTGCCAGCGCCGACGGCGGCGCCGCCGTAACCTCGCACTTGCAGTTCATCGACGTCGATCTGGAGAGCTGCCTCACCCAGGTGTTCGGCATTCGCCGGCTCGAAGGACGCGGCAATCTCGCGCTCAATATCGAAGGCTCGGGCTCGTCGGTGCTGGCGTTGACCAACACCCTGAACGGAACGGCGAGCTTGAACGCACACAACGGCGCGATCTCCGGCATCAACGTCGAGCAATTGCTGCGCCGGCTCGAGCGCCGGCCGTTGTCGGGCAATGGCGATTTCCGCACCGGCCGCACGCCTTTCGACCAACTGGTGCTGGCGCTCAAGATCGAGCAGGGTGAGGTTTCAGTCGACGACATGCGCCTGACCGGACCCGCCGTACGGCTAGCCGTCGGCGGTCAGGTGTCCGTTCCGACGCGCGATCTCGATCTCAAAGGCGTTGCGACTTTGGTGTCGACCGATACCGCGAACGAGTTTGATTTGCCCTTCGTCGTACAGGGGCAATGGGACGACCCGATCATGCTGCCGGATGCCCAGAGCCTGATCCGCCGTTCCGGCGCCGCCGCCCCGCTCCTCGATGCCATCAAGGCGCGGAGCGCCGGCCAGGCGGTCCGCTCGGTGATCGACAAGCTTCTGGCTGATCCCCAGGGCGCTGCGCCGGCCGCCGCATCGCCGCCGAAATAGCCGTTACATCCGGCCGCTGACGTTGCGCGCGCTGGTGAGCTTGGCAAGCAGCGAAGCAACAACGACGGCCACGCCGACAACGCCGATCATGATGGCGCACACCGCATTCATCTCCGGCTTCACGCCAAGCCGCACCTCCGAGTAGATGCGGATCGGCAAGGTCGTCGTCCCGGGGCCGGTGGTGAAGCTCGCGATGACGAGATCGTCGAGCGACAGCGCAAAAGCCAGCATCCAGGCGGCGGCGATCGCCGGCAACAACAGCGGCAAGGTCACCGAGCGGAAAGTACGCCACGGCGACGCTCCCAAATCCATCGCCGCTTCCTCGAGGCTCATGTCGAAATCGGCGAGCCGCGATTGCACGATCACGGTCACGAAGCACATCGCCATGGTGGTGTGCGCGACCGCAACCGTCCAGAAGCCGCGATCCACCGCGATCGCGACGAACAGCAGCAGCAACGACAGCCCGGTAATGACTTCCGGCATGACCAGCGGCGCATAGATCATGGCGGCAAACAACAGCCGTCCACGAAAGCGGCCGAAGCGCACCAATACCAGCGCCGCCATGGTTCCCAACACCGTCGCTGCGCTTGCCGCCACCAGCGCGAGGCGCAGGCTGATCCACGCCGAGTCGACGAGCGCCGAGTCGTTGAGCAATTCCACATACCAGCGCGTCGACCAGCCCCCCCAAACCGCCACCAGGCGCGAAGCGTTGAACGAGTAAATCACGAGTATGCCGATCGGCAGGTAGAGAAAGGCGAGGCCGAAGACGATGGCGACGATGTTGAAGGCCGAGAGCCTGCGCATCGTCACTCGCGCTCCACGGCGCGCATGGCGTAGTGCTGATAAATCACGATCGGCGTTACCAAGACGCACACCAGCACCACGGCGACGGCGGCGGCCGCCGGCCAGTCGCGGTTGCCGAAAAACTCCGTCCAGATCGTCTGGCCGATCATCGGCGACAGCGAGCCGCCGAGCAGATCGGGAATGACGAACTCGCCGACAATGGGAATAAAGCAGAGCAGGACGCCGGCGATCATGCCTGACGACGACAGCGGCAGCGTCACCAGCCAGAAGATTTTCCAGCGCGGGCAGCCGAGATCGGCGGCCGCCTCCAACAGCGACTCGTCGAGCTTCTCCAGCGTCGCATAGAGCGGCAATACCATGAACGGCAGATACGAATAGACGATGCCGATATAGATGGCAGTATCCGTCGACAGCCAGGCCGGCGGCTCGCGCACGACATGCAGCGCCATCAACAGCTCGTTGAGCGGACCCTCGCGCTGTAAAATGTTCATCCATGAATAAATGCGAATAAGCAGCGAGGTCCAGAACGGCAAGGTGACGAGAAGAACAAGCAACGCCTGCCAGCGCGGCGGCGTGCGGGCGATCGCGTAAGCAATCGGATAGCCGATCAAGAGCAACAGCAGGGTCGAAAACGCGGCAATCTGCACGCTCTTCAAATACGACAGCAGATAAAGTGGGTCGGAAGCGATGAGCCGGTAATTATCGAGCGACAACTGCGCAATAAAATCCTGCAAACCCGGCCAGCCGGCGGCGAGGTCAAAGACCGGCGTGTAGGGCGGCTGCGCGATCGCCGTCTGCGACAGGCTGATCTTGATGACGATCAGAAACGGCACCAGGAAAAAGGCGACCAACCACGCATACGGAAACCGCAGCGCGGATTTTTGCCAAAAAGACCGTTTCGAGGAACGTTGCGGCACGGGCTCCATGGCGTCGTTCAATGGGTCAGGATGACGGCGGTCTCGGCAGGCCAGCTCAGCCAGACCTGCTCGTCGAGACCGAATGCGGCCGCGGCGCCGCCGCCGACATTGGCGACTGCCGCCCGCGCCTGCGCGCCGTCCGCGAGGTGCAATTTGTAGATCGAGGTATCGCCGAGATAGCCGATATCGACGACGGTGCCAGTGGCGCAATTGAATTCACTTTGCGCCGGCGGATCGCGGCTGAGCCGAATTTTCTCCGGCCGCACCGCCACCCAGACGATGGCGCCGGGTTCCGCTTCGGGTTTCGTCACCGCACGCATGGGACCAACGGCGGCGCCGTCGACGCTTAGACAATCGGCGCCGAGACGACCCTGGAACAAATTGATTTCGCCGATGAAGTCCGCAACCCAGCGCGAGTGAGGCCGCTCGTAGATTGCCGCCGGCGGCGCCACCTGGATGAGCCGACCGGCATCCATGACGCCGATACGGTCGGCCACCGTCATCGCCTCGCTCTGGTCGTGGGTGACGATGATGAAGGTGAGGTTGAGCTTCCGCTGTAGGTCCATCAGCTCGAACTGGGTTTCGCCGCGGAGTTTCTTGTCGAGCGCCGCCATAGGCTCGTCGAGCAGCAGTACCCGCGGTCGCTTGACGAGCGAGCGCGCCAGCGCCACGCGCTGGCGCTGGCCGCCGGAGAGTTCGTGGGGCTTGCGCCGGCCGTAGCCTTCGAGCTTCACCATCGCCAGCATATCGGCGACGCGGCGCGCGATCTCGCGGGACGGCAGCCCCTCCCGCTTGAGACCGAAGGCGATATTGGCTTCGACCGAAAGATGCGGGAACAAGGCGTAGCTTTGAAACATCATGTTAACCGGCCGCCGATAAGCGGGCACCGGCGCGAGCTCGACGCCGTCAAGCAAGAGCGCCCCGGCATTCGGGCGCTCGAAGCCGGCGATCATGCGCAGCAGCGTGGTCTTGCCGCAGCCTGACGGCCCGAGCAGCGCGAAAAATTCGCCCTCAAAAATGTCGAGCGAGAGTTGATCGACAACGGCAACGTTGCCGAAGCGCTTGGTCACCGCTTCGATGCGCAGCAGCGGACGCAGATTCGGGTCGGTCCACGGCGCAAAATCTCGTTTCGTGCCGGCGATCTGCGCTTACTCCGAGCCAACAGCGAAAAAGGTCGTCGGCGTTGTAACGCAAATCAGGCTAGCCGACAAATGCGGCGCCGGTTGGCACTCCAATGGCTGGTGCGGGTTTGGCGGTTTTCGTCAGTTGACGACCGCTTCGGCCAGCGAAGCGGCGAGTTCAACATCTTCGACCGTGTCGCTCGCGAGTTTGCGCGGCTCCGGTCCGTAATAGTCGCCGAGCTGCACCGTCGGCCGCGGCTGCATCGTGATCGACACCAGCCGGTCGTAGAGCGCTTTCGCCGAAACCGGCTTGATCAGATATTCGTTGACGCCAAGCCGCACCGCCTCAACCACCCGCCAGCGCTCGCCATAACCGCTGAGCATGATGATCGGCACGTCGGGCATCGGAAACACGCCGGGCGAGCGCACGATGCGCACCAGCTCCGCGCCGTTGAGCAGTGGCATTTCCCAATCGAGTACCACGACATCCGGGCCGACGGTGCGGATGGTGTCGAGCGCGGCAATACCGTCGCCCGCCTCGTAGATGTCCTTGATGCCGCAGTTGACCAACAGATTGCGGATCATCTTGCGTGTGTACTGATTGTCGTCGACCACCAGCACGCAGAGCGATTGAATACGATCCGCCAATTCTTTCTTGGACAGTTTGGATGACATGTTATCTGGCCGAAGCCTCAGGCAATCGGGCGATGGTGCGCATCAGATCATGGCGGCCTTGCGGGATGGTAATCGCACCGGCGGCGTTCCTCCGCGTGGTGAGCGTTCGGTTAACGGCGGTTGGCATGATGATGAAAGCGCCTCAAGCCCTAGACCCAGGCGATTTCGAAGTCGGCCTTGTAGGCGGCGAGATCGCGCGGTTCAGGACAATAATACTCGCCTATCTTCACCATCCGCCGCGGCTCGACGATTACAGATACCAGGCGCGCCAGCAGCGCTTTGGTCGACACCGGCTTGAGCAGAAAATCGTTGACGCCTGCCTTCACCGCTTCCATCACCCGGGAGCGCTCGCCGTGGCCGGTCAGCATGATGATCGGCACGCTGGGAAGCGGAAAGCTGTCCGGCGAGCGCACCGCGCGCACGAACTGCGGCCCGTTCGGGCTCGGCATTTCCCAATCGAGAATGACAAGGTCCGGCCCCAGCGTGCGGATCGCTTCAAGCCCGGTTTTGCCGTCGACGGCTTCGTGAACATTGCTGACGCCGATCGCCAGCAGCAGCGAACGCGTGACCCGACGCATGGCCGGTTCGTCGTCGATGATCAAGACCTTGAGCGTCACCAACCGCTGCGCGATCTGTGCTGCCGCCGATTCCATGGAACGCCCGCAAATGGAAACCAACGAGGATGGCCCGGCACCATTCCAACACACCGCCGTGAAATCACGCTGTACCGAATCGTTAAAATTTGAGTGAAGCGGCGGGCAAACGACGCAGCGTCATTGGTCAATGCCGCTCCGCTTTCATGAAGTCTTCGAGCGCTGTTCGATCAGTCTCGGTGACACGTAGCCCAAGTTTTGAGCGACGCCACAACACATCATCGGCGGTCAGCGCCCATTCCGCCGCCATCAGATAGCGCACTTCCGCAGCCGTCAGGTCGGCGCCAAAACGCGGCCCGAGATCCTCTGCCTTTGACACCTTGCTCAGCACGGCATCGACGCGCGTGCCGTAGGCGCTGGTCAGCCGGCGGATATGATCGTCGGCGAGGAACCGCCACTTGTGCCGCACACGCTCGAACAGTAACGGCAGGCCGTCGTAATTGAAGTTGCCGCCGGGCAACGGCGCGGTCGCCGTCCAAGGGCGCGCAATTCGCTGCGCGCGCGGAAAGAACCGTCCAAGGCGAGCGAGCGCGTCTTCCGCGAGCCGGCGGAAGGTCGTGAGCTTACCGCCATAGACGGTCAGCAAGGGCGCTTTGCGGGAGCGCCTGTCGAGCGCCAGAACATAGTTGCGGCCGACGTCCTGCGGGTTGCGCGAGCCGTCGTCATAAAGCGCGCGCACGCCGGCAAAAGCCCACACCACGTCGGCGCCGACGATGCTCGCGCGGAAATGAGAATTGATCACGCCACACAGATAATCGATCTCTTCCTGCGTCGGGACGGCCGCACCGGGATCGCCGGAGAAGCTGCGATCGGTGGTGCCGATCAAGGTGAAATCGCGCTGGAACGGGATGGCGAAGACCACGCGACCGTCGGCCGCCTGCAGGATGTAAGCGCGGTCGTGGTTGTAGAGACGCCGCACCACGATGTGGCTGCCCTTGTCGAGCCGCAAGCGGTGCGGCGGGGGCTGGCGCAGCGCGTCCTCGATGACCGTTTCCGCCCAGGCTCCGGTCGCATTGACGAGCACCCGCGCCGTCACGTCGCTGCGTTCGCCGCGCCGATTGAGGACCAGCCGCCAGATATCGGTGCGTTCGGCGCGAACGCAGCGCGTACGGGTCCGGATCGACGCGCCGCGCTCCGCGGCATCGACCGCATTGAGCACGACCAGCCGCGCATCGTCGGCGAAGCAATCGGAATATTCGTAGCCGTAATGAAAGTGCTGCTTGAGCGGCTGACCCGCCGCGTCGGTGATGAGATCGAGCGTGCGGGTGCCGGGCAAAATCGTGCGCCGGCCGAGCAAGTCATAAACAAACAGGCCGAGCCGCAGCAACGCGGGCGAGCGGCTCGCGGCATCGACCGGCAGCACGAAGCGCAGCGGCCGAATGAGGTGCGGCGCCATCCGCAGCAGCACTTCGCGCTCGCCGAGCGCAGCGCGCACCAGACGGAACGCGCCATGTTCGAGATAGCGCAAGCCGCCATGGATCAGCTTCGATGAGGCTGACGACGTGCCCGACGCGAGATCGTTTTGCTCGATCAGCAAAACCTTCAAGCCGCGGCCGGCGGCGTCGCGCGCGATCCCGGCGCCGTTGATGCCGCCGCCGATGATTGCGAGATCGAAATCGGCCATGCATCAAGCTCTGCCCGCTTTCGCGAATCCCGGCAACGGCGTAGGATGCCGGCGCAATGGATTTTCGCGATCGTCATGTCGTGGTCACTGGCGGCGCTGGCGCGCTGGGCACTGCCTTGGTCGGCGCGCTCCTCGAAGCGGGCGCCACGTGCCACGTGCCCTGCCTCAACGAGGCCGAGGCGGCTCGCTTTCGCTTGCGCGACAATCCGCGGGTCAAGCTTACGGTCACCGGCAGTCTCGCCGACGAAGCGCCGATCGCTGCGTTTTACAGCGCCATCACGCCGTTGTGGGCGTCCATCCATCTTGCCGGCGGCTTTGCGGCCGGAAAGCTCGACGAAACCAGCGTGGCGACGATCCGCCAGCAGATCGACATGAACTTCGTGAGCTGCCTTCTGTGCTGCCGCGCCGCCGTCAAAGCCATCGGCGGCAACGGCGGCCGCATCGTCAACGTCGCCGCCCGGCCGGCGCTGGAGCCGCGAACCGGCGCCGGCATGGTCGCCTATGCCGCCAGCAAAGCCGCCGTCGGCACGCTGACCGCCGCGCTCGCCGAAGAGGTCGTCAAGGACGGCATCTTCGTCAACGCGGTGGCGCCCTCGACCATGGACACGCCGGCCAACCGCAGTTCGATGCCGAAGGCCGATTTCAGCCTGTGGCCGAAGGTCGAGGAGGTCGCCGCCACCATCATGTTCCTGGCGTCGCCCGACAACCGCGTCACCCGCGGCGGCATCGTGCCGGTGTACGGCAAGACCTAACAAGACCTAACAAGGCCTAAACGTCACCCCGAAATCGCGATGACCTCGCGCGCCGGTGCGCGCACGAGCCGGGTGACGCCGCTCGCGGCGACGACGGCGCGCTGCTGGGCGTAGGCCTCGTGATTTTGCTCGATGTAATCGAGGTCGTAGAGGTAGTTGACCATCAGGCCGAACGATTGCTGCAGCGAGCGTTCCGAGGTGTCGGCGAGCCAATCGAGCCGCTGCAGCCGCGCGCCGTTGCCGAGATGGAAGCGCGCCACCGCATCGACCGGCAGGCCGCGCCCATTGCGCGCGCGCACATAATACCAGGCGGCCGCGCGCAGGATCGGTTCGCGGAGCCCTTCCACCAGTACAGGGTCGAGCCACCATTTGGCGCGGTTGAGCGCTCCGAGCGCCACTTGATCGTCGGCATCGATCGCCAGTGAGGATTCGTTTGAGCGTTCGCGCTTGAGCCACGCGGCGAAATTCGGCGCCGGCGACAACGTCACGAAGGTCGAGAGGCGCGGCAATTCGCGGCGGACTTCCTCCACCACCTGCTTGATGAGGAAATTCCCGAAGCTGACGCCGGTCAGCCCGCGCTGGCAGTTGGTGATCGAATAGAACACCGCCGTCGTCGCCCGTTCCGGTTCGACGATGTCGCGCTCCTCGGACAGGATCGGCGCGATGGCGCCGGGAATGTCGCGCGTCAGTGCGATCTCGACGAAGATCAGCGGCTCGTCGACCAGCGCCGGATGGAAGAAGGCGTAGCAGCGGCGATCGGGCAGATCGACGCGCCGGCGCAATTCGTTCCAGTCGTGGATTTCATGCACCGCCTCGTAGCGGATGATTTTTTCCAGAATCGCGGCCGGCGTCGACCAATCGATGCGGCGCAGCACCAGGAAGCCGCGATTGAACCACGACGTGAACAGATGGATGAAATCGTTGTCGACCACGGCGAGGTCGTCGCGGTGATCGAGCGCGTCGAGGAGCTGCTCGCGCATGCGAACGAGGGCGGCGGTGCCCCCGGGCGCTAGGTTGAGGCGGCGAAAGAGTTCGAGCCGGCGCGGCTCGCTGTCGCGATGCAGTTCGGCGGCGGTTTCGGCCGACGGCGACGCCCGCCAGGCGGCGACGGCGGCGTCGATCCGGCCCGGCTCGTAGCCGAATGTCCCGGCCAGCGCTTCGAAGAAGGCGATCCGCGGGCCGGTGGTCAGTTCGGCGTAATCGGCGAGGATTTCGTTGGCAAGCGCCACGCCCGAGGCTTCGCCGCGGCCGGACAGCAGCGCCTCGCAAAGCTCGGCAATGCCGTCCGAGCGCCCGCGTGCCGGCTCCCGCCGGTCCCGCCGGATCAAAGCGCGGCTGCGATCAGCGATGCTTTGCAGCATGTCGCTGAAGAACGCCGTATTCACCGAAACCATCGATCAGCCCATCATCCGGCGTGAAAATAGCTAATGATCGAGCGCGGCGATGACAAGGCATTGGCCATCGACTAGTGGCCCGATTCCAACATTTCGCCTCCCGTGGCCGCATCCATCTTGCGAATGTTGGAATCAAAGGGCCACTAGCAAGTATAAGTTGCTAGTGGAGTTTAGGATTTAACATTCGCTTCGGGTGTCTACGGCCAGGTGGGTAGCGAATGTTAAATCCACTCCACTAAGCGGCGTGGACAAAGTGCCGAGGCTTTGTCAGGTAACGGCCGGGAAGGCAAAAGCTGCCGTGAAGCAAGGAGTTGTTGATGCCGGGGCCGTTGGCGGGACTGCGCGTATTGGAATTGGCCCGCATTTTGGCCGGCCCGTGGGCCGGGCAAATCCTCGCCGATCTCGGCGCCGACGTCATCAAGGTCGAGCGCCGCGGCGCCGGCGACGACACCCGCGGCTGGGGTCCGCCTTTCGTGCCCGCCGCCGACGGCGGCCATCTCGGCGCCGCCTATTTTCATGGCACCAACCGCGGCAAGCGCTCGATCGAGCTCGACTTCGAAACCGAAGAAGGCCGGCGCATCGTGCGCAAGCTCGCGGCGAAATCCGATGTGCTGATCGAGAATTTCAAGGTCGGCGGCCTCGCCAAATTCGGTCTCGACTATGCAAGCCTCGCGCCGGACAACCCGCGGCTGATCTATTGCTCGGTGACCGGCTTCGGCCAGACCGGCCCTTACGCGCCGCGGCCCGGCTACGATCTCATGGCGCAAGGCATGGGCGGCATGATGGACCTCACCGGCGATCCGGACGGCGAACCGATGCGCGCCGGCACGCCGGTGTCCGACCTGTTCACCGGCGTTTATTCCGCCGTCGGCATCCTCGCTGCGCTGGCCCGCCGCGAGCAGACCGGCCGCGGCGGCCATGTCGACACCGCGCTGATCGATTCCACCGTCGGCGTCCTCGCCAACCAGGCGCTCAATTATCTGATCTCCGGCACGCCGCCGCACCGCATGGGCAACGCGCATCCGAACGTCATCCCCTATCAGGTGTTTCCGGTCGCCGACGGCCACATCATCATTGCCAGCGGCAACGACAGCCAGTTCGGCAAATTGTGCGCGGTGTTGGGCCTGCCGCACCTCGCCAAGGATCCGCGCTACGTCGACAACAAATCGCGGCTGGCGCACCGGCCCGAGCTGATCGGACATTTGTGTTCGCTCACCGCGACCATGCCGCGCGCGGTGCTTCTGGAAAAACTCGAAGCGGTCGGCGTGCCGGCCGGCCCGATCAACGATCTCGCGCAGGTCTTCGCCGATCCGCAGGTCATCCATCGCGGCATGCGCGTCGATCCGCCGAGCGCCGCCGCCAAGGCCGGCTCGATCCCGGGCGTGCGCACGCCGATCGTGATCGACGGCGCGCCGATGGCGTCCGCGCACCCCGCGCCGCGGCTTGGAGAGCACACCGCCGAAATTTTGCGCGAAATCGGCGAAGGGTAATAACGTCGCCATCTCTCCTCCTCTCACCTCAAAGAATCATCGCGCGGCCCTCTCGTCTTCCCCTCCCCCCGCTTGCGGTGGGGAGGGTCGCCGCGAACCCGTGAGCGGCGGGGTGGGGGGCGATCTAAAAGTCCCCCCACCCCTGACCCCTCCCCACCACGCGCGATGCGCGCGGGCGGGAGGGGAAAAAGTGCGCCGTTCCCGAGACGCTTCTTTGCGTCCGAGTTTTGCTCACCACCACGACACCACCAAAGAATCTCTTAGATTCGCCTCCGGCACCGCGCATGATCCCGAAAAGTGCAGTTGCGGTTTTCGGAAAAGATCATGCGCCAGCGTGAGGAAGGCGAAGCGCCGAAAGGCGCATGCCTGCCATTGCCGCTTACGCGGCAGCGGGCTTTATTGAAGCCCGCTCGCCTTCCGGCGCTTCACCGCGGCTCTGGCGCAGGCGAACTGAATCAAGCCAGCGCTCAGCTTCGGGCCATGCTTCCCGGGATGCGCACGTGATCCGCAAAGATCACGCCTCTCCCGTTTAGCGGAGCACCCCGCGCCCCGGTCGTAGTGCCGGAGGGAATGATGCCCGAAGCCGCCCGGGAGAAGGCTGCATATCCTTC
>CAYWNY010000110.1:0-12814 GCA_964459765.1 uncultured Hyphomicrobiales bacterium | reverse complement strand
TTCTCGCCCAGGGCACGCTCTATCCGGACGTGATCGAAAGCGTGTCGTTTGCCGGGGGCCCGTCGGTGACGATCAAGTCACACCACAATGTCGGCGGTCTGCCGGAGCGCATGAACTTAAAACTGATCGAGCCGCTGCGCGAACTGTTCAAGGACGAAGTGCGGGCGCTCGGCCGCGAGCTCGATCTGCCGGATGCCTTCGTCGGCCGCCATCCTTTCCCCGGGCCCGGCCTCGCGATCCGTGTGCCGGGCGCCATCACGCGGGAGAAGCTCGATATCCTGCGGTTCGCCGACGAGATCTTTATTGAAGAAATTCGCCGCGTCGGCCTCTACGACGACATCTGGCAGGCTTTTGCCGTGCTGTTGCCGGTGCGCACCGTCGGTGTCATGGGCGACTTTCGCACCTACGATTACGTCGTCGGGTTGCGCGCGGTCACCTCGACCGACGGCATGACAGCGGATTTCTATCCGTTCGAGATGAATTTCCTCGGCGCCGTCTCAACCCGCATCGTCAACGAAGTCAAAGGCGTCAACCGCGTCGTCTACGACGTGACCTCAAAGCCGCCCGGCACGATCGAGTGGGAGTGAAGGCTGTGGCCGGATTCCGGCAGAGGCCAGCGTTGTTTATTGCTTGATAACCCGTTTTAGTTGTATAAGGATGGCCCCCGGGGAGAGGGGGAATGCGCAAGGTTTGTGCGATTGCCGGCTGCGTCGCGCTTTGTGGCCTTGTCAGCTGTGCGGCGGCGCTGAAACCAGACCTTACGCTGGTCACAAGTTCTCCGCTCCCCAGCATGCAGAAATACAACGACTACGTCGGCAAGCATTATTGGCTCTTCCACTTTCTTGCTTTGTGCGAGGGGCCGTCGAGTCTGCACTGTGCGGTATTGCTGCAATCCGGCTCACATCTAAAGGTCGACGGTCTTGTGACGAACCATGTGGAAGTCGGAGCAAAATCGATCGACGATCCGTTTTTTCGTGTCGTTCTGGACGATGGGCGCTCTGGTTTTGTCGACGCTCTACTCTTGACGACTACAACAACGACGACCGATCCCGCGCTGGCAGCTGCGGAATGCAAAAAGAAGGGCGATCCGAAACTGGGAATGAACGCGGCGCAAGTCGCGGCAACCTGCTGGGGACGGCCGCAATATGTGAACACCAAGATGCGGAAAAACGGAAAATACAACAATACGTCTATGGCGAGAATAAATTTGTCTCCCTGCGCAACGGTATCGTGACATCAGTTTCCGTGAAGGGTCGAAGTCCTCATGCGGATCAATTTAAGCATTAAGTGAATTGCCGCATGCATTGTCGCCCCGCCTCACTTCGCGTAGTTGGCTGCGATCCGCTGCTGCAGGTAGTCGTGCGCGGTGATCGGCGCGTAGCTTTTGCCCGGCCCTTCGATGACGGCGTCTTTGTTCGCCTGGCAGAAAAAGGCGATTGAATAGCGCGGTCCGGTATATTCACCGGTTCCCGGCATGCGCACGCGGTGCAGGGTCGATAACAGTTTGTCGTCGCTCCAACGCATCAGCATGTCGCCGATATTGCAGGTGATGACGCCGGGCAGTGGGTCGACGTCGGTCCAGGCGACGTCGGCGAGGTCTTTTCCAGGGCATAGCTGCAAGCCGCCTTGGTCGACGCGTTGATGCAGCAAGGTGAGGCAGTCGAAGTCGGTGTGAGCGCCCGCGCGCCAGCCGTTGTTATCGGCGCCCGTTGCGTTCGCCATCGGCAGGTAGTGAAGAAGCCGCAGGGTGCTTTGATAGTCCGGTGACTGGGGGTCGTGGCGGTCAGTGAAAAAGTCCGAACTAAAGCCGAGCTTGAGCGCGAAGCAGGACAATACTTTCATGCCGAGCGCCCAATTGGCGCGTTCAAAGGCAAACATCGCCGCCTTGAAGCCGGGCAGCTCGTTGCCGGTCGGCCACAGCTCGGCCATGCGCGGCACGGTGATTTGGTAGGATTCCTTTTGGTCAGCGGCGCCGGTCGAAGGCCGCACCTGGCTTTTGTATTCCCAGCCCGCATTGGTGCCCGGCCGCAGCGGATACTGCGCCTTGGTCTCGCGAGGCAAGGCGAAGAAGCGTTCCGACATCGCGAACGCTTCGTCGATTTGCTCCCGCGGGATCCCGTGATTGACGAGCTGAAAAAAGCCGATTTCGGTCGAAGCCCGCCAGACTTGCTCCGCGATCTCGGCGCGCCGTGTTTCGAAGTTGCTCATGTCGATGCGCGGCACCGCCCGCGCCTTGGTCGCTCCTTTATTGCCGAGCGCGCGCTCTTTGCTGAGTTCGGCAAGACCTAAATCAACTTGGCTAAGTGCGGGCATGGATGTCACCGTTTGCAATTCCCGACGATTGAACCAAAGCGCCGCGCCCAAGCGCAAGCGTATATGTTGGGCAAAGGCGGCCTCATGCTATGCTTTATGTCGCGGCGAGCCGACCGAAAGCGCCGCCCTGGTCGGTGAGTCTCGACCGGACGAGCGCAGGGCGGAATAGCCTTGGCGATAACGATCGAAGTGAGTCGTGCCTCATACGGATATCCTTCCCTCCAAAGCTGAGAAGGCGGCGAGCAGCGGGCGGGTGGCGATCGTCACCGGAGCGGGGCGCGGCCTCGGCCGGGCGATGGCGCTAGGTCTGGTGCGTCACGGCATTCGGGTGGTGGCGACGGCGGCGCGCGAGCGCGCGGAGATCGAGGCACTGGCGGCCGAGGCGGGCGACGGTGTGGTTCTCCCGGTCCTCGCTGACGTCACGCGGGAGGGCGACGCGCAGCGGGTGGTGGATACTGCGCTGGAGCGGTTCGGCCGGCTCGACATTCTGGTCAACAATGCCGGCCGCGGCATGAAATATGTCAGCGAAACCTTCATGACCGAGCCAACCCGGTTCTGGGAGGTCGAGCCGAAAACCTGGCGGATGGTGATCGACACCAACGTCAACGGCCCATTCCTGATGGCGCGTGCGGCGGCGCCGCACATGGCGCGGGCGGGATGGGGCCGCATCGTCAACGTCTCGATGAGCTATTCGACCATGCGTCGGCCTGGCTTCTCGCCCTATGGTCCGTCGAAGGCGGCGCTGGAATCCGAGACCGTCATCTGGGCTCAGGACTTGCGCGGGACCGGGGTGACGGTCAACGCGTTGCTCCCTGGGGTGCTACGCTGACGGGCATGATTCCCGACGCTTTCCCGGAGCATGCGAGGGGCGCGCTGCTCGATCCGGCGATCATGGTGCCGCCGTTGCTGTGGCTGGTTTCCAACGAAGCGGGCTCCGTTTCCGGTTGCCGAGTCACCGCCAACCAATGGGATAGCGGTAATCCGCTTGCGGCGACCGAGAGTGCCGGCTGGGGCGCCTGAAACAGGGAGCAGACGTGATGTTTCCAGTTCTGGTGACGGTGGCCATCATCTGGGGCCTGGTGGCGCTGTATTTGACCTACCGATTCCGAGAGGTCCGCAAGTTCCTGGCCGGCGCGTTCTTTGTCAGTGCCGGAACGCAGTTCTATTTTTATATCGCGAACGTCTCGGTGCCGCTCCTGGGTACGGACTTTGTCTTTACGCCGCAGATCAACGGCTGGCGCACCATTCCCCATACTATTTTCTTTTTGCTCTGTTTCTACTTCGGCTTTTTTGCAAAACTCAAAGCTTCGCTTTCGTCGCCATCGTCCACGACATGATGAACCGTCCAGTTGGAGAGAGCCTTGCCGATCACGATCTACGGCATCAAGAACTGCGACACGATGAAGAAGGCGCGCGCTTGGCTCGACGAGCATGGCGTCGGTTATGCCTTCCACGACTACAAAAGCGCTGGCATCGACCGCGAGCATCTGGAGCGATGGTTCAAAAAAGTCGGTTGGGAGACGCTGCTCAACCGCGCCGGCACGACCTTCCGCAAGCTGCCGGATAAGGACAAGGAAGGCATCGACCCCAAGAAAGCCTTGGCGTTCATGCTATCGCAGCCGTCCATGATCAAGCGGCCGGTGCTCGAGCTTGGCGGCGGCAAAATCCTCGTCGGATTTTCGCCGGAGCTCTATAGCCGGTCGTTCTAAGCGGCGCGCTCCACGCGCCGAACCGGGCGCGCTCTTATTTCTTTTGCTTGAGCGTCTGCATGAAGGCTTTTTCCTCCGGCTGCAGATAGACCACCTCGGTGAGCGCGCCGATCGTTGCGGTGGTGTCGAAATACGCGAAGCGCGTTTCGTTGTGGCGGCCGCCTTGCACCAGTGCAAAGCCGCCGGCTTCCATCTCCTTCACCCCTTGCGCATAATTTGGCACTTCAATGCCGTAATGGTGCATGCCGCCTCTGGGATTATGATCGAGAAACTTCGAATAGGTGCTGACGCCGGCAATGGTCTGGATCAACTCGACTTGAGTTTCGCCGCACCAGCCGAAGGCCAAGTGCAACCGCAGCGGCGCCGGCTTGCCCAGATAAGTCTCGTCCTGCAGTTCGGGCTTTTCGATGAACAAGAATTCGGGAACGCCCAATTTGTCCTTAAAGAACGCCATGCCGTTGTGGATGTCCGGCACCACAAAACCAATCTGATATACGTTTTGCGCTAAAGTCATTTCTCATTCCTCCCCTGAAGCGATCTTATTCGCCTCGATGATACAGGCCCACCCACGCCGGGCAACCACTCGGTGCTTGTGCTGACGCAACGCGCGGTGGAACCGCGGCAATTGCGGCGGCGCCGGGATCGAGATTGCCGGACGGGCGATTGGAGCTGCGGTTTACGCGCCAAACACGCGACTTAGGCTAAATTTGCGAATTGTTCAGCACCGCAACAGACGTCATTTTCCCGCCATTTCACCACCACGCTTTTTCCGAAGACGTGCGGCTTTCTGCGACCAGGAAAAACCGGCTGTCGGGTTCCGGTTTTCCGCTTGGGGGCGCGCGCATTCGGGGTACGGGTGGAGGGTCGATCATGACATTGCGTGCGTTCGTCGGTGGCGCAGCGTTCGCCGCCGGCACAGTAGCGTTGGGTTGTGCGGCGATAGCGGCGGATCTGCCGCCTCCGGTGGCGAAGGCGCCAGTGGCCCCCGTCGCCTATGCTCCCGAAGCGATCTACAGCTGGACCGGTTTCTACATCGGCGGCAACGCCGGCGCTGGTTTCGCCGGTTCGACCTGGAGCGATCCGTTTACCGGCGCGAACAACCGCTTTAACAGCGGCGCCGGGTTCCTCGGCGGCGGCCAGATCGGCGCCAACTATCAGTTCAACAGGCTGGTGGTCGGCGTCGAAGGCGATTTCGACTGGACTGGACTGGGGTCAGCGGCCAGCAATGCGGATTCCATCGGCAATACCATCAACACCAAGACGAACTCCACTTCGACGATCACCGGCCGCGTCGGCGCCGCCTTTGACCGGCTTCTGGTCTATGGCAAGGGCGGTGTCGCCTTCGCTCAGGATAACAGCGGTTTCACCGATCTTGCCGGCAACAGCGCGAGCACGACATTCCTACGGACCGGTTGGACGGCCGGCGCCGGGCTCGAATACGGCATTACTAAAAACCTGTCGGCGAAGATCGAGTACGATTATCTCGCGTTCGGTTCGCAGCCGCTCAATCTCACGACGCCGACGACGCCGCTCTATACGTCGAGCGCCAGCCTCAACGTCCAGGAGATCAAGGCCGGCATCAATTTCCGTTTTAGCGGCCCATAACGGCGCAGCCAAGCCAGTTCTGGCGGCGGCGTGTCATTGACAAGCGCGCCGCCGTCGTCATGATCGCGGCGGGCAACCGGGGCCGGGACGCGCCTCCATCCAATTGCGTTTACAAGTCAATTGTTTAGTGGTGGCGCCGCCATGGGCCTCGCGGTCGAGATCATCGGGCTTTTTATTTTTCTTGGCGCGCACACCTTCGTCAGCATGCGCGAGCAACGCGCCGCGCTGATCGCGCGGGTCGGCAAGGGTGCATATCAGGGACTGTTCTCGCTCGTTTCGATCATCGGGCTGTTTTTGATCGGTTATGGTTTTGCGCGCTACCGGTCCGATGGCTGGGTGCAGCTGTGGTATCCGCCGACGTGGACCCGCCACATCGTCGTCACCCTGATGTGGCCGGCGAGCATCGCCATCGTTGCTGCCTACGTTCCCGGCGATATCAAGCGCGTGCTCAAACACCCGATGTTGGTCGGGGTGAAACTCTGGGCTTTCGCGCATCTTTGCGCCAACGGCGATCTCGGCGGCGTCATCCTGTTCGCCGGGGTGCTGGCTTGGGCGGTCTTCGATCGTATTACGCTCAAGCGCCGCGGCGATGCCGGCGCGCCGCCGATCCCGATCGGCGGACGCCGCAACGATATTATCGCCATTGTCGTGGGCACCGTTCTTTATCTGGCGCTTGGCCTCGTCTTTCATCCGATCGTCATCGGCGTGCCGGCGTTTGGAACGCCGGCGTTGGGGCATTGATCGATGTCGCTCCAGCAGGAAGGCCGCCGGCTCACCGCGCCAGATATCCGTGCCCGCAAGGCCGGCGATCCGATCGTGTGTCTGACGTCGTATCACGCCCACACCGCCCGCATTCTTGACGGCTATTGCGACGTTATCCTGGTCGGCGACTCGCTCGGCATGGTGATGCACGGGCTCGAAACCACCGTTCCGGTGACCCTCGACATGATGATCCTGCAGGGGCACGCGGTGATGCGCGGGTCGAAGCGCGCGCTGGTGGTTATCGATCTGCCGTTCGGCTCGTACGAGGCCTCGAAGGAGCAGGCCTTCGCCTCCGCCGCACGCGTGCTCAAGGAGACCGGCTGCGGCGCCATCAAGCTCGAAGGCGGCCGCCGCATGGCCGAGACCATTGCGTTTTTGGTCGAGCGGGGCGTGCCGGTGATGGGGCATGTCGGCCTGACTCCGCAAGCGATCAATACCATCGGTTCATTCCGCGCGCAGGGCCGCGACGAAGGCGATTGGGCGCCGATCGAGGCGGATGCCCGCGCCGTCGCCGACGCCGGAGCCTTCGCCGTGGTGCTTGAAGCCATTGCCGAGCCGTTGGCCCGTCGCATCAGCGGCGAGGTGGCAATTCCGACCATCGGCATCGGGGCGAGCGTAGCGTGTGACGGCCAAATCCTTGTGCTTGAGGACATGCTCGGGCTGTCGCCGCGCGTGCCGAAATTCGTCAAACGCTTTGGCGAACTCGGTCCGTCGATCGAACGTGCCGTCAAAGGCTATGCCGACGAGGTGCGCGCCCGCACTTTCCCCGGTCCCGACAACGTCTATGCAATGCGGAAAAAGGGTTAACGCGGCGGGCCGCAGACAGCCCGGCAGTAGCCGGCTTAGTCACATCGGCGCGAGAAACTTTGCCTTGCTCACGCCACATGACTGATTTAGGCCCCGGCTGCATGGTTTTAGCCTAACTGCCGGGGATTGCTTGATTTTGTCGGTCCCCAGTGCGAAAGGCTGACGCCCGCGCGTGGTAGGGACTAAAAGCATTCTTCCGAATGCCTGGAGCGGTGTTGGGGCAAGCTCAGTGTCCGATATTTTTCAAGAGGTCGATGAGGAAGTACGCCGTGAGCAGCTCAAGAAGCTGTGGCAGCGTTACGGCAACTACATCATTGCGGCCTGCGTCCTGGTCGTCGTCGGCGTCGGCGCATGGCGCGGATACGAATGGTGGGCGGCCAAGAGGGCCGCCGAATCCGGCACCGCGTTCGAACAGGCGATATCGCTTGCGGAATCCGGCAAGCCGCAGGAAGCGGAAGCCGCGTTCGCCAAGCTCGCATCCGACGGCACCGCGAGCTATCGCGTACTGTCGCGGCTGCGCGAAGCCGCCGAGCTCGCGCGCACCGATCCCAAAGCCGCAGTCAAATCCTACGACGAGATTGCAGCCGATCGCGGCGCCGGGCGCGTTGTGCAGGATGTAGCCGCGTTGCGCGCTGGCTTTCTGTTGGTCGACAGCGCCACATACGGAGATTTGCTTGCCCGGCTTGAGCCACTGACCGGAGCGGATCGTCCGTTCCGCTATAGTGCGCGCGAATTGCTGGCGCTCTCGGCCTGGAAACAAGGCGACGTAGGGCCGGCGCGGCGGTGGATCGACATGATCATCACCGACCCGCAAACGCCGTCAGGCGCGCGCAGCCGCGCTGAAGTCTTGAGCGAACTCATCGCTGCGAGCGGCAAGGGCTGAACGGATGTTAGGGCGACTTTCCTTTTTGCCGCTGCGTTCAGTTGCTGCAATTGCGCTCGCGTTGGTGCTCGGTGCCTGCACCAAGGGCGGCCAGTTTGACCCGACCGAAATGTTCGACACCGACATTTTCAACACCAAGAAAAAAATCGTGGGTGATCGCGAGCCGCTGTTTCCGGAGGGCGTGCCCGGCACCGAGACCGGCGTGCCGCCAGATTTGGTCAAGGGTTATCAGCCGCCGCCGGAGCCCGCCGCGGCGGCGCCCGCCGCCAACGCCAACCCTGCGGCCAAGACTGCCGACGCGGCCGAAAAGCCAAAGCCAAAGCCGAAGCCCAAACCGAAAGTCGCGACCGCGCCGCCGCCGCCAGCCGCTCACGATTCTGCTTTCGATCAGAAGCCGGTCTCTCCGGCGCAGGCGCAGCCACCCGCATGGCCGGCACCGCAGTCCCAACCCGCGCAAGCGCCGTGGCCGGCGCCTGGACAGGCGCAGACCAATTGGCCGGCTCCGCAGACATCGACGCATTAGCTTTCGACTGAGCATGATGTTCGAACAACCGGATTACACTTTTCCGGATGATTCATTTACTGAGTTCGGGATGAACCGCGGTGTGCGCCGAGAGCGCACGCTGATCGCTGTGATCGCTTTATGTCATTTACCATCGCTATCGTCGGTCGGCCGAATGTCGGCAAATCGACTTTATTCAACCGGCTCGTCGGAGCGCGGCGCGCGCTGGTCGATGACCAGCCGGGCGTCACGCGCGACCGCCGCGAAGGCGAGGGGCGGCTCGGCGATTTGTCGTTCACCGTGATCGACACCGCCGGGCTTGAGGATGCGGCTTCAGACACGCTCGTCGGCAAAATGCAGTCGCAAACCGCCACTGCCGTGGCGGACGCTGATGCGGTGTTGTTTCTGGTCGACGCGCGCGCCGGCGCGACACCGGTCGATCGCAGCTTTGCTGATCTGGTGCGTAAATCCGGCAAGCCCGCCATCCTGGTGGCTAACAAAAGCGAGGGGCGCGCCGGCGAGGCGGGTGCGCTCGAATCGTACACGCTCAAACTTGGCGATCCGATTGCGATCAGCGCCGAGCATGGCGAGGGTCTGGCCGACCTGTATGAGGCGCTGCGCTCGGCTTTGCCGGAAGCAACCCGAGCTCCCGATGCAGATCACGAGCCGCCGGTCGAAGTTGCCGCGGACAAGCCGATCCGCATTGCTGTCGTCGGCCGTCCGAACACCGGCAAATCGACTTTGATCAACCGTTTGCTGGGCGAGGAGCGTCTGCTCACCGGCCCCGAAGCCGGGATCACGCGCGACGCCATCGCCGTCGATCTGGTTTGGCGCGGCCGACCTTTGCGGGTGTACGACACCGCCGGATTGCGGCGCCGATCGCGCATCACCGAAAAGCTCGAAAAGCTTTCGACAGCGGATGCGCTCAACGCCATCCGCTTTGCCGAAGTGGTCGTCGTGCTGCTCGATGCGATGACGCCGTTCGAAGAGCAGGACACCAGGATCGCGGACCTGGTCGAGCGGGAAGGGCGCGCGATCGTGGTCGCATTCAACAAGGTCGATCTGGTCGAGCGCACAAGCGGTGTGCGCCCGCGGCTGCGCGAAGAGACCGATCGCGCGCTGCCCCAGGTCAAGGGCGTACCGGTCGTCGCACTTTCGGCGCGCACCGGCGAGGGTCTCGACCGCCTGATGGCGGCGATATTCGAGGCGCACGAAGTGTGGAACCGCCGCGCGCCGACCGCCGCGCTCAATCGTTTTCTGGCCCACGCCGCCGAGGCCAATCCGCCGCCGGCCGTCCGCGGCCGCCGCATTCGGCTCGATTACATGACACAGGCGAAAGCGCGGCCACCGACATTTGTCTTGTTTTCCTCCCGTGCTGCGGCGCTGCCGGAATCCTATCGCCGCTATCTGATCAACGGCTTGCGCGAAGCGTTCAAGCTGCCCGGCACGCCGATCCGACTCACCTTGCGCGCCAAAGCCAACCCCTATGCCGGCCGAAAGCGCCGCTGATGGATGATCTGACTGACCAGGCAAAGGTCAGTCTCGGCGCTGTGCGGCGCGACGCTGCCTTCATCTTTATCTTCGCGACCGTGCTGCTCGACATGCTCGCGATCGGCATTGTCATTCCGGTTTTGCCGAAGTTGATCATCGATTTCCTCGGCGGCGACACGCAAGGGGCGGCAGAGATTCTCGGCGTGTTTGGCACCGGTTGGGCTGTGATGCAGTTCTTGGTTTCACCGCTGCAGGGCGCGCTGTCGGACAGTTACGGCCGCCGTCCGCTGATTTTGCTGTCCAACTTCGGCGTCGGGCTCGATTATGTGTTTATGGCGCTGGCGCCGACGCTTGGCTGGCTATTCGTCGGGCGAGTGATTTCCGGCATTACCGCGGCCAGCATCTCGACGGCTTACGCTTATGTTGCCGACGTCACGCCGGCGGACCAACGTGCGGCCCGCTTTGGGCTCCTGGGCGCCGCCTTCGGCGTCGGATTTGTGCTCGGACCGGCGCTTGGCGGCGTGGCGGGAACAATCTCGCCGCGGCTGCCATTCTGGATTGCTGCCGGTTTGAGCCTTCTCAACGCTATCTACGGCCTCGTGATCCTGCCGGAGTCGTTGCCGCGCGGGCGACGCCCGCGCTTTGCCTGGCGGCGCGCCAATCCTTTCGGTGCACTTTTGTTACTGCGCTCGCAGGCGCTACTGCTCGGACTTGCCGTCGTCAACTTCCTCGGCAACCTCGCGCATGCCGTGCTGCCGGCAATCGGCGTGCTCTATATGATGTATCGCTACGGTTGGAACGAAACTGTCGTCGGCTTGACCTTGGCGGGCGTCGGAACCGCATCGATCATCGTGCAAGGCGCCGTGGTCGGTCCGGTAACGCGGTGGATCGGCGAGCGCGCGGCGCTGATGCTCGGCCTCGTTTTCGGCGTTGCCGGCTTCCTCATATTCGCTCTGGCACAAACCGGCATGATCTTCTGGCTTGCCATTCCGCTGATGGCGTTATGGGGGCTCGAGGGTCCGGCCTGCATGGCCATGATGAGCCGGCTCGTCGGCGCTTCCGAGCAGGGGCGGTTGCAAGGCGCGAATGCGAGCGTCACGGGTATCGCCAACTTGATTGGGCCCGGGCTGTTCACGCTTGCGTTCGCGTTTGCGATCGGCGGCGGGCGGGAGCTTAAGCTTCCGGGCGCGCCATTTCTGATCGCGGCGCTGTTGCTGTTGGTCGCCGCTATCCTCGCCATCTGGGTGACGCGCAAAAAACCTAGTATTGTTGCATGATCTTTTCGGAAAGCCGGCTTCCGCTTTTCCGGATCATGCACTAGGCCGGCGGTCTGAAATCCAACAATTTGCCGACGCGAAAGTCGTAAAGTTTGCCGGCCTCGGTAAAACTCGGCAGGCACAAATCGACGATTTTCGCGGCGACGTCGTCGGGCGTCGGCAACGTCATCGGGTCCTCGCCCGGCATCGCCATCGCGCGCATGCGCGTGCGCGTCGGACCGGGATTGAACAGATTGACCCGGACCGGCGTCGAACTCACTTCCGAAGCAAACGTACGCACCAAAACGTCGAGCGCAGCTTTCGAGACCGAATACGGCGCCCAATAAGCACGGGCCGACGCGACGATTCCCGAAGTGATGAACACCGCGCGGCCAGCGTCCGAGCGTTTGAGCAATGGACCGAGCGCGCGAATAAGGTGCCAGTTGGCGGTGACATTGACCGCCATCATGTCATCCCAGGCCTTGGGTTCGATGTGATCGAGCGGCGATGGCACGCCGGCGATCGCGGCATTGCCGATCAGTACCTCGAGCCGGCCGTAGCGCTCGTTCAGCGCCGCACCGAGACGATAAATGCCGGCATAGTCGCGCAGATCGAGCGGTGTCAGCGTCGCCGAACTGCCGGCGGCGCGCACGGCGTCGTCAAGCTCTTCCAACCCGCCGACCGTGCGTGCCACCGCAATGACGTGCGCACCTTCGCGCGCAAGCGCAAGCGCGGTGGCGTAACCAATGCCCCGCGAAGCACCGGTGACGAGTGCGACCCGATCGACGAGGGCTTGGGGCATGCGCTAGCTAGCTCGCCTCGGCGAGCAGCGACAATTGGCGCGGTGAGGCTTCCTGCGCGGTGCGATCGGTCAGCGGGGTCGGATATTCGCCGGTGAAGCAGTGGTCGGTGAATTGCGGGCGTGCCAGGTCGCGGCCCTTTTCGCCCATAGCGCGATAGATGCCGTCGACCGAAAGGAAGGCGAGTGAATCGGCGCCGATGAATTGACGCATCCCTTCCAGATCGTGGGTGGCGGCGAGAAGCTTGTCTTTTTCCGGCGTGTCGATGCCGTAATAGTCCGGGTGGGTGATGGGCGGCGAGGCAATGCGGAAATGCACCTCGCGGGCGCCGGCATCGCGCATCATCTGCACGATCTTCACCGAGGTGGTGCCGCGCACGATCGAATCGTCGATCAGCACAATGCGTTTGCCTTTGACCACGGCCCGGTTGGCGCTGTGCTTGAGGCGAACGCCAAGCTGGCGGATCTGCTGCGTCGGCTCGATGAAGGTGCGGCCGATATAATGGTTGCGGATGATGCCGAGTTCATAGGGTATGCCGGAGGCCTGTGCGTAGCCGATCGCGGCCGGCACGCCGGAATCGGGCACCGGCACGACCACATCCGCCGTGGCCGGCGCTTCGTGGGCAAGTTCGGCGCCGCAGGTCTTGCGCACGTCGTAGACGCTGCGGCCGCCGATGATCGAATCCG
>CAYWNY010000109.1:0-12891 GCA_964459765.1 uncultured Hyphomicrobiales bacterium | reverse complement strand
GCGAGAACAGCTCGGGAAACAGCCGCAGCATGATCTCGCGGTTTTCCAGCATGTAAGACACGCCCGACGGCGTGCGCGCATTGTCTTCGAGCACATAAAAATTGTCGGCGTCGACGCGGATGATGTCGATGCCGGCGACGTGGACATAGATGTCGTGCGGCACCTTTTGTCCGTTCATCTCCGGGCGAAACACCGGATTCTGAAAGACCAGGTCCTCGGGCACGACGCCGGCTCGCAAGATCTCGCGGCGGTTATAGACATCCTTGATGTAGGCATTGATGGCCTTGACGCGTTGCTCCAGGCCGCGCCGCAATGTCTCCCATTCGCTCGCGGCAAGGATGCGCGGAATGACATCAAAAGGAATGAGGCGCTCCTGCGCCTCGGCGTCGCCATAGACGGCAAAGGTGATACCGATACGGCGGAAGAAATGCTCCGCTTCGCGGCGGCGGAAATCGAGCACGTCGGGGGGAATCTCGGCTAGCCAATGCGACAGCTCGGCGTAGGCCGGCCGGACCGCGCCTTCGCTGCCCCTCATCTCGTCAAACATATCGATCCCCGGCCCATTCGAGCGCGAACTCGAATTCCCTGCCGTATCAACGGCGGTGGCACAAGCGTAGCAATCTTCGCGCCAGTTCCGGCGGGCGACGGGAAGGGGTGAGCCCGTACGCCTGTATCATAATTGCCCATGAATTAGGCGTTGTGATCACAGTGGTGGCGCGCTGGCGCTGGCTAGAGGTCCGCCAAGCGTTTCTTCTCCGCCACGACGCTTTCGAGCAACGGCGCGGGCTGGAAATCGTCGCCCATAGTGGCCGCGAACTCCTTGAGTTTGGCCAGCACCTTATCGGGACCGATGAGGTCGGCGTAGAACATCGGGCCGCCGCGATAGACCGGCCAGCCGTAGCCGTTGATCCAGACGATATCGATATCCGAAGCGCGCTGCGCCTTGCCCTCTTCGAGGATCTTGGCGCCTTCGTTGATCATCGGATAGATGCAGCGTTCGAGAATTTCCTCATCCGGGATTGTGCGCCGGTTGATGCCCCGCTTGGCGGCGAAATCGAGGATGATTTTCTCCACCACCGGCGACGGCTTGGCGTTGCGCTGCTCGTCGTAATCGTAAAAGCCGGCGCCGGTTTTCTGCCCGCGCCGATCCAGTTCACAGAGAATCTCGCGGATGGTCGACGACTTGCTCGTGTCTTTGGACCAGCCGATGTCGAGGCCGGCAAGGTCGCTCATGGCAAACGGACCCATCGGCAGACCGAAATCGTAGATCACGCGATCGACGTCCCAGGGCATGGCGCCTTCGAGGATGAGTTTTTGCGCCTCGCGCTGGCGCTGCGCCAGCATGCGGTTGCCGACAAACCCGTAGCAGACGCCCACCAGAACCGCGATCTTGCCGATCTTGCGTGCGAGCTGCATCACGGTCGCGACCACCGGCTTTGCGGTCTTGGCGCCGCGGACGACTTCCAAAAGACGCATGACGTTCGCCGGCGAGAAGAAATGCATACCGATAACGTGGTCCGGCCGGTTGGTCGCCGAGGCAATCTCGTCAATGTTGAGATAGGAGGTGTTGGAGGCGAGGATCGCACCCGGTTGGGCGATCTTGTCGAGTTTGGCAAAAACGCTTTTTTTGATCTCCATGTTTTCATAAACAGCCTCGATGATGAGGTCGCAATCGGATAACGCGTCGAGCTGGACCGTGGGATTGAGCAGGCCCATGCGCGTTTCGACATCGGCCTGCGTCAGCCGGCCTTTCTTGGCGGTGTTGTCGTAGTTGCGGCGGATCGTACCCAGGCCGCGGTCGAGCGCCTCCTGCGCCATCTCGACGATCGTCACCGGAATTCCGGCGTTGAGAAAGTTCATCGAAATGCCGCCGCCCATGGTGCCGGCCCCGATGACGCCGACTTTTTTGATCGGCAGCGTAGGCGTGTCGTCGGGCACATCGGCGATCTTCCACACCTTGCGCTCGGCAAAGAACACGTAACGCTGCGCGCGCGATTGTGCGCTCGGAACAAGGTCGAGGAACAGCTGCCGCTCGAGCTTCATGCCCTCGTCGAAGGGCAGGTCGACGGCTGCCTGCACGGCGCGAATCGCCACCTCCCAGGTTTCAAAGCCGCGAAACTTGCGGGCATTCTCGCGGCGGACATTGTTGAAGATCTCGGGGTGACCGCGCGCCGCCTCGATCTTGTCGTTGAGGTCGCGGATTTTGCGCAGCGGCATATGGGTGTCGATGACTTTGCGGGCGAAGGCGATCGCGCCCTTGCGCAATTTGCCTTCGTCGACGACCGCATCGACCACGCCCCATTCCAGCGCCTGTTTGGCCCCGAACGGCGTGCCGGAGAGAATTGCGTTCAGCGCATTCTCCACGCCGCTCAAACGCGGCAGGCGCTGCGTGCCGCCAGCGCCGGGAATGAGGCCGAGCTTGATTTCGGGCAGTCCAAATTTCGCCGACGGCACGGCGACGCGGTAATGACACATCAATGCCGTCTCAAAACCGCCGCCGAGGGCGGTGCCGTGGATTGCGGCGATGACCGGCTTTGGGCCGCCCTCCAGCACGCCCTGGATTTCCGGAAGCGTTGCGCCGGTCGACGGTTTGCCGAACTCGGCGATGTCGGCGCCGGCGATGAAGGTGCGTCCGCCGCAAATGACGACGATGGCCTTGACCGCCGGGTCGGCCGCCGCTTGTCCGACGCCGTCGCGCAGCCCGTTGCGCACATTCGCCGACAACGCGTTGACCGGCGGTGAATCGATCGTCACCACGGCGATATCGCCTTCGCGGGTCAGGTTGGTTACGGCATTGATGGCGGACATCGGCGTTTCCCTTGTGCGGCTTGCCGGGTTGCTCTCGGCTGCATAAGCTCAGCCGCAAAATACATGATATTCAGGGGGAAGGAACGGGCCGTGTCGCTATTCGACCTCAGCGGAAAAGTCGTCGTCGTCACCGGTTCATCGCGCGGCATCGGGCGTGCGATCGCCGAACGCATGGCCGAACACGGCGCAAGGGTTGTCGTCTCTTCGCGCAACCTCGAACCGTGCCGCGAAGTGGCGGCTGCGATCAACGCCAAGCACGGCGACGAGCGCGCTATCGCGATCGCCGCGAATATTTCCTCGAAGGAACACTTGCAACGGCTCGTGGCCGAAACGACCCGGGCCTTCGGCCAAATCCATGTGCTGGTCTGCAACGCCGCCTCGAACCCGCACTACGGGCCGATGCACACCATCAACGACGAGCAATTACGCAAGATCCTCGACAACAACATCGTCTCGAATCATTGGTTGATTACGCTCGTCGCCCCGCAAATGATCGCGCGCAAGGACGGCTCGATCATCATCATTTCGTCCATCGGTGGTTTGCGCGGCTCACCGGTGATTGGCACGTACTGCATCTCCAAGGCGGCGGATATGCAGCTCGCGCGCAATCTCGCCGTCGAGCTCGGCCCGCACAATGTGCGGGTCAACTGCATCGCGCCTGGATTGATCCGTACCGATTTTGCGCGCGCGCTGTGGGAAAATCCGGACATGCTGCAAAAACGCAACGAGCAGACGCCGCTCGGCCGCATCGGCGAACCGGACGAGATTGCGGGCGCGGCGATTTTGCTTGCGTCGCAGGCCGGCAGCTTCATGACCGGACAGACCATCGTCGTCGACGGCGGCGTAACGATCGCCTGAATCGGCGATGGCGCAGAGATTGCGGGACGTCCGTTGACCGGCCGCCTAAACCCGCGCGTTGGTGTATTTGCGCATTTCGAGACGCGCAATCGCCCGGTTGTGCACTTCGTCCGGACCGTCGGCGAGCCGCAAGGTGCGGATGTGGGCGTAAGTCTTGGCAAGGCCCGCGTCGGTAGTCACGCCCATGCCACCATGCGCCTGGATCGCGTCGTCGATGACCTTGAGCGCGACGCGGGGCGCCGCCACCTTGATCATCGCGATTTCGAGCTGCGCCGCCTTGTTGCCGACCTTGTCCATCATGTCGGCGGCCTTCAGACAAAGGAGCCGCGTCATCTCGATGTCGATGCGCGCTTCGGCCATGCGCTGTTCCCAGATCGACTGTTCGGCGATCTTCTTGCCGAAGGCGGTGCGCGACAATAGCCGTTTGGTCATTTTCTCGAGCGCCACTTCGGCGGCGCCGAGCGTGCGCATGCAGTGATGAATCCGACCCGGGCCGAGGCGCCCTTGCGCGATTTCGAAGCCGCGGCCTTCGCCGAGCAGGAGGTTGGCGGCCGGCACGCGGACGTTTTCCAAGAGTACTTCGGCGTGGCCGTGGGGAGCGTCATCGAACCCGAAGACCGGCAGCATGCGCAGGACTTTGAGGCCCGGCGTATCCAGCGGCACGAGGATTTGCGATTGCTGCTCGTGGCGGGCGCGGCTTGGATCGGTCTTGCCCATGACGATGGCGATCTTGCAGCGCGGATCGCCGACGCCCGACGACCACCATTTGCGGCCGTTGATGACGTAGTGGTCGCCGTCACGCTTGATCGACGTTTCGATATTGGTCGCGTCCGACGAAGCGACCGCCGGTTCGGTCATCAGAAAGGCCGAGCGCATTTCGCCGGCAAGGAGCGGCATGAGCCATTTGGCTTTTTGTTCCGGCGAGCCGTAGCGATGCAACACTTCCATGTTGCCGGTGTCGGGCGCCGAGCAATTGAACACCTCCGACGCCCAGGAGACGCGGCCCATCTGCTCCGAGCAGAGCGCATAATCGAGGTTGGTCAATCCGGCACCGTGGAATTCGCCCTCGTCGTGCTGCGGAGACGGCGGCAGGAACAGATTCCACAGGCCTTCGGCCTTGGCCTTGGCTTTAAGCTGTTCGAGGACCGGGATGATCTTCCAGCGCTCGCCTTCGGCGTCTTGCCGGTCATAAGTCTCGACCGCCGGGTAAACATGCGCGTCCATGAACGCGATGACGCGGTCGCGCCAATGCTTTTGCCGCTCCGAAATAGAAAAATTCATGACGTTTCTCTCCCTATTCCTTGCGTGACATATACACCGGGAAATCGCAATGCGGAAAAGCCGGCTTGCGTTGCGCTCGTGCCGGGTCCGAAGGCGCACCGCTTGAGCGGCCGCGGTTGCCGCGCTAGAGCATGATCCGGAATGAGCGACGCGACCGACAACAAAACGACGCGCGATGGCGAGGTCATCACCGCCGGGCTTTTGGTCATCGGCGACGAGATCCTCTCCGGGCGCACGAAGGACAAGAACATCGGCTATACCGCCGAATATCTTACCGCGCTTGGCATCGACCTGAAGGAAGTCCGCGTCGTGGCCGACGAAGAGCCGGAGATCGTCGCCGCGCTCAACGCGCTGCGCACGCGCTACACCTATGTGTTCACGACCGGCGGCATCGGTCCGACCCACGACGACATAACCGCAGACGCCGTGGCCAAGGCGTTCGGTGTGCCGATCGACTATCACCCGCAGGCGGTCGAAATCCTGACCGCGCGCCTTGCGAAGACCGGCGGCCTGATGAACGAGGCGCGCATGCGCATGACGCGGGTGCCCAAGGGCGGCGAACTCGTACTCAATAACGTCTCCGCGGCGCCAGGCTTTCGCATCGGCAACGTCATCGTCATGGCGGGTATTCCGCAGGTGATGCAGGCCATGCTCGAATACGTCACGCCACAGCTCCAGACCGGTGCGAAAATGCTGTCGGAGACAGTGCGCGCCGACTGCCGCGAAGGCGACATCGGCACCGAGCTCGGCGCCGTGGCCAAGGCCAATCCCGATGTGATCATCGGCTCCTATCCGTTCATGGACGAAAACCGCGGCGCCAATGCGCACGTGGTGATGCGCTCGCGCGATCCGGCAAGGCTCGCCGCCGTCAAAGCGGCGGTCGAGGCGATGCTCAAGCGCGTCCGTATGCAACTCGCCGCCGAATAGCGCTTCGCGGGCTCAAATCGGCGTGATAACGCGCGGAAGCCGCCTCACGGCGAAGCTCCTTGCGGTGGCGACTCACGATAGTTACGTTCGAACCGCTCGGCCGGAAGAGAGAAGTCGCCGATGAGCGAAACCGAAGCCCTCTTTGGTGTGCTACGGCAGTCTTCGGATCCCAGTTGCGCCGCAGCCATTGAATCGTTGGTGCGTGAGGGGTCCGACCGAGACCTGTGCCGGGTCAACGTGCTGGCATTTGCCGACAAGACCGGTCTTAACGAAGAGAAAATTATTGCCGCGTTTCTGCACGCGTCGCGGCTTGGCATTTTCGAATTATCCTGGAACGTCCTTTGCCCCGGATGCGGCGGCGTCCTGGATGCCGGCGCCACGCTCAAGACGATAAGCCGGGTCGAATACGATTGCGCGTTGTGTGCGGCCGGCTACGAGCCGACGCTCGACGAGATGGTTGAGGTGGCCTTCACCGTGAGTCCGCGCGTGCGCCGGATTGCGGCGCACAGTCCGGACACTCTCTCCGAAGCCGAATACTACCGGCAGATTTTCTGGGGCTCCGGCGTCGATCTGCCTGAAACGCTCGGCGACAGCCTTGCCGCTTTCACCATCGATTCGATCGAACTGCCGCCGGGCGAAAAGGCCATTCTGTCGGTGCAGTTGCCGAATGATTTTGTCATTATTTTTGATCCGGTCACGCACGCAACGCAGTTCGTCGACGTCAAGGGCGAGCCGACGCGCGAGCGACAAACGCTGAGCGTGGTTTTTAACAACGTCAAGGCACCCACCGGCACGATCGAGATGCGTCCGGGTCCGCTGCGGTTGTCGCTCGACAATCAAACCGATCGCCGCGTGCTGCCGGGACTTTGGATCGCCGGCGATGCGCTACACAACCTGATGGGCCGCAGGCGGCAGTTTCTGACCGCCAAGCGCCTCCTCACCAACCAGACCTTTCGCGACATCTATCGCACCGAGACGCTCGAGGTCGATCAGCGGCTCAAGATCACGAGCCTCACCTTCTTGTTCACCGATCTGAAGGGCTCGACCGCGCTGTATGAGCGGGTCGGCGATCTGGTCGCTTATGACCTGGTCCGCCAACACTTCCATACCCTTTACGAGGTGGTTTCAGCCGAGGCGGGGGCGGTGGTCAAAACCATCGGCGACGCGGTGATGGCGACGTTCCCGACGCCGGACCGGGCGCTGGCGGCCGCGCTGCGGATGCGCGAGGAGATGGCGCGGATTAACGCCGAGCGCCGGAACGAAGATTTGCTGCTGAAGATCGGGATTCACGAAGGGCCTTGCCTCGCCGTCACACTCAATAACAGCCAGGACTATTTCGGGCACACGGTGAACTTGGCGGCGCGGGTCCAGGGGCTGGCTTCTTCGCGTGCGATTTTCGCCACCGAGTCGGTCGTCGAGGACGAAAAGGCGGCGCAGATCCTGGTGAACTCGGGCTTGCGCCCGACCAAGCAGCGGGCGGCTCTGCGCGGCATCGCCGACGAAACCACAGTTTACGAAATTCCCTGATTGCCAGCATCGCGCGAGGTCTGATATCGGCAGAAAGGTTCGAGCCTATTTGCCGTAGGGACCCAGAGCATGAGCCAGGTCGAGGAAGCGGCGGCCAAACCCGCGCCGCCGCGGGATCCCGCCAAGGTCTTTCCGGTGTCGTGGGATCAGTTTCACCGCGACTCCCGGGCGCTGGCCTGGCGGTTGAGCGGCGCCGGCCCGTTTGAGGCCATTGTCTGCATCACCCGCGGAGGGCTGGTCCCGGCGGCGATCGTGGCGCGCGAACTCGGCATCAAGCTGATCGAGACGGTTTGCGTGTCCAGCTATACCGGCACCAGCCAGGGTGATTTGCGGGTGCTCAAAAACGTCGCCTCATCGATCGTCGACCTCGGCGGCGGGCAGGGGGTGCGGGTGCTCTTGGTCGACGATCTGGTCGACACCGGCAAGACCGCCAAAGTGGTGCGCGAGATCGTGCCGCGCGCGCACCTTGCGACGGTTTACGCCAAGCCGATGGGCCGGCCGCTGGTCGACACCTTCATCACCGAAGTCTCGCAGGACACCTGGATCTATTTTCCCTGGGACACCGGGCTCGCCTTCCAGCCGCCGATCAACGAAGCCGGATTGTAGGGGCGGCGGCTCCCGACTAAAGTGCGCCCGGACGGAGATGGGCGGCGCGGAGGAGCAAAACCATGCTGCGGACTTTCGCTCGGGCGGCCGGGATCATCGCAGTGCTAACCGGCCCAGCGTTTGCGCAGGCGTCTGACCCGCCGGTAACGGCCGGCGTGCCCTTCAACGCGAAACTGCCGCCGAGCCCGGAGGAAATTGCAAAGCGCCAGGCCGCCGACCGCGACTACAATGCGGCAATGCAAAAAATCCCCGACAAGAAGGAATCGAGCGATCCTTGGGGTGACGTACGCCCGACCGCGTCGACGTCCAAGAAAAAGCCGCAGCAATAATCGGTCGACGGCGTCTCGTTCTTCCTTCCGGGGCGCGCATGCCCGGTGCTACAAGATCGGTGCGTCGTTGAAGGGTCTCGCATCGTGGACCGTGTGGGTGCGCATCCGCGGACGTGTTATGTGGGTTCGCATTTGCGGGCTGCCAAAGTGGCCCGCATTCGCGGACGTGGCGAAATGGTAGACGCAAGGGACTTAAAATCCCTCGGGAGTTACTTCCCATGCCGGTTCGAGTCCGGCCGTCCGCACCAAATAAATTCTGAACGACTTTTACGTCGCGCTTACGCCCCCAAAAACTTCGCCTCGCGCTTTTCCAAAAAGGCGGTGATGCCTTCGCGGGAATCGCCCGTCGCGGCGGCGGCGCGCTGGGAGCGGCGTTCGAGATCGATTTGCTGCTCGAAGGAATTTTCCGGCGACTCCCAGTAGAGCCGGCGGATCATGGCGAGCGCAACCGTCGGGCCCTTGGCGAGATCGCGGGCGAGGCGGAGCGCTTCGCCCATTAAATCGCCGTCGTCATAGACGCGATTGACCAGGCCCCACGCGAGTGCGGTTTCCGCCGGCAGCCGTTCGCCCAGGAGCGACAGTTCGATCGCGCGCGCGCGGCCGACGAGCCGCGGCAGCAGCCAGGTCGAGCCGCAATCGGGCACGAGCCCGATGCGCCGGAACGCCTGCAGGAAATAAGCCGAGCGGGCACACAAGATGAGATCGCCCATCAGCGCGACGCTCATGCCGGCGCCGGCGGCGACGCCGTTGACCGCCGTCACTACGGGATAGGGCAAATCGCGCAGCTTGCGGATAAGGGGATGGAATACGGTTTCCAGCGCCGTCCCGGCGCCGCCCGGTTTGTTCAATCCGTTGCCGCCGCGGCCCTGCAAATTGGCGCCGGCGGAGAAGGCGCGGCCGCTGCCGGTCAGAATGAGGCAGCGCGGTTTCACGTCGGACGCGGCCAACCCATCGAGCGCCTGGCTCAGGCCTTTGACCATGTCCGGCGACAGCGCATTGAGAACGTCCGGGTCGTTCATGCGCAGGATGGCAACGGCCCCGTCGATTTCGAGGCTTGCCTTGTCGAACTCCAGGTCGCGCTTCAAGTCGCTCTTCATGTGCGTCTCCCTCGATGCGGTGTTTAGAACATATTAACCGGTTTTCAGCGGTAAGGCCTCGTTAATCCGGATTGCCTAGCCTGTTTGACCGCCGCTAAAAACGCTGTGCGCTCATGGTGATGACCGGCAATTATCGCAATCGGGCCGAGCTTCGGAAGAAGCCGCGCCAGCCTTTTCATTATGCGGCGAAGATCCTCATCGACGGAACGACGCCGCCGCAGAATTGCACCATTTCTGACGTGTCGGATACCGGCGCCCGCATCGTGCTCGATGTGAACAACGAGTTGCCGGATCGCTTTATGTTGCTGCTCTCGCACAATGGCAGTCCGCGGCGCCGCTGCCGGGTGGTTTGGCGCAACGGCGCAAGCCTTGGCGTCGAGTTTTCCGATTACTGAACCGGCTTCCCGGGTAGGCGTTTTCCAGATCGCGCTCTTGCGTGGAGCATAATCTTTTCGGAAAACCGGCCTCCACTTTTCCGGATCATGCTCTTGCTTAGAGCATGATCCCTCTTGTCGGCCGCCTTATTTGCGGCGCAGGAAGCTGCAAACGGAAGGCTTTGGGGGTAGTGCGCCGGCGCGGCGCTCAAATTCGGTCGAATGCCTTTGGACGCTTTGATGATATCGGGGATTGCCCAGGGCGGTCGGCGCCGGCGCTCGTGCGCGGCTGTCGTCGCCGTGCTCGGTGCCGGTGTGCTTGCCACCGGTATGCTGGGCGGCTGTTCCGTCGATCGGTTCATTATCGATCCCGGCCACTATTCTGTTTATCACTGCAAAGACCTTGCGACCCGCTTGACCGCGCTACAGGCGCGGCAAAAGGAATTGTCCGAGCTGATGAACAAGGCCAGCGATGGCGGCGCGAGCGGCACGGTGATCGCCAACCTGTCGTATCGCGGCGATTACGAGAATGCGATCGGCGAGGAACAGGTGTTGCGCCGAGCGGCCGCGGAGAAGAAGTGCGACTTGCCGCCACCGGCAAATACGGCGATGGCGCCGACCGCGCCGCCGCCGTCCCCCTCAACGCCGGCGGCCTACGTCGCTCCGCCGGCTGCCGCAGCGCCGCCGACAACCGCCACGGTTCCAGTCTTTCAGAGCGATCAGACCATCCGCTGAAATTCGCCCGAGGGTCACGAAGCGCGGTCTAGATATTTCTTGGCGCGTGATCTTTTCGAAAAACCGGCTTCCACCTTTCCGGATCACGCGCTATCCCAACAAACCTCCCATGACGGCGGCGATCGCTATCCCCACCGCGGCGAGCGCCATCAGCGCCGCGGCGCTGACTGCCGTCGCGCGTCCGCCGCCAAAGACGGCGGCGTAGATCGCCTTGAGCACATTGTTGGACGAGGCGGCGATGAGGATGGCGGCGGCGAGCGCGTTGTTTGACATCCCCGCAGTGCCGCCTTGCGCCAGATTGAGCACGAAAGGATCGATGTCAGTGACGCCGATGATAGCGGCGAGGATGTAGATGCCGGACGCCCCGAACTGGGCTTTGGCCCAGTTCGAGACGAACGATACCGCGACAAAGAGAGCGGCGAAAATCGCTGCCGAGCCGAGCTCGAGCGGATTGCCGCCGGCGGCCGACTGCAAGGAGGTGGCCTGCGCATTGGGCGGCTGCCGCCGCATCGCCTGCCGATATTGCAACGTGCAGATCAGAAAGCCGGCGAGTGAAAGCGCGCATAACGGCAGCGCCAAAGTGCGTGCCAGCGGGATGTTGAAGAATGCGACCACCGCCAGCACCCGCAGATACATGATGGCGGTCGCAAGCGTAATGCCGGCCTGCGCCTGGCCCGCCATGGCGTGGTCCGATTTCGCCTGCCGCGCCAACACAACCGTGGTCGCGGTCGAGGAGTAAAGGCCGCCCAACGCCGCCATCCACAATCCGCGCGCTGCCGCGGCCCAGTAACGCTGCGCCAGATAGCTCGCATAGGAGAGGGTGCAGACGACAACCAGTGCAAGCCAGGCTTGCCGCGGCGTGATGGTGGTGAGATCGGTCACCGGCGTGTTCGGCAACAGCGGCAGCACGATCCCCGTGAGGATCAGAAATTCGCCGGCGGTGACGATTTCGGGCAGTGGAACGCGGCGCGCGAGGGAGTGCAATTGCTCACGCCCGGTCAGCAACAGCACCGCGACGACCGTTGTCCCGACCGCCACCCACGGCGGCAAGGCGAGCGAAATGGCGCCAAGCACGTAGGCTTTGATATTGAGGATCGGTACGATCAGCGCCGCATGGTTTTCGCCGTCGTCGCCGCGGTCTTTCAAGTGCTGACGATAAAAGATTGCCACCCAGAGGCCAACGAGAATGAGGCCTGCGGTGAACGGTACAAAATGAACCGGATCGAGCAGATAGAGGGCGCCGCCGCCGACTGCGAGCATCGGGAAGGTGCGAATACCGCCGGGATGCCTGGAGTTGCCGCGCGAGAAGAAATCCTCGAAGGCAAGCCCGAGAAACAGGCTCATACCCAGCAAGACCGCCACGCCGGTCAGTGAGGGCGGTGCAATCATCGCAATGCCGAGCTTAGCGAATAGCGGACCATGGCAGTCTGTTTCGGCGTATCATATTTGGGAGGGTAGGGCGAACACGCAGCGTGCGGCCAAGACCAGCGGTTAACACGCCAACGGTGGCGGCCCGTTGCCAAACTGAGGGAGAAGAGCGGATGAGCTGGATGCCCGACAAGGACCCCATACTTGGCGACAGGAAATCCTGCGACGCGCTCGAATTGATTATCGTGCCGCGCGTGCGCGACCTCGGCGACGGTTTCATGGTGCGCCGTGCGCTGCCGCACGGCCGACGGCAGATGGTCGGCCCGTTCATTTTTTTCGATCAGATGGGGCCGGTGCAGCTGGTGGCGGGGCGCGGGATGGACGTGCGCCCGCATCCGCATATCGGGCTCGCCACCGTCACCTATCTCTTCGACGGCCGGATCACCCATCGCGACAGCGAGGGCAATGATTTGGACATCACGCCGGGCGCCATGAATCTGATGACCGCCGGCCGCGGCATTGCTCATTCCGAGCGAACGCCGCCTGGCATGCGCTCGACCGGCGGCGGCATGTTCGGCATTCAGAGTTGGATCGCATTGCCGCGCGACCAAGAGGAAATAGCGCCGCTGTTCGAGCATTTCGATGCCGCCGTGCTGCCTGCCGTTGAGGATAACGGCGTGCGCGCCCGCGTGATCGCCGGATCGTCCTTCGGCCAAAAATCGCCCGTCGGCATGGTCTCGGAATGGTTCTACGCCGAGGTGCTGCTCGACGTCGGCGCAAGCGCGCCGCTCGATCCCGACTACGAAGAGCGCGCGATTTACGTCACCGAGGGCGAGGTCGATATCGCCGGCGACAAATTTGCCGCCCCGCAGCTTCTGGTGTTCCGACCGGGCGACCGCATCACAGTCACGGCGACGCGGCCGGCGCGGCTGATGTTTCTCGGCGGCACGGCGCTGGAGGGGCCGCGCTATCTGTGGTGGA
>CAYWNY010000108.1:0-13010 GCA_964459765.1 uncultured Hyphomicrobiales bacterium | reverse complement strand
TGCCGCCGATCTTCACGCCGACTTTTTTGCCGACATAATCGGCCGGCGTCTTGATACCGCTCTTGGCGAGCGAGAACAGCACGAAGGGATTGCGGCGGTAGATGACCGAGAGCGCCACGACCGGCACACCTTTGCTGCGCGCGATCAGAATCTGATCGGCCCCGGTGACGCCAAACTGCTCACTGCCGCCGGTGACCATCTGCACGGCGGGAAAGTCCGGCCCGCCGGGCTGGATGTTCACGTCGAGCCCTTCGGATTTGTAGTAGCCCTTCTCCTGCGCCACATAAAATCCGGCGAACTGCGCCTGATTCAGCCATTTAAGGCGCAACGTGACCGCCTCGTCGGCATAGGCGGTAGCGCACAGACTGCTCAAAGCCAGAATGACGATCGACGCCACAGCTCGGTAGCGCATGATGGCTGCCCTCCTCCAAAAGAGCCCGGCACCGTCCACTACGCGCCTTGCAGTGAGCGTGACTAGAAGCAAATTCTGGTCGCAGCGAGCGAAAAATCAGCTCACTGGTGGTGAAATGCGTTAGAGTGACGAGCAATGGCGTTGGAAAAAGCCAAATCACGGCGAGCCTTACGCGCGCGATCGCCGTCGCAAAAGCCTCCCGCGCGGATTGGCGTCCACCGGGAACGGCTGCGCCCTCCCCGCCTTCTCGTCTATGTGGACGCCGTCGGACGCCACGGCTCGATCCGCAAGGCGGCGGACGCGCTTAACGTCGCCTCATCGGCGCTCAACCGGCAAATCCTCGATCTCGAACTGGATCTTGGGACCGCGCTGTTCGAACGCCTGCCGCGCGGCGTGCGGCTGACCGCGGCCGGCGAAGTGTTCCTCGCCTACGCGCGGCAGGCGATTTCGGAACTCAAGGCGGTCGAATCGCAGGTTGAGCAGCTGCGCGGTTTGGTGCGCGGTCAGGTCGGGATCGCGGCAGTCGAGTCGGTCGCGACCGAACTGTTGCCAACGGCGATCAGCAAGTTCCAGGCCGAGCACCCAAATGTCCGCTTTAATGTCCGCATCGGCGCGCCCGAGGAACTCACCTCGGTACTGGTCGCCGATCAGGTTGATATGATTCTCACCCATTATCCGCCGCCGCGAAAGCACGTAGCCGTGGTCGCCACGGCCGATCAAGCGCTGTGCGTGCTGATGATCCGCGATCATCCGCTCGCCCGCCGCAGTAATTTGCGCTTGCGCGACTGTCTCGCTTATCCGCTGGCGCTGGGCGATGCGAGCTTGGCTGGACGCGCGTTGATCGAGCAAGTCTTGGCGCAAGCTTCTTTCGACCTCGATCCGCGCCTGGTTTGCAACTCCGTCGAGACCATGAAGGCCTTCGCGCGGATGAATCGCGGAATCTGCTTTCAGTTCCGCAAGCCGGGCGAGGCGCTCATCCCGCCCGGCGACATGATTGCGCTCCCGCTCGTGGATCCACCGCTGCAGCAGGCAAAGCTCATTTTGGCGACGCGACGCGGGCGCGTGCTGCCGATCGCGGCAGCGACATTTGTCGAACACCTCAAAGCGGCGATGGCGTGATTGGCGAATAAAGATGGCGCCGCGGCCGACCGGCCTGGTCTAGTGGAGCGGATTTGACATTCGCTACCCACCTGGCGGGTAGTTCGTGAAGCGAATGTCAAATCCAAAGCTCCACTAGCACTGATATTTGCTAGTGGTCCTTTGATTCTAACATTAGCATGAGAGCCGCCGAACCCGGATGCGAAGGTTAGAATCGGACCACTAGTTGCGCGCGATGATCTCGCGCTCGCCGCGGTGCACCGCGGGCGTGTGCGACATTTTGCTGACGCGGCGGCGCAACAGGATGCGGGGCCGCCGGCGCGCAATGGCGCTGCGCCGCCGGCGGCGCCAGGTCGGCGCCTCGATTCGCAGCGCGCCGAGCCGCGCGAACGGCTCGCACAGCGTGCCGTCACGTTCGGCGACCAGAAGCGGCAGGCCGAGCACCCGCGCCCATGACTGCCATTCGGCGACGATTTCGTCGGTTGCGCCGGCGCTAAACAGCGGTAGCGACAGCGAGGGATCGCCATGCTCAAGCACCACCGCGATGGAGGTCGGCGGCTCATTGGCCTCGCCGCTCAATCGGATCGACACGCCGCGGAAAGCGGTGAGCGGCATGTTCAATGCCATGCGCATGCCACGGACCGAACGGCGGACCACAACGCGCTCGCGATGAAGATCGACAACGCGCCGATGCCCGTCGGCCGCGTCGTCGGCGGCTTCGAAACGCACGGGCAAAGAAAAGGGGTCGAGCCGCGAGGTGCGACTCGACCCGGCAGCGATCCTGCCGGCTTCCATTTGACGCCCCGAAACTTAGATCGGCAATCGTTTCGGATCGAATCGATTGCCGCTCTAACATTCTGGTGGAGCTTGACCGCGATGGATCACGCTCCGGGTCCCGCCGGGCTGTTGCCGCCCGGTTGCCGTGACCATGCCAGAGTGCGGTCGCAATCGGCTTAAAATCCCTGGTTAAGAGGGCGTATCGGTTGACCGAATGCGCCGCATGCTTGACGAGCCGTTGCCACTATCGCAGCAAACCACCCGGCGCGCGTCCAAGCTCGGGTTGAAACGCGTTGGCTAACCGCTACATCTGGCCTTGTGTTCGTTTGCGCTCCCACATAAACCAACGATTAAATGCATTCACTTCTCGATCAGTCCGACCTCGCCGATCTTGCCGAACAACTCGTTACTGCCGCGCGCCGCGCCGGTGCCGATCAGGCCGACGCATTGGCGGTGCGCGCGGTATCGCTGTCGGTGGAGGTACGCGACGGGGCAGTCGAGGAATCGCAGCGGTCCGAGGGCGACGACCTCGGTCTGCGCGTCATCGTCGGCCACAAACAGGCGGTCGTTTCGACCAACGATCTGAAAGCTGACGGATTTACCGGGCTCGCCGAGCGGGCGGTCGCCATGGCCCGCGCCGCACCGGAAGACCGGTTCACGGGGCTCGCCGACGCTGCGCAACTGGCGCAGCAAATCCCCTCGCTCGATCTGATCGATCCGGACATGCCGGACGTCGACGTGCTCGAAGGGCGCGCGCGCGAAGCCGAAGCCGCGGGGCTATCGGTTGCCGGCGTCACCAAATCGGGCGGCGCCTCGGCCTCGGCCGGGATCGGCGGATTCGTGCTGGTGACAAGCCACGGCTTTCATGGCGCCACCATCGCCTCACGCCAAGGCATTGCCATGACCGCGATCGCCGGCAACGGCACCGGCATGGAACGCGATTACGATTTCACCTCTACGCTCCACGCCGCCGACCTGGAAAACGCCGAGACGATTGGACGCCGCGCCGGCGAGCGCGCCGTCAAGCGACTCAATCCGCGCAAGGTGGCGACGCGCCGCGTGCCCGTGGTGTTCGATTCCAGAATTTCCGGATCGCTGGTCGGACATCTCGCTAGCGCTTCCAACGGCAGCTCGATTGCGCGCAAGACGAGCTTCCTGCGCGAAAGGCTCGGCGAAAAGATTTTTGCTTCCGGCATCCATATCGTCGACGATCCGCTGCGGCCGCGCGGCCTGCGCTCGCGCCCGTTCGATGCGGAAGGAATCGCCGGACAAAAACGCAAGCTGGTCGAGGATGGCGTGCTCAAGACCTGGCTCCTCGATTGTGCCACCGCGCGCGAACTCGGCCTGCAAACCACGGGGCACGCGCAGCGCGGCGTCTCGTCGACGCCGTCGCCCGCGCCGAGCAATCTTCATCTTGCGCCCGGCGATAAGAGCCCCGAAGAACTCATCGCCGATATCGAGGACGGATTTTTCGTCACCGACATGATCGGTATGGGCGTCAATCTGGTGACCGGTGATTACAGCCGCGGTGCGTCCGGCTTTTGGATCGAGAACGGCAAGTGCACGTATCCGGTCAGCGAGGTCACGATCGCCGGACATCTGTTCGAAATGTTCGCAACGCTCGTACCGGCGAATGATCTTGTGTTCCGATATGGCACTAATGCGCCGACAATCCGCCTTGAGGGCATGACCGTTGCCGGCCACTGAGGCCGTCAACGTGGACGCGGCGGCCGCGCAACTTAAAGCGTGTGTCCGCGAGGCCGGTGCCCTCGCGCTGTCGATGTTCGGAAGCCCGATCAACAGCTGGACCAAGGGCGAATCGTCGCCGGTCAGCGACGCCGACGTGGCCGTCGACCGGCTGTTACGCGAGCGCCTGACCGCGACCGGCAACGACATCGCCTGGTTGTCGGAGGAAAGCGTCGATGATCCGGTGCGGCTTGCCGCGCGCTATGTATGGATCGTCGATCCGATCGACGGCACCCGCGCTTATCTCGCCGGCGGTCCAGACTGGATGGTCTCCGCCGCGTTGGTCGACAGCGGGCGGCCGATCGCCGCCTGCCTGTACGCGCCGGTCACCGACGAATTCTTCAGCGCCGTCGCCAATCGCGGCGCCACCTGCAATGGCACTGCCATCTCCACCACGCCCGGCGCCGCGCTCGCCGACATCCGCATCGCCGGTCCGCGCAGCTTCCTGGAAAAGCTTGCCGCCGTGGCGCCGCCCTTTACCGTCATGCCGCGTCTGCGTTCGCTGGCGCTGCGGCTCGCGCGCGTCGCGCAAGGCGCTTGCGACGTGGCTATTGCCGGCGCCGACAGCCACGATTGGGACCTTGCAGCGGCCGATCTTGTGGTGCAAGAAGCGGGTGGTGTGCTGACGTCTATCGGCGGCGGCGCCGTCATTTATAACCGTCCCGTACCTCGGCACGGGATGCTGGTCGCAGCCGGCCGGGACAGGCATGCGGCATTCGTCGAACTCTTTGGGGATGAACGCCTCGCCTCTTTATAATTCGCGAAATCGCGGAGCGAGTGTCATGTCGGACGTCCCCACCCAACCAGCAAAACAACTGCTGCATCTCGTCTTCGGCGGCGAACTCAGCAATGTTGCGGCAACCCAATTCAAGGATCTCGCTCAACTTGATATAGTCGGCGTCTATCCAAACTATGCGAGCGCTTACGCGGCGTGGAAGGCCAAGGCACAAGGCACGGTCGACAACGCGGAGATTCGCTATTTCATCGTGCATCTGCATCGGCTGCTGGAGCCGGAAGGTCCGGCGCCGCGCCGCTAAAAGATGACGCATGAGTTTAGAGTATTTCGTGCAAGAATGGTGGGGGGCGAGTGAGCGCGGCGATGCGGCAAGGAAGTAGAGTATGCCGGCAGCCGCAACGGGGGGATTGAGCGTGCGCGACCGTCTGCCGCTCGCGCTGCGCTGCTATCGGCTGGCGTCGATGGTGGCTGCGCCGGCCGTGGCATCGCAGCTTTTGGCCTGGCGCAAAAAACGCGGCAAGGAAAACCCCGCCCGGTTGGCCGAGCGCTACGGCCGCGCCAGCCAACCGCGTCCGGCCGGCCCGCTGGTGTGGCTCCATGGCGCCAGCGTCGGTGAAATGCTGGCGGTGATCCCGCTGATCGAACGCTTGCGCGCCAGGAACTTCGCCGTGCTCATGACGTCCGGCACCGTCACCTCGGCGGCGCTCGCCGAGCAGCGCTTGCCGCCGGGCACCATCCATCAATTCGTTCCCCTGGACGCGCCGCGTTTTGTCGATCGCTTTCTCGATCACTGGCGTCCGGATCTAGCGCTGTTCGTCGAGTCCGATCTCTGGCCCAATCTCATTTTGGCCGCCGCCGCCCGCCACATCCCGATGATCCTCGTCAACGGCCGCGTGTCGATGCGCTCGTTCAGCCGCTGGCAGCTGCAGCCGAACGCGATTGGCGCCCTGCTTGAGCGCTTCGATCTGTGCCTGGCGCAATCGAATGCCGACGCGCAACGCTATGGCGCGCTCGGCGCGCCGCACATTTCGAGCATCGGCAATCTCAAACTCGACGTACCGGCGCCGCCGGCCGACCTGTCGACGCTGCGCAACCTCAAAGCCGTCATCGGCGCGCGGGTTGTGGTTGCGGCCGCCTCGACCCATCCGGGCGAGGAGAATGAGATCATTTCCACGCATCGGCGACTGCGCGCCAAATGTCCTTCGCTTCTCACCATCATCGTGCCGCGCCACCCGGAACGCGGCCCCGGCATCGCCGAGGCCATAAAGGCCGCGGGCCTTTCGGCGGCGTTGCGCTCGCGCGGCGAATTACCCAAAACCGATGTCGATATCTTCGTCGCCGACACGCTCGGCGAACTCGGCCTGATCTATCGGCTGGCGCCGATCGTGTTCATGGGCGGTTCGCTGGCGAGCCACGGCGGGCAGAACCCGATCGAAGCGATCAGGCTCGGCGCCGCCGTCATCCACGGGCCGCATGTGTGGAACTTCGCCGAAATCTACGCGACGCTTGATGCGGCCAAGGGCGCGGAATTGGTCGCCGACGAAGAAGCGCTGCTGACGTGCCTCGCCGGCTGGGTCGCCGATCCGACCGCGCGCAAGGCGGTGGCGGACGCGGCGTTTGCAACGGTTGGCAAGCTCGGCGGGGCGCTGGAACGGACGCTGACCGCGCTCGAGCCTTATTTGATGCAGCTGCAGCTCGAACAGCGGGCGTCGTAACAAAATCAGCTAAGATGCGTTCCGAAGCCGTTTTGCATTTCTCGGGATCGTCCACACATGCGTGAGCCGGCCTTCTGGTGGCAGCCCGGAACCGGCCTGATGCTCAGTCCGCTCGGCGGCCTCTATGGTCTCGTCGCGGCGCTGCGCATGCGCGGCAAAGGACGGCGCGCGGGCGTGCCGGTGATCTGCCTCGGCAATCTCACCGTCGGCGGCGCCGGCAAGACGCCGGCCGCGCTCGCGGTCGGACATCTCCTTCTTGCCGCTCACGAGCGCGTCTTCTTCTTGACCCGCGGCTATGGCGGGCGGCTGTCCGGCCCCGTCCGCGTCGATCCGGCCAAACACAGCGCGAAGGCGGTCGGCGACGAAGCGCTGCTGCTGGCCCGGCTCGCACCGACCATCGTCGCGCGCGATCGCGTCGCCGGCGCATTGGCCGCGCGGCGCGACGGCGCCACCGTCATCGTCATGGACGACGGCTTTCAAAATCCCGCGCTCGAAAAGGATCTTTCCGTGCTGTTGGTCGATGCCCGCCGCGGCATCGGCAATGGCCGGGTGATTCCGGCGGGCCCGTTGCGCGCGCCGCTGCGAACGCAGATCGCCAACGCGCAAGCCTTGGTGATCGTCGGCGCGGCGGATGACGTCGGCAGCATCACCGACCGCGCGCGCCGGCGCGGCGTCGCGATTTTTCACGCCCGGCTCGAACCGGACCGCGCAACGGTCGAGGCCATCGGCAAGACCAAGGCGCTGGCGTTCGCCGGCATCGGCGATCCCGAAAAGTTTTTCGCAACGCTGATTGACGCGGGCATCACGATCGGCGAGCGCGCTGCGTTTGCCGATCATCACCGTTTTACGGCGGCGGAAGCGCGGGCGCTGCTCAAGCGCGCCGACGACGCCAATCTCATGCTGCTGACCACGGAGAAGGATCTGGCGCGTCTGTCCGGCGTGAAGCGTCTTGCCGCTTTGGCAGCGCGTGCGCATGCGCTGCCGGTGCGGCTCGTGATCGAAGAGGCAGAAGCATTCCGCGATATGATCTTGAAAACAGTGAAGCGCTAGCTTTGGCTAGTCTCGGGCGCGCGCATAAGTCGCGGCCTGCCGCTGCATGGCTGCTTCCGGCGAAGCATAGGCCTCTTGCAGGTCGACGCTCCAATAGCGCAGTTCCTCGAGCGGGATCGGTACGCCAGTGACGGCGCAACGCACGAAGGCCCCCGGCCGGATGACGCGAAAATCGCCGTCCAAGTACTTCACCTCGGCCTCGCCGGGCATCGGGGACGGACGATCGGTGCGATTGAGCAAGCTTGCCTCCGAAAGCGGGTGGCTGGGTCCTATACGCCCGCGTCACATAAAACATAGTGCTTTCGCCGGCCGAAAACCACGCGCCGCTAGAACAGACTGCCCTGCCCCGGATCGCTCTCGCGGCGCCGCCGTCGCCGCGGCGGCTCGGCCCGCGGCGCCGTTACGGTTTGCACCACCTCGGCACGGGCCGCGACGCGGCCATCGGCAAATTCGATATCGAGCGGCATGCCGGTCGTGACCGACGCCGCGGTTCGCAGCGGCCGGCCGCCGGCGCGGTCGCGCACCAACGCAAAGCCGCGCGTCAGCACGCCGCGATAGGAGAAAGCCGCCAGCAATTGCCCATCGCGCTCGAAGCGCGCCCATCGCGCATCGAGCAGGTTCTCCATCGCCAGCGAGGCGCGCCCCGCAAGCGCGGTGAGCCGCTCGCCGTCGCGAGAGACTTTCGCCCGATGCGCGGAGACATTGGCCGCGGCGCTGGCGCGCAGCCGCAGCGCCACGCCGGAAAAACGCTCACGCCGGCGTTCCACATGCGCCCGCAGCAAATGCACGCTCAACCGGCCGCCGACACGCGACAAGCCGACACGATGAATGTGGGCATTGGCGCGCAAACCGTGCATCAGGCCAGCGCCGGCATGGTCGAGCCGCTGCCGCGGCACCGCCAGTACCTCGTCGGCGTCAGGGAGCGCACGGGCGGCCGAGCGCAAGGCGGCATGGCGAGCCTCCTGACCGCGCAGCCACGAGGCCAGCGCCCGGCGCTCCAGATTTTGCAGGTCGACAAGAAGTTCGGCGCGTACCGGCACCGCCATTTCGGCGGCCGCCGTCGGCGTTGGCGCCCGGCGGTCGGCGGCAAAGTCGATCAACGTCACATCGGTCTCGTGACCGACCGCGGAGATCAGCGGAATAAAGCTCGCAGCCGCCGCCCGCGCCACGATCTCTTCGTTGAACGACCAGAGGTCTTCAAGCGAGCCGCCGCCGCGGGCCACGATCAGCACGTCCGGCCGCGGGATCGGCCCGGACTCGGCAAGGGCGTTGAAGCCGGCGATAGCCGCGGCGACTTCGGCCGCCGAACCGTCGCCTTGCACTTTAACCGGCCACACCAGCACATGGCGCGGAAAGCGGTCGGCGAGCCGGTGCAGGATATCGCGGATGACTGCGCCGCTTGGCGAGGTGATGACGCCGATCACGGCCGGCAGAAACGGCAACAGCTGCTTGCGCGCTTCGTCGAACAAGCCTTCCGCTGTCAGGCGGCGCTTGCGCTCTTCGAGCAGCGCCATCAGCGCGCCGAGCCCAGCCGGTTCCAGCGTCTCGACGACGAGTTGATATTGCGAACGGCCGGGATAGGTGGTCAGCCGTCCCGTTATCACTACTTCGAGGCCGGCTTCTAACCTGAGCTTGATCCGCGGCGTGGCGCTCCGCCAGATCACGCCAGCGATCGAAGCGCGATCGTCCTTGAGATCGAAGTAGACATGCCCGTTGCCGTGATAGCTGACTTTGCCGAGTTCACCGCGCACGCGCACATAGCCGTAGGCGTCCTCGATCGTGCCCTTGAGCGCCATCGAGAGCTCGGACACCGTCAATTCCGGCAGATTGATGCGCGGTTCGTTCATCGTTAGGCCTGTTAGAGCCGCCGATTGGCCGCGGTCAAGGCCCAACACCCTGACCGATCAAGTCTTTGGACAACTCTGCCAATATCTTGCACCAAGGCTTGTCCATGCTACCAGGGCGGCGACAAGGAAATTCAGGCTCGATCTCAGCCCACCATACGTCAACATGAACATTCTGCTTCTTGGCTCCGGCGGACGCGAGCACGCGCTGGCCTGGAAAATGGCTGCAAGCCCGCTCAGCGATCGCCTGTTCTGCGCACCTGGCAATGCCGGCATCGCGCATGAGGCGCAATGCGTCGCGCTCGATCTTGGCGATCATGCGGCGGTGATCGCGTTCTGCCGCGCAAACGCTATCGATTTCGTCGTGGTCGGTCCGGAAGGACCGCTATGCGCCGGCATCGTCGACGATCTGGAGGCCGCCGGCATCAAGGCATTCGGACCGAGCCGCGCCGCGGCGCGGCTTGAAGGCTCCAAAGGCTTCACCAAAGACCTGTGCCGTTCCGCCGGCATCCCGACGGCGGCCTACGAGCGCTTTCGCGAAGCCGAGCCCGCCAAGGTTTATGCGCGCGCGCGCGGCGCGCCGATTGTGGTCAAGGCCGACGGGCTCGCCGCCGGCAAGGGCGTCGTGGTTGCCGAAGCGCTCGCCGAAGCGGAGGGCGCGATCGACATGATTTTCGGCGGCGGTGTCGGCGCTGCCGGCGCCGAACTCGTCATCGAGGAATTTCTCGCCGGCGAGGAAGCGTCGTTTTTCGCGCTGTGCGACGGCGAGACCGCGCTGCCACTCGCGTCCGCGCAGGATCACAAGCGCGCCTTCGACGGCGACAAAGGTCCGAACACCGGCGGCATGGGCGCTTATTCGCCGGCGCCGATCCTTGACGCCGCGATCACCGCGCGCGTGATGACCGAGATTATCGAGCCGACCTTGCGCGCCATGAAGGCTGACGGCGCGCCGTATAAGGGCGTGCTTTATGCGGGGCTGATGATCACCGCCGCGGGGCCAAAGCTCATCGAATACAATGTGCGGTTCGGCGATCCGGAATGCCAAGTGCTAGTGCCGAGGCTGATGTCGGACCTGGTGCCGGCGCTCATGGCGAGCCGCGACGGCGTTTTGAAATCGCTCGATCTGCGCTGGTATCCCGACGCGGCGCTGACCGTGGTGATGGCGGCGCGCGGTTATCCGGGAACTTACGCAAAAGGGTCCGTGATCGAAGGGCTCGACGCGGCGGCGGCGGTCGAAGGGGTGGAAATATTCCACGCCGGCACCAAACGCGAAGGCGACCGCATCGTCGCCAATGGCGGGCGCGTGCTCGACGTCACCGCCGTCGGCTCGACCGTGCGGGCGGCGCGAACGCGCGCCTACGAAGCGATTGCGCGCATCAACTGGCCGGAAGGCTTCTTCCGCCACGACATCGGCTACCGCGCCCTCGAACGCGAAAAATGAACGGGATCAAGACGCTGGCGCTGCGGGCCGATTAGCGATATCGGGAAGAAAAGCGTTTGCGTTGGGGAGGAATGGCGCTTGGCGACTGCAGGCATCACCGACCGTCAGAGCACATTTTCCGGCACCAGGGAGGTGGCCGAGAAGCTGCGCTTCGACGTCGACCGGCTCGAAGCCTATTTGCGCGAGCATGTGAAAGGCTTTGCCGGCCCGCTAACCGTGCGGCAGTTCAAAGGCGGGCAATCGAACCCGACCTATCTCCTCGAAACACCGGCGCGCCGCTACGTGCTGCGGAGGAAGCCACCGGGAAAGCTGTTGCCGTCGGCGCACGCGGTCGACCGCGAATATCGGGTGATCGGAGCGCTTTATCCGCAAGGTTTCCCGGTTGCCGAGCCGGTCCTTTATTGCGCCGACGAGAACGTCATCGGCACTGCTTTCTTCGTCATGGGGCATGTGGACGGCCGCGTCATTTGGGAACCGCACATGCCGGCGTCTAATCCGACCGAGCGGGCGCGGGTGTTTGACGCATTGAATGCGACGCTGGCGCAGCTGCACAGCTTCGATCCGAACGCCATAGGGCTATCCGATTACGGTCGTGGCGAAAACTATGTGGCGCGTCAGGTCGAGCGATGGTCGAAGCAATACCGCGCCTCGGAAACCGAAAAGATCGAGGACATGGAGAGGCTGATGGCGTGGCTACCGGCCAACCTGCCGCCGCTGCAGCCAACGCGCGTCGTGCACGGCGACTATCGCCTCGACAATGTCATCCTCCACCCGACGGAGCCGAAGATTCTGGCGGTGCTCGACTGGGAATTGTCGACGCTCGGCGATCCGGTCGCCGATTTCGCCTATCACTTGATGCAGTGGGACATGCCGCCGCTGGAAGGCGGCACCGGATCTCTGATCGGGCATGATTTGACGGCGCTCGGCATTCCGAGCCGCGCGGACTACGTCGAAGCCTATGTGAAGCGAACCGGTCTCGATCCGCGGCCTTATCTGGCGGTATACTCGGCTTACAACTTCTTCCGCATTGCGGCGATCCTCCAAGGCATCGTCGGCCGCGTGCGCGACGGGACCGCAACCAGCGCGCATGCCATCGAGCGCGCCGCGCTGGTACGGCCACTTGCCGCCAAGGGTTGGGAATTCGCGCTCCAGGCGGATGCCAAATGAGGTGAGGCGCATGAAGACTTTCGCGCTCGCGCTTGGTGGGGGCGGCGCGCGCGGGCTGGCGCATATCGCGGTGATCGAGGCCTTCGATGAGATGGGCGTAAAGCCCAATGCCATCGCCGGCACCTCGATCGGCGCGCTCGTCGGCGCCGCTTATGCGGCGGGGATGCCGGGCAAGGACATCCGGCGCTTTGTCATCGGCCTGGCGCATGATCGCCGCGACAGCACGCGGCGGCTGTTGGCGTCGCGGGCGGGAAAATTTGCCGACGTGTTCGCCGGCGGCTTCGGCCGGGCGACCCAGCTTGATGCCGAGAAATTCTGCGCGCGGTTTTTACCCGACGCCGTGCCCGAGGACTTTGCGCAGCTCGCCATTCCGCTCACCGTGATGGCGACCGATTTGCATCGCCGCCGCGAGGTCGTGCTGACTTCAGGCGCGCTGCGCGCGGCATTGGCCGCCTCGATCGCCATCCCGGGCCTGCTGCGGCCGGTGGTGATCGAGAACAGCGTGTTCATCGATGGCGGCGCCACCAATCCGCTGCCGTTCGACCGGCTGCGCGGGCTTGCCGATGTGATCGTCGCGGTCGATGTGTTGAGCGTGCTGCCGACCGAGCGCGGCGACGTTCCCGGCGCATGGGAAAGCGTCTACGCAACGCTCAACATCATGAGCAGCGCCATCGTCGACGCGAAGCTCGCACAGGGCGCGCCGGATCTCGTGATCCGTCCGAACGTCGCCATTTTCCGCACGCTGGATTTTTATCAGGCGACTGCCATTCTTCGCTCGGCCGACGCGGCCAAGGCGGACGTCAAGAAACGGCTCGGTGCGCTGCTGTCGGCTTAAGGCGCCGCCGCTCGCTCACACCGGCGCGTAGGCGCCGGGGCTCGTTTCGATGATCGGCGCCGCAGGCACCGGCCGGTTGATGGCAAGCCCGCGCCACACCGCGTCGACGATGCTCTGGGTATTGAGCCCGTATTTGGCGAACAAATATTCGCGGCTGCCGGCTTCGGCAAAGGTGTCGGCGATGCCGAT
>CAYWNY010000107.1:0-13113 GCA_964459765.1 uncultured Hyphomicrobiales bacterium | reverse complement strand
TGCTCGAATTCGATACGCGTAAAGGGCGCAAGGATGGCGGAGTCGATACTTAAAACGCGGCACGATCAGATGTTTCCGGTGCTGAGCGCCGCCGAGATCGAGCGCGTTCGGCGGTTCGGGGTCGTGCGTTCCTTCGCGGACGCGGAAGCGCTGGAAAAAGTCGGCGAAGTCGGCTCGGGTCTCAGCCTCATATTGTCCGGTCAGGTCGAAGCGTTTCTTGAGAATATTGCCGGCAGCGAAACGCCGCTGGTGACGCAGGGGCCGGGCGGTTTCTTGGGCGAATTGGCGCACCTCGCCGGCCGGCCGGCGCTGGTCGACGCTTACGCGCGCGGGCCAGTCGACGCGCTGATCATTCCGCCGGAGAGACTGCGGGCGCTGATTGTGGCGGAGGCCGACCTCGGGGAGCGGATCATGCGCGCGCTGATCCTGCGCCGCGTTGGTCTCCTCGAAACCGGCGCCGGCGGTCCGGTGATTGTCGGCCGTGCCGACAACGGCGACGTGCTCCGGCTGGCGAATTTTCTCCGCCGCAACGGGCACCCGCACCAAATCTTGGACCCGGAAACCGACACCGGAGCGCGCTCCCTGCTCGAACGCTTTCGCGTGCATCCGAGCCAGCTGCCGATAGTCGTCTGCCCGCAAGGCGAATTCCTGCGCAACCCGACCGAGAATGAGCTTGCGCGTTGCGTCGGCCTAGTGCGGCCGATTGACTCTGGCCACGTCTACGACGTCGCCATTGTCGGGGCAGGGCCGGCGGGTCTGGCGGCTGCGGTCTATGCCGGGTCCGAAGGCCTTTCAGCCCTGGTGCTCGACAGCCGCGCTCGAGGCGGCCAGGCGGGTGCATCCTCCAGAATCGAAAATTATCTCGGCTTTCCAACCGGCATCAGCGGCAACGCGTTGATGGCGCGCGCCTACAATCAGGCGCAGAAGTTTGGGGTCGAAATGGCGATCCCGGATGAGGTCGTTAGTCTCAGCGTCGAGAATGGCGCGGCGCCGCGGCACTTCATCTTGACACTGGCGAACAACGAGCGTGCTCGCGCCCGCGCCGTCGTCGTCGCCTGCGGCGCACGCTACCGGCGGCTTACGGTTGCCAACCTGGATGCGTTCGAGTCTTCCAGCGTGCATTACTGGGCTTCGCCGCTCGAGGGCAAGCTGTGCGCCGGGCAGCACGTGGTGGTGGTCGGCGCCGGCAATTCGGCGGGGCAGGGGACGGTGTATCTGGCGAGCCAAGTCGCCAAGGTCTCGCTTCTAGTGCGCGGCGGCGACCTGGAGGCGAGCATGTCGCGTTACCTTCTCGACCGCGTCAGTGGTCTCGCCAACGTCGAAATCCTGCTACGCACACAGATCAGTGCGCTCGAAGGCACAAATGGCATGCTGCAGGCGGTGCGCTGGCGCAGCGGCGGTTCCGGCGAGGAAGTCCAGCGCGACATTCGGCATTTGTTTTTGTTCATCGGCGCCGCCCCCAATACCGCTTGGCTCAAAGGCTCGGGCGTAACGCTCGATCCAAAGGGATTTGTTCTCACGGGTTCGGATGTGGGCGCGGGCCAGCAGAAGCTCGAAACGAGCGAGCCCGGCGTTTTTGCGATCGGCGATGTGCGCGCCGGGTCGGTCAAGCGGGTCGCGGCCGCGGTCGGCGAGGGCGCCGAGGTCGTCGCGGCGTTGCACCGCCATCTGAGTGCGGCGTGAGCGGCGGCGCGCTCGGCTATTCTCGCGGCTACTATGTCTCGGCTGCGGCGATGGCGTGAAAGAAAGTGCCGGTGACGTGGCCACGGCGGCTGCCTGTCTCCAAGGTCGCGCTGCCTTCGCCGTCGGCAATGTCGGCAAACGGCTTGTCGTCGCCGGGGTGAGTCAGCGTCGCGTAGTGAAATTCGTGGCCGCGGATCATCGCGCCCCGATGACCGAAAACGCCGTCGCCGAGCAGGCGCGCGGTGCGGTATCCGAGATGCAGCTTGCGCTGCGCGAAGCTTGTAGTATGGCCGAACAATCCGGTCATCGCATGGCACACCCCGCTGGCATCGACGAGGCCTTCGCCTAAGACCATGTAGCCGCCGCATTCGCCGTGGACCGGCCGGGTTTGCGCGAAATGGCGTAATCCGGCGGCGAACGCGCGCGCCTCGGCGAGCGCGTCGGCATGCAGCTCCGGATAGCCGCCCGGCAGCCAGCAGCTATCGGCGTCGTCCGGCGGCGCCTCATCGGCAAGCGGCGAGAACGGTAAAATTTCCGCGCCGCCTTTGCGCCAGGCGTCGAGGACGTGCGGATAGACGAAGGTGAAGGCCGGGTCGCTCGCCAGCGCGATGCGCTGCCCCGGTGGCGGTAGTGCCATCGCGGCGCACGAAGCTTCGGCGATGGCAATTGGTGTTGCCATTGCGACGATGGCATCGAGATCGAGATAACGCGCGCCGACTTCGGCGAAGCGTGCGGTCAGCGCGGCGTGATCGGCATGCTCTTGCGCCTGAACCAGTCCCAGATGGCGCTCCGGCAGGGCGACCGCCATCTCGCGTGGCAGCGCTCCGAGGACCGGCATGCCGAGCGTGGCAACGGCCTCGGCAACAAAGGAGCGGTGCCGCTCGCTGCCGACGCGATTGAGAATGATGCCGGCGATGCGCACCGCCGGATCGTGCGCTGCAAAGCCGCGCACGATCGCCGCGGCCGATTGCGCCTGACGCGCCACGTCGAGCACTAAAAGGACCGGCAAACCGAAACGGGCGGCGAGATCTGCGGTCGAGCCGCGCCGATGGGCCGTCGCCGCGGGTCCGCCGGCGCCATCGAACAAACCCATCACGCCTTCGATCACCAACACGTCGGCGCCGTTCGCGGCTTGCACCACCAGCGCGTCCAGCAAGGGCTCAGCCATGGCCCAGGAATCAAGATTGATACTCGGAGTGCCGGTGAAGGCGGCGTGAAAAGCCGGATCGATATAGTCCGGCCCGGCCTTGGCGGCGCGGACTTTAGTGCCGCGGCGGGCAAGGGCCGCCAGTAGCGCCAGCGTCACCGTGGTCTTGCCGGCGCCTGACTGCGGCGCGGCGATGATCAGCCCGCGGGCGCTCACACCGCGCCTCCGCGAAACCGGCGGCGGTAATCGGCGTCATAGAGCGCGCTGTCGCGAAAATCTTCCGCGCCGATCACGGGGCCGACAAGGATGAGCGCGGTGCGTTCAATGCCTGCGGCGGCGACCTGCGCCGCGATGTCGGCCAGCGTGCCGCGCAAGATGCGCTCGCGCGGCGAACTCGCTTGCACCACGACCGCGGCCGGGCAGTTGGCGCCGTAGAACGGCAAGAGCTCAGCGACGATATTGTCGATCGCGTGAATCGCCAGATGGATGACGAGCGTCGCGCCGCTCGCGGCAAACGCCGGGAGCTTTTCCTTCTCAGGCATGCGCGACGCGCGCCCGCCGACGCGCGTGAGTACGACGCTTTGCGCGACTTCCGGCACGGTCAGCTCACATTGCAGCGCCGCCGCCGCGGCAGCAAAAGCCGGCACGCCGGGCGTCAGTGTGTAAGTAATATTGCGCGCCTTGAGCCGGCGCAGTTGCTCGGCGAGCGCCGAATAGATCGACAGATCGCCGGATTGCAGCCGCGCGACGTCCGCGCCAGCGGCGTGCGCGGCGACGAACTCGGTCTCGATCTCAGCAAGCGATAGCGACGCGGTGTCGATGATGCGCGCCCCTGGCGGACAGAAGTCCAACAGCGCACGCGGAATGATCGAGCCGGCATAGAGGCAGACCGGGCAACGCGCGATCAGATCGCGGCCGCGCACGGTGATAAGATCCGCAGCGCCCGGCCCGGCGCCGATGAAATGCACGGTCATGTTTTCACGATCATGGCTTGGTCCAGAGCCATTGGACGACCGGGAGCGCCGGCCGCCACGCGCTCATGCTGCCGACCGCGTCGGCGCGCGAAATCACGATGCGCGAGAGTTCGCCGCCGAGCGCGCCATGACGTGCGAGCAGCAGCGCCTCGGTTTCGAGCGTCACCGCATTGACCACGAGCCGTCCGCCCGGCCGCAGCGCGCGTGACGCGGCATCGAGCACGCCGGGATCGCCGGCGCCGCCGCCGACAAAGACGGCGTCGGGCGTCGGCAGACCCGACAGCGCGCCCGGCGCCGCGCCTTCAATAACTTCAAGCGCCGGCACGCCAAAGGCGGCGGCGTTGCGGCGGATGCGCGCCGCGCGCTCGGCGTTTTGCTCGACCGCGATCGCGCGCATCAACGGCGGATCGGCCAGCATCCACTCGATGGCCACCGAGCCGGCGCCGGCGCCGATATCGAGGAGCAATTCGCCGCGGCGCGGCGCAAGCGAGGACAGCGTCACGGCGCGGATTTCGCGCTTGGTGATCTGACCGTCATGCTCGAATAGCGCGTCGGCGAGGCCGAAACCGCAGGCGATCACGCGGGCGTCCGCCGCCGCCTCGACCTCGATAGCCAGCGTGTTGAGCGCCTCGACCGCGCCGAAATCGAAACCGGCCGCGGTCGTCGTGCGGATGCGCTCGCGCGGGCCGCCGAGCGCTTCGAGCACGATCAGTCGCGAGCCGCCGAAGCCAATTTCGGTCAAGAGCTGCGCCAGCGCTTGCGGTCCGTCGCCATCGGAGGTCAGCGCTAGAACGCGCGCGCCGGGCTGCAGATGCGGGCGGATGAGATCGAGATTGCGTCCGTGCACGGACAGCAGCGCCGTGTGCGGCAGCGCCCAGCCGAGCCGTGCTGCCGCCAGGCTGAAGGCCGACGGTGCCGGCACGACGTTCATTTCGCGCGCATCGATCCGGCGCGCCAGCACGGCGCCGACGCCGTAGTGGAACGGATCGCCGGAGGCCAGAACGCAGACCGGCCGACCGCGCTGGGCCGCCACCTCGTCGGCCGCGCCGTCAAACGGGCTCGGCCACAACCGCGTTGCGCCGCGGATCAGCGGCGCTACCAGCGCCAGGTGCCGACGTCCGCCGAAAACGATCTCCGCGGACGCGATCAGCCCGCGCGCTACCGCGCCCAGGCCGTCGACGCCGTCCTCGCCGATGCCGACGATTGCCAGCCAGCGCGCCGATGCGGCAGTCTCGTGTCCGATCGCATCAGGAAGCGGCATGGCGAAGGTCCTCATTCTCGGCGGCACCACCGAAGCGCGGGCGCTGACGGAACGGCTGGCGCCACGCGCCGGTCTTGCGGTGACGCTGTCGCTCGCCGGGCGCACCGCATCGCCGGTCCCGCATCCGGTGCCGGTGCGCATCGGCGGCTTCGGCGGTGCGCACGGGCTTGCCGATCACCTCGCTGCCGCGCGGATCGATGTGCTGATCGACGCGACGCATCCCTATGCGACCGTTATCTCTGAAAACGCGGCAGCCGCGGCGCGCGAGGCCAAAGTGGCGTTCGTTGCACTGCGCCGGCCGCCCTGGACTGCAGTCGCCGGCGACCGCTGGACCGAAGTGAGCAATGCCGCCGCGGCCGCCGCCGCCATCGGACCGGAAAGCCGCAATGTGTTCGTTGCGCTCGGACGAAACGACTTGGCGCCGTTCGCAGGCGCGCCGCAGCATCGTTATCTGATCCGCAGCGTCGATCCAGTCGAGCCGCCGCTGCGGCTGCCATCCGTCACCTATATCATTGCCCGCGGACCATTCGGCGAAGCAGAAGACCGCGCGCTGATGAGCGGGCACGGCATCGAGGTGGTGGTATCGAAGAACAGCGGCGGCAACGCCGCCTACGGCAAGATCGCCGCGGCGCGCGCGCTGGGGATCGACGTGATTATGCTGCGCCGGGCGCCGCCACCCGATGTCCCGGCGGTCGGCACCGTCGATGAAGCGGTCGCCTGGCTCGATCATGCGCTCACCGTGGCGGCAGTGCGCGGCGTATAGACCAGCGGCACCCGTCCGGGTCGTTGGATAACGCGCGTCTCGCGCGAGCCGACGATGACCAGCGTCGCCATGTCGACTTGCGCCGTAACGGCGCGCTCCAGCATGACGACGTCGATGTGTTCGTCGGGTCGCCCGACGGCGCGCCCGAACACCACGGGCGTTGCCGGCGGCAAATGCCGCCGCAGGCGCTCCAGGGCATAGCCGAATTGCCACGGCCGCGCCCGCGACACCGGATTGTAGAGCGCGATGACAAAGCCGGCGCTCGCCGCGGCATCAAGCCGCCGTTCGATCAAATCCCAGGGTTTGAGATTGTCGGACAAGGACAGCGCGCAGAAATCGTGGCCGAGCGGTGCGCCGATGCGCGCTGCGACCGCCAGCATTGCGGTTACTCCCGGAACAACTTCGACATCGAGCGTGCGATAGCGCTCCGGCCCCGCTTCGATTGCCTCGCAGGCCGCCGCGGCCATGGCGAACACGCCGGGATCGCCGCCGGACACGATCGCAACAGTCGCGCCTTCGGCGGCAGCTTTGAGTGCCGCGGCGGCGCGGTCGCGCTCCTCGCGGTTGTCGGATGCATACCGCGCCTGACCCGGGCGCGCCGGAACGCGATCGAGATACGGCCCGTAGCCGTAGAGCGCCTGTGCGGCGGCGAGCGCTTCGCTCGCTTGCGGCGTCAGATAGCGGACATCGCCGGGACCCAAACCGACAATAGCGAGCCGGCCGCTCACGGCCGTTCCTCCCAGCCGGGCACCAGCACCACGGCGAAATACGGCGCCTCGTCGTCTTCCTTGGCGGCGAGCGGCGTGAGTTTCGCATCGGCCATGGTGCCGCGTTCGACATAGACGGCGCGCTCGAGCCGGCCGCTCTTGGCGAGCGCGCGACGCAGTTTCGGCAAATGCCGCCCGACTTTCATAACCACGGCGGCGTCGCCGTCGCCAAGCCGGCGCGCGAGCTCCGTCTCCGGCAAAGTCGCCGGCAGCACCGTGAACACGTCGTCGCCTTGCGCAATCGGCATGCCGGCGGCCGACCAGCAGCCGGACATACCGGTGACGCCGGCGACGACTTCGGTCGCAAAGCGTCCGACGAGCCGGGCGTGCAAATGCATGTACGAGCCATAGAACAGCGGATCGCCTTCGCAGATCACCGCCACGATGCAGCCGGCGTCGAGATGCGCGGCGATTTTCGCCGCGGCGTCGTCGTAGAAATCACGCAGCGCGTCGCGGTAGCCGTCGCTGCATTTCGGCAGCTCGGTTGTCATCGGGTAAAGGAGCGGCAGCTCGATCACGTCCACGCGCAAATGTTGTGCGGCGATGCGGCGGGAATGACTGGAATTGCCGGCCTTGGCGAAATGCGCAACCACGTCGGCCGCGGCGAGCGTGCGGATCGCTTTGAGCGTCATCAGCTCGGGATCGCCGGGGCCGACGCCGATGCCGATGAGTTTTCCCGCGCTCATAGCCCGGGCCTCGCCAGAGCGTTGATCGCCGCCGCGGTCATGGCGCTGCCGCCGATGCGTCCGCGCACGATCAGAAACGGAACGCGATGCCGATCGGAAGCCAGCGCCTCTTTCGATTCAGCGGCGCCGACGAAACCGACCGGAACGCCGAGGATCGCCGCCGGCTTTGGCGCGCCGGCGTCGATCAGATCGAGCAAGCGGAACAAAGCGGTCGGCGCATTGCCGATGGCGACGACCGCGCCGGTGAGGCGCTCGATCCACAGATCGAGCGCGGCCGCCGAGCGCGTGGTACCGAGCTTTTGCGCCAGCGGCGCGACGCGTGGGTCATTGAGCGCACAGATGACGTCGTTGCGCGCCGGCAGGCGTGCCCGCGTCACGCCATGCGCGACCATTTCGGCATCGCACAGGATCGGCGCGCCGGCGCCGAGCGCACCGCGCGCCGCGCTGACGAGGCCATGGCCGAAGACGATGTGCTGCGCCGCTTCGACGGCGCCACAGGCGTGGATCATGCGCACTGCGACGTCGGCTTCTTCGGCAGAGAAACGCGACAGATCGGCTTCGGCGCGGATGATGGCAAAGGAGCGTTCATAGATCGCTGCGCCGTCGCGTAGGTAATCGGCGCGGTCAGGCGTCCTCTCGAGCTTGCGCTCAGACATGCGCTTAGACATGGCTGACCTCGCGGGTTCGTTCGTCGACGTGGCGCGTGATTGCCGCCGGCACATCGTCCGCTGCGACGACGGCAAAAGGTGCGTCACGTGTGGTGCCGTTCGCGACCAGCGCGCAACCGGTTGGGCCGCCGACGACTGTCAGCGCCGTGGCAGCGGCGTGGGCGCAGCCTTTGCTGCAACCGGATATGTGGATCTGAAATTCGTCGTTGAGATGCCAGGCCGCGATATCCGCAATCTCGGCGGCGATGCGCCGCGCAGCGATGTACGCGGAGGCGCAGGCTGGAGCGCCCGCACAGGCGAACACGTGTCCGCGCGGATCGTCCGCCGCGACGATAAAGCCGAGGTCACTTGCGACGCTTTTGAAGTCGGCCGTTTTTGCCGGCGGCAAGCCGACGATCATCAGCGCGCGGCCCGCGGCGGTGCGAACGCCGCTGGCGCCCACTGTCGCCACTATATCTGCCAGACGTTCGAGTGCCCGCGCGTCGGTATGGCCGAAAGGCAGGCCGATGCCGATGGCCAGCGACCCGTCGCGCAGTTTGTGCGCCCCGATCGCTTGACGAGAAGTCCGCAGTCGGCCGCGCGGCGCGTCACCGAGCAACAAACCGGCAACGCCGGCGCGGAACGCGCCGGCTCCATCGGTCGCAATGACAGCGCGGGCGCGCGCCGCTCGCCCACGCTGCGCGATGATGTCAACGAGCCGCACCACGGCAGCAACGCCATGGCCCGGCGCCACGGCGCCGAGCTTTGTTGCGCGGGCGGCATCGCCGCCGACGCTGATTTCGAATACCGCTCCGCCAGTTGCCGCAACGGCGCATAGCCGCACGTCGGCGACAATGTCGTCCAAGCCGAGCCCGCCGCCATCGACGGCAACCGAAACTTTAGGCGCCAGCCTTTCCGGCAACGAGGTTCCTGCAAGTGCGCGCCGCAGGTCGGTCGCGAGCGCCGCGGCATCGACAATCTCCTCGGCATCGAGTCCGGCAAGCGCATTACAAACAACCGGAACGCCGTCCTGTGCGGCGATGCCGAGCGCGGCAATGGCGTCGGCAAAGCGCGGCGCTGTCTCGGCGCTTAAGCCGCGCACCTGAATGCTGCCGCGCGCGGTGATCTCGACGACGCCGTTGCCATGGGCGCGCGCCGCTTCGCACAGCGCGCGCAAGGCTCCCAGCTTCAACGTGCCGACCGGCAACAGCCGCACCAGCAAGCCGTCGCCGGTTTGCATCGGCGCCGACAAGCCGGGGCAGGCGCCACGGCGCTGTGAAAAGAAGACGGCGCGCGCGGTCATGCGAGCGCCTCCGCGCGCAGCATGGAGAGGCCGGCATCGACGTCGTTGCGGCGCGGATGCCAAAAACCGCGCCTTCGCGCCGCTTCAAGCGCCGCGGCGATAGCCGCGGCGGCTTGCGGGTTTTCGCGCAAGAGAAAGTCGCGCACGGCGGCGTCTGCAACATAAGCGGCATGCAACAGATCGAATAATTCGCTCGCCACGGCGCCGGTCGTCTCGGCAAAGGCGAGCAACCGGTCGACGGTTTCGGCAAACTCGGCGGCGCCGCGCGGGCCGTGTCTCATCTGCCCGGCGATAAAGCGCGGATTGACCGCGCGCCCGCGCACGATGCGGGCGAGCGCGGTCGGTAGCGTGCGCGCGCGGGGCCGCTGCGGGTCGGTAACGTCGAGCATGATCAAATCCACCGCCCGGCCGAGCATCTTGGCGGCGGCGGCAAAGCCGCCGACAAACGCTCCGTCTTCGCCGCCTTCGAGAAGATCGTGCCCCGGATTGTCGCCCGGATGGATCAGAAGATCGGCATTGCCGACGCGCTCCGCGAATAGACCGCCGGCCGCTCGGCCTTCGCCCGCGGCGCCGCTATAAGCATGCGAAGCTGCGGCGAGATAGGCGGCGCCGACGGCGTCGGTGCTGGCGCCAGTGCCGAGCAAATCCTCGATGCCGGCGCCGTAAGCCCCGGGCGCGTTGCCGAAAATGCGGTCGAGGCGTTTAGCCGCGGCGCGGCGCGCCGCGGCGAGCGGATTCTCATCGTCGTCCTCGTCGCGCGCGGCGACCGCCTGCACCGCGGCATCGATCAACGCGATCTGCGCCGGGAAGAGATCGCGGAACAGGCCGGAAATGCGCCAGGTGACGTCGACCCGCGCGCGTCCGACCGCCGCGGGCGGCAACACTTCGACGCCGGTGACGCGGCCACTGCCGTGATCCCAGATCGGGCGGCAGCCCATGAGTGCCAGACCTTGCGCGATTTCTTCGCCGCCGGTGCGCAAGGTTGCGCTGCCCCACAGATCGATCACGACCGAGCGCGGCGGCTCGCCGTGCATTTGCAGATGCAGCCGCAAGATTTCGTCCGCCGCCAGCCGGCCCAAATCCAGCGCGGTCGGCGTCGGCAGCGTCCGCGGATCGGCGGTGAAGAGATTGCGTCCGGTCGGCAACACGTCGCGCCGGCCGCGGGCCGGCGAGCCAGCCGGTCCGGGCACGACGCGGTGGCCGTCGAGCGCGGCTATCAAGGCGGCGCGTTCGGCCGCAGCGCTCGCCTGCCACAGCGGATCGTCGGTGCCGGCGGGCACGCGGCCGTAGATGTGCAGGCCGTCCTTGACGGCGAGGTCTTTGACATCGCACAGCCAGGCATCGATGCGGCGCAAAGCATTGTCGGCGCCGTCGTCGACGAGGACGCCGGCTTCACGCGCCAAGCCCGTGCGCTGGGCGGTCTCGACAATCAGTCCGGCCAGCCGGTCGCGCCGGCGGCGGTCGAGTCCATCGGCTTGGGCGTATTCGTCGATTAGGCGCTCGAGTTCGCGCGCATCGCCGGAGAGACCGCCCGCCGCGAGCGGCGGCGGCAAGTGCCCGATGGTCACGCCGGCGATGCGGCGCTTGGCCTGCGCGGCCTCGCCCGGATTGCTGACGATGAACGGGTAGATCACCGGCAGCGATCCGGCGACGATGTCCGGAAAACACTCGGCGCTCAGCGCGACCGCCTTGCCTGGCAGCCATTCCAGCGTGCCGTGCGCGCCCATGTGCACCAGCGCGTCGGCCTTGGCGACGTGCCGCAGCCACAGCGTAAAGGCGAGAAGCGCGTGTCGCGGCGGCAACGAAGGATCGTGATAATCGATGCGCCGCTCTAGCGAGCGGCCGCGGTGGGGCGGTAGCGCGACGACGACGTTGCCGAACGTCCGCGCGCGAAAACGAAAAGCGCCGCCGCGAATGTCGGGATCGTTTCCCGGTTCGCCCCAAGCCGCGCGCATCCGCTCAACTGCCACAGCCGGGACGTCCTCGAGCAGCGTCTGATATTGCGCGAGCGGGAGCGCTGCGTCGCCGGCGCCCTGCGCTAACGCGTCGAGCAAAGCGCGCGCCGTTTTTGGCGCGCCGCGCACGGCGTAGCCATGGGCCGGAAGGTCTTCGAGCAGCGCCAGCACGCTTGCCGGCACGTCGAGGCCGACGGCATAGCCGGCGCGTCCTGGCGCAGCCGGATAATCCGGCAATAACACTGCGACGCGGCGTTCGCCGCGCGGCAGCGCGCCCAAGCGGATCAGCGCCGCGATCCGCTCAGCCACCATCTCGATCCGGTCGGCTTCCGGACGGCTCGCCAGCGCGGTGAAGGCGAGGCTCTCCTGCGCCGGCAGCGGATCCTTGAACGCTATCGTCCCGGCAAGCACGCGGCCGTCAAGTTCGGGCAGCACGATGTGCATCGCCAGATCGGCGGCGCCAAGCCCGCGCGCGCTCTCACGCCACGCGGCCCGCCGGGTCGTTGCGCTGACCACCTGCAGCACCGGCGCGTCGGTTTCATCGAAGGGCGTCGGCTCGCTTGAGGAACCGGCGGCGGCAAATGCGGTCGTGGTGGCAATCACGGCCGGTGGTAGTTTCGCAAAAGCCGCTCGCAAAAATTCCGCTGCGTCCTGGTCTTTCAGGCCGGTGACAACCAGAGGAGCGGGCGTAAAGCCGCGCTCTTTCAGCGCCGCGTACAAGGCATCGATCGGCGCGGTGTCGGCGGCAAGCAAGAGCGCGCGATAGAAAATAATCGGCACCACCGGCTTCGCCACATCCAGCGCCGCGACGAAGCGGTCGAGATCGACCGCGCCTTGGCCCGGCAGGTACCCGGCGAAGCGCGGCACCGCCTTCGGCCCCGGCGCGTCGAGCGCGACACCCGCGTGGCCGGCGAGCCGGCGCAGCAGCGCGTTCAAGTTCTCGCGGCCGCCTTCACGGAAGAAGCTCAACAAAGTTTTGAGTTCCGTCGCGGGCAAAGTCGAGGCCGCCGCAAGCCGCGCATCATCGTGATCTTCGCCCGGCAGAACCGCGAGCGCGATGCCGCGCTCGCGGGCCAGCGCCGCCAACCGCTCGACCCCGTATTTCCACCAGTCGAGGCCGCCGAGGAGACGCACCACAATTACTTTGGCGTGCGCGCCGACGCGATCGATCCACAGATCGACCGACATCGGATGCCGCAGATCGCGCAAATGCGCGAGCCGCACGCTTGGCAGCTTTGCGCGTTCGGCTTTCCACGCGGCGGCAAGGCCGGTGAGGTCGCTGTCGGCAAACGACAACACGGCAATGTCGCCAGGCGGCTGGCCGAGATCGACCGCTTCGACGATGTCGTCGAGGCCTGTGGCGGTCGTGGCCAAGAGGTGCATCGTAAAGCTCGCTTTCAGCCGATCAGCGCGCGCGTGACCGCGGCGCGGTCCAGTCCCCTCAGACCGATCACCACGAGGCGGCCTTCGCGCGCTTCGTCGGGCGACCAGGGCCGATCGTATTGGTGGGTCACGCGCGGCCCGACCGCTTGCAGCAGTAGCCGCCGCGGCTTGTCGGCGATCGCCGCGAAGCCTTTGACGCGCAGCACGTCGAAGTCTCGGGCGAGCGCTGTGACCCGCGCCGCCAGCGCCGCCGGATCGGTAACTTGGTCCAGCGCCACGACGAAGGAATCGAAGTCGTCGTGGTCGTGATCGAGCTCGTCGTCGTGGTGGGTGCGCCGATCGTCGATCGCGTCCTCGGTGCCGACGCCGAGCCCGAGCAACAGCGCCTGATCGACCTTGCCGTCGGCGGCCGTGATCACCTTGACGCTGCGCGGCAATACGTCGGCGATCGTGGCTTTTGCCTTAGCGATGCCCGCCGCGTCGATCAGATCGCGCTTGTTGAGCACGACGAGATCGGCGCAGGCGATCTGGTCTTCGAACACTT
>CAYWNY010000106.1:0-13223 GCA_964459765.1 uncultured Hyphomicrobiales bacterium | reverse complement strand
CGTGTGAATGCTACGCCATCGTCAAGGAGCGGTTCGATGCCTTCTTGACGCCGCCTTCGACTGCGGTTCAGGGCGACACAACAGGGCGGCGCAACAAATAAGTATCCCATGGTGCGCCAGCGACATGTCGGCCGCGCATGTCAGGATCGAACATTCGCGGGCCTCACGACTTCAAAAAGAAAATTGACGCGAGTTCACACCGCAGCTGCAAACTACTGTCGCGAAGTTTTCGAGCCGGCCAGGCAACCTCGTTGTTTCGACTCTGTGTCCGGGTATGCGCTTTCCATCCGAATATCCCCATTCGGTCCTCGAAGCGCTAGGTCGGACCACACCCTCGCCATCCGCGCGAAACGCGCTTGCAAAACGGGATTCTGAACGTCCCCGGCCAATTGCATGCTATCTGCTGCCAGGCGCATGCACTGCAACGCATGCTTTCGCGAATAGTCCGATTCGGACAAAGCGCACCTCCATGAATCAAGGGCGCTGGATCGTTGCACAGTGTCGCGTGTGCTGTCGGTGGCCTACACCACAGAGAAAAGCAGAGAGAATACCGGCTGAGCGCGTCCAAGAATGACGGCATTCTAAGTACTGGCGCAACGTCGCCTATTGGCCGATGCGGACATTGAGACGGGCGTTGAGGAATGTTCGCCCTCGGGGGAAAAAACGGGCTCGGTCTCAAAACAGAAGCCGGACCTAATCTCAACTTCAATTCAGCCGACGCTAAGTGATTGAAGAAATTATTGGAGCGGGTGAAGGGAATCGAACCCTCGTCATAAGCTTGGAAGGCTTCTGCTCTACCATTGAGCTACACCCGCGCCGCGCGGCGTTCCGCGGCCACTTCATAGCGCATTTGCCCCACTGACCAAACACCCGAAGCGGCTGCGCTTGCCTTCGGCGAGCGCCGTTTCGGCCCATTTGTAACCCCTCATCGCTTCCTATAATCTGAATGGACAGCGAAAATGGCGGGGAAACGGGCAAACCCGCGCATCCTTTGGGAGGACGACCATGCACAGCATGATTGGCGCAGCGCGGTCTTGGTTGGCCACCGGCGCCGTTCTGGCGATAGCGTGCGTACCGTTCGGCGCCCTCGCCCAATCGTCCGAACCGATCAAAATCGGCGTCATCGGCGAAGAATCTTCGGTCGCCGGCGCCTCGCTGACCAAGGCCGCCGCCCTGGCGGCCGACGACATCAATGCCAAGGGCGGCATCAACGGCCGCAAGGTCGAAGTCATCACCTACGACGATCACTCCTCTGCCGCCGACGCGGTGCGCGCGTTCCAGCGCGCGGTCAGCCAGGACAAGGTCGTGGCGGTGATCGGCAGCTATATCAGCGAGGTGGTCCTGGCGATCGAGCCGTGGTCGGCGCGGCTGCACGTGCCGCTCATTACGCCCGGCGCCGCCAGCAATCTGATCTCCAAAGCGGTCCACGACGACTACGACCACTACAAATACACCTTCCACGGCTGGCTCACCTCCGCCTTCATCGCGCAAGCGATTTGCGATTATACTCACGAGTTGCTGGTCGAGCCGCTGCACATGAAAACCGCGGTGGTCATGAGCGAGGACGCCGCCTGGACCACCCCGCTCGACGAACGTTATCTCGAATGCCTGCCGAAAGCGGGTTTGAAAGTGCTCGACCACATCCGCTTCAATCCCGACACCGCCGATTTCACGCCGATCTTCCATCAGATCGAGGATAAGCACCCCGACGTCATCATGACCGGCATCAGCCATGTCGGCGTGCAGCCGACCGTGCAATGGCACGACCAGGAGGTGCCGATGCCGATGGTCGGACAAAGCTCGCAGGCGACCACCAGCACCTTCTGGAAGGACACCAACGGCGCCGCCGAGGGCGTCATTACCGGAACCGCGGCGGCCCCCGACGTCGCGCTCACGCCGGTCACGATTCCGTTTGCCGAGGCTTATGTGAAAAAGTACGGCGTGACGCCGGCCTATGACGGCTATTCCGCCTACGACATGGTGTTTGTGATCGCCGAGGCGATCGAGCGCGCCGGCGGCTCGACCGATCCGGATAAGCTCGTCACCGCGCTGGAAGCGACCGATCACGTCGGCGCCATCGGCCGCGTCCAGTTCTACGGCCGCGACAACCTGTTCACTCACGCGCTCAAATATGGGCCGGACCTGGTCCCGACCATCGCCATTCAGTGGCAGAGCGGCAAACAGGTGTGCGTCTACCCGACCAGCATCTGCAAAGGCAAACTCGGCTTTCCGTCTTTCGTGAAAACGCCGAGTTAGGCTCGCCGCCGCAGTTTGCTAGCCGCATCCGATCGGGCCGTTTATGCGGGCAGTCCAAATCCTGGTCGATGGATCTGCGATCAGCTCGCTCTATGGGCTTGCCGCGGTCGGCTTTACGCTGATCTTCGGAGTGTCCGGCGTTCTCAATCTCGCCCACGGCGGCATCATGGTGGTGGCGGCGCTGATCGGATGGGCCGCCGCCGGCGAACTCGGGCTCGGCACTTATGTCGGCACGCTGATCGGCGTGTTGGCGGGATTGACGACCGCCTACGCGACTTACTTCATCCTCGTGCGCCCGATCCAGCGCTCGCGCGCCATCCGGCCGGAAGAGACCGAAATCTTCGTGCTCACCGGCACGCTGCTCTGGGGCATCATGATCCAGGTCGGCATGGCTTATCTGTTCAGTGACAATCCGGTCACCATTCGGCCGCTGATCCCCGGCGTAGTGAACATCCTCGGCGTGCGCACGCCGACCAATGAAGTCATGATCGTGGTTGTCGCCTGGGCGATCATCGGGCTGTTGTGGTTGCTGGTGAACCGCACCCGCACCGGCAAGGCATTGCTCGGCGCTTCGATGAATCCGCGCGGCGTTACGCTCTTAGGTTACGAACTCAACCAGCTCTATCTCGTGGCCTGGACCATCTACGGAATCCTCGCCGGCATCGCCGGTGTGCTCTTGGCCTCGTTTCTCGGCGTCAGCACCGCGAACACGGGGCAGCTCACCGCCAGCGCCTTTTCCATCGTGGTTCTTGGCGGTCTCGGCAGCGTCTCCGGATCGCTGATCGCGGCCTATGTGGTCGGCTATCTGGAAACCATGACGGCTTATCTGATCGCGCCGACGTTGCGGCCGATCCCTTCCCTCATTCTTCTCGTCCTGGTCGTTTATGTGCGGCCGCAAGGCCTGTTAGGTCGGCGCTAGCGCATGATCCGGAAAAGTGGCGTCCGGTTTTCCGGAAAAGATCATGCGCAAACACAAAAGCTAAGCCACGATCCGATTTCATCTGATCCGATCCGGACTTAAGGAGAGTGGCGTGGCGGTGCTTCGCTCACCCATCGTATGGATCGGGGCTGTGGTCGTGTTGATCGCGGCCTTGTTGCCGTTCTGGCTCTCGGCCTATCTGCTCGCCATCCTGACCGCGGCCTATTATTTCGGCGTTTTCGCCATGGCCTGGGACCTCTTGTTCGGATTCGCCGGCGAGGTCAATTTCGGTCCGACTTTCCTGATCGGGCTCGGCGCCTATACCGCTGCGATCCTCAACAGAAATTTCGGCTACTCGATACCGGTTTGCGTCGTCGCCGGCGCATTGGCGGCGGTCGTCGGCGGCATCCTGCTGGCGCTTCCGGCGCTGCGGCTGCGCGGGCCCTATTTCGGACTGGTGACGCTGGTCGCGGTGCTCCTACTGCAGAACCTCGTGGTGATCTTTGCCGGCGTCACCGGCGGCGAAATCGGGATGACCGTGCCCGACGTGCTGTCGATCGATGCCGACGTCAATTACTGGTACGCGCTCGCCTTTCTGGTGATTTGCGCCGTGCTGTTGTTCGGCCTGTCGCGCTCGGCGGTCGGACTGATCCTGCAGGCGAGCGGTCAGGATGCGGTCGAGGCGGCCGCGCTCGGCTTCAACGTCACCAAACACAAGATAGCGGCGTTTTGCGTGAGCGCGCTGTTCTCAGGCACCGCCGGCGCCATGCTGATCTTCTATATGGGCACCGCTTCGGTCGACACCGTGATCGATATCGCGATCGGCGTGCAGATCATCATCGCCGCCGTGCTCGGCGGCCGCCGCACCATCCTGGGCGCGGCGCTCGGCGCGGTGTTTCTGATCGTCGCCAACGAGTTCTTGCGACCTCTCGGCCAGCTCAACACCTTCGTCGTCGCCGCCATCGCGCTGGCCGTCATTCTATTCTTTCCTGAAGGCCTGCTCGGCTACGCGCTGCATCGCGGAGAACGCGAATGACCGGCGCCGTGCGTTTACAGGTCAGCGAACTCAACAAACGCTTCGGCGGGGTCGTCGCGGTAAAGAATATGAGTTTCGAGCTGCATGCCGGCGAGATCGTCGGGCTGATCGGACCGAACGGCTCTGGCAAGTCGACTGTCATGGCGCTGATCATGGGCATCCAGCGCGCCAATTCCGGAACCATCAAGCTTGACGGCATCGACATCGCCGGCTGGCCGACCCACCGCGTCGCCCGTTCCGGCGTCAGCATCGTGTTCCAGCATTCGCGCCCGCTGCAGCGCCAGACGGTGCTGGAAAACATCAAGCTCGCAATGCTGCCCGACTCGCTGTTGCGGCTGGTGAGCGAGCCGTCGGTTGCCGAGCGCGCCAAAGGCATCGCCGAGAGCGTCGGGCTCGGTGCGGTGTTGGACCGGCATCCGTGGACGCTGCCGTTCGCCGATCTGCGCCGCATGGAGCTGGCGAAAGCCGTGGCGCGCGACCCCAAGGTGGTGCTGATCGACGAGCCGTTCGCCGGTCTGACCGCAGCCGAAATCAAGGTGTTCTCCAATCTCATCCGCACACTGCGCGACCAGGGTCGCGCCGTGCTGTTGGTCGACCACAGCGTCAAAAGCGTTGCCGCGCTCGCCGACCGTGTCATCGCGATGTATCTGGGCGAAGGCATCGCCGAAGGCAGCGCCGACGAGGTGATGCAGAATGAAACGGTGCGGCGCGTCTATATCGGCGGCAAAATCGAAGCGGTGGAGCGCAAGAGCGCGCACGCCTTGCAGCAAGCCACTTTGCTTGAAGTCGAGTCGGTCAAGGTCCTATACGGCAAGGCCAAGGCGCTCGATGGCATCTATGTCCACGTGCGGCAGGACGAGTTCGTCTCGATTGTCGGTCTCAACGGCGCCGGCAAGACCACGTTGTTCAATGCGATATCCGGTCTGGTTCCTTATCGCGGCGCAATCCGATTCGGCGGGCGCGATTTGCGCACATCGACCGCCGCGGCCATCGCCCGCGCCGGCGTGGTGCATTGTCCGGAGATGCGCGAATTGTTCGGCGACATGAATGTGCGCGAGAATCTCGATCTCGGCGGCGGCCACTTAAGCAAAGCCGAGCGGGCGCGGCAGCTCGACTGGGTATTCGATCTGTTTCCGATCCTGGAGCAGCGGCAGGGGCAAAGAGCGCGCACGCTCTCGGGCGGCGAGCAGCAGATGCTCACGCTCGGGCGCGCCTTGATGATGCAGCCGAAGCTGCTCATCCTCGATGAGCCGACGCTCGGACTGGCGCCGGTAATCTTGAGCCAGATCTCCAAGGCGATCGAGCGCCTGCGTAAAGAGCGCTTGCTGACGCTATTGCTCGCCGAACAGAATGTGACCTTCGCGCTACCGCATTCCGACCGCGTCTATGTGCTCGATCACGGCCGCATCACCTGGGAAGGCGATCCGTTGCGGTTCGCCGCAGAAATGCACGCCGGGTATTTGTAATCCTCATGGTTTTTGATGGTGCATGATCTTTTCGGAAAACCGTTTGCCACTTTTCCGGATCATGCTCTAAGCCAACAAGCGGCGCACCGCCGACGCCCAGCCGGCAAGCTTGCGCTCGCGCGTTGCTTGATCCATCTGCGGCGCGAACCACCGTTCCGACTGCCAAGCTTGCGCAAAGCGGTCCGGCTCGGGGAAGAAGCCGGCCCACAGCCCGGCGAGATAGGCTGCGCCCAGCGCGGTCGTTTCCTTGATCCGCGGCCGGTCCACGATCTCGCCCGTCAGATCGGCCAACCGCTGCATGGTGAAGTCGGACGCGGCCACGCCGCCGTCGACGCGCAAAATCTGCAGCGCGCCATGTTGTTTTGTCGCATTTTCTTTCGGAAAACCGGGGACCGCTTTTCCGGAAAATGCTTCGGCGTCCCGCCAATCGGCTTTCATAGCAGTGAGAAGATCCACGGTTTGAAAACACACGCTCTCGAGCGCCGCGAGCGCCAATTCGCGCGGACCCGTGCCGCGCGTGAGCCCGAACAACGCCCCGCGCAAATCGGGCCGCCAATACGGCGCACCGAGCCCGACGAAAGCAGGCACCAGGAAAACGTCCTGCGTCGGGTCGGCTTGCGCGGCAAGCGCGCCGGTCTCGGAAGCGCTTTGCACGATCCCCAAGCCGTCGCGCAGCCACTGCACCGTCGCGCCGGCGACAAAAATCGAACCTTCGAGCGCGTAGGTGCGGGTGCCGCCGAATTGGTAGGCAATGGTGGTGAGCAACCGGTTTTGCGACGCGACCGGGTCCGGCCCGGTGTTGAGAAGCGCGAAGCAGCCGGTGCCGTAGGTCGATTTCACCATGCCCGGCTTAAAGCAGGCTTGCCCGATCAGCGCTGCCTGCTGATCGCCGGCGATGCCGTAGATGGGGATCGCGGCACCAAAGAGTTCTGGATCAGTCACGCCGAAGGCGGCGGTGCAATCGAAGACTTGCGGCAAAACGGCCTTGGGCACGCCAAGGAGCGCCAATAGCTCGTCGTCCCAGCGGCCGGCGCGGATGTCGAACAGCAAGGTGCGCGATGCGTTGGTGGCGTCGGTTGAGTGAACCTTGCCGCCGGTCAGCCGCCACAGCAGATAACAATCGACCGTGCCGAAGGCGAGTTCGCCGCGGGCCGCGAGTTCGCCGATCGCGGCCTCCTTTTGCAGGAGCCAAGCGAGCTTGGTGCCGGAGAAGTACGGATCCAGCAACAGGCCGGTCTTTTCCGCAAAAAGCGGCTCACGCCCCGCCGCTTTCAGCCGCGCGCATAGATCCGCAGTGCGGCGGTCCTGCCAGACGATTGCGCGATGCACGGGCCGCCCGTTGTCGCGGCGCCAAAGGAGCGTCGTCTCGCGCTGATTGGCTATGCCGATGGCGACAATATCGCGCGCGCTGGCGCCCGCGTCGCGCATGGCGCGGCGGCAAGTTTCGAGCGTGGTCGTCCACAAATCTTCCGGCTCATGCTCGACTTGCCCGTCGGCGGGGAAATGCTGCGGAAACTCGCTCTGCGCGAACGCGGCGATCGAGGTGTCGGCGCGAAATAGAAACGCCCGCGTCGACGTGGTGCCCTGGTCGATGGCCAGCACGTAGGACATCAATCGCTCCTCGCCGCGGCGCGGGATAGCCGCAATTTTCGGAGAACCGGCGGGAATCAGTTAATCTTGCGGCGCGGATCTCGGCCGCTCGACAGCCTCCGGGGCTTCCGAGTCAGCGATCAGAGTAACAATTTCCTAGCAAATTCTGCATAGGAGCGAGGTACTGGAAAAATCCGCCATGCGCACATTCATTCGAAATAGTCTGCCCGTTGCCGCGTTGACGCGGATTCGAGCGCGGATCGGTGATTTTCGCGCCAATAAGCGCGCCAACACCGCGATCATGTTCGCGCTCTGCGCCCTGCCGATCGTGACCGCCATCGGCTGCGTGATCGACTATTCGACCGCCGTGATGATCAAGACCAAGCTGCAATCGGCCTCGGATGCCGCCGCGCTCGCCACCGTCTCCAACAACTCGCCGATCGTCGCGACGGCGAAGGGTATGAGCGCCAACGGCACCGTCTCCGGCGGCTCGACCTACGCGACCAACATGTTCAGCGCCAATTTGTCCTCAGCGCCGGCCAATGTCGGCTATACCGGCCTGACCGACAGCGCCACGGTGACGCTGAGCAGCCAGACCATTACCGCGGCGGTGACGTTCTCCGCCAACGTTCCCACGTATTTCATGAAGATACTGGGCTACAGCAACGTCGCCGTCACCGGCTCGTCGACGGCGAGCGTGTCGCTGCCGGTCTACCTCAGCTTTTATCTGATGCTGGACGTTTCCGGCTCAATGAGTTTCCCCTCTACGCCCGCCGAACAGGCGCGGCTGATGGCGGTCAATCCGGACGATTTACACCCGTCCAACAGTCCTCCCAACAATGGTTATCCGCAGGGCTGCCAGTTCGCCTGCCATTTCGCTACCCAGGGAGCCTGCGATCAAACCGAAGCAACCAGTTGGGGCGGCGCGGCCGGCCCGTGGCAAGGAACGATCCCGGCCCCGGGCGGAGCGACCAATCCCGGTGCGGGAGGTTATTGCCAAGGCTTTGCCATTACGCGCCTAGGCACGACGCCAACATCGTTCTCAACAAGCTGCCTCAATGACAGCAACGGTAGTTGCGGCCAATATGTTAATTGGACCGGCAGCCAGGTGAGCTCGTGCTCCACTCCCGGGACCACATCGTGCATCCAATTGCGCGCCGATGCCGTCGGCTATGCGGTGACGCAGCTTTTGTTGCAAGCGCAGAATGTCGAAACACAGACCGGGATCAGCAATCAGTTCAGTGTGGGATTGTATCCATTCATCGTCAATCTCTGCACGTCCGGCAGCGGCAGCAGCAATTCTTGCTCGGTCGGGCAGACCACCAGCCTTGCCGGCTCGACCATCAACAATTTTGCCTCACAGCTCGCCACCCTGCTCGATAACGGCGGCAACGGCACGGCGAACTCAACGCTGGGATCCGGCGGCACGCATTTCGAGAATGCGCTGTCCAGCATGAATACCTTTATTACTTCCTCCATGATCGGCAGCGGCTTGAGCTCATCGAGCCCCCTGCCCTATGTCTTCATCGTCACCGACGGTTCGCAGGATTACCAGACACAATCCGGCGGCAACTGGGGATCGCAAAATTGGTCGGCGTCCGCAAACGTGCCCTATCAGAACTCCGCGACTGTCATGCCGCCGTACAACCAGAACGATCAAAACGGCACGATTAACACGACGGACTGGTGCGCGACGATGAGAAACCGCGGGATCACGGTCGCCGTCCTCTACATTCCGTATGGAACGATCAACGATCCGAACTCCGCGTTCTCGAATAACGAGGACGGCTACGCCAACAGCAACATCGCCAACATTCCTGCGGCTCTGCAGTTGTGCGCGTCGAGTGGCTTCTATTTCACCGCAACCACACCGACGGACATAACGAACGCATTGCAGACGATGTTCAACAAGGCCGTGACCACGGCCCACATCTCGCAATAACTCTTCAGACTGGAGGCCCGGGAGTACAAGCGCGGCGCGAAGTCCGCTGTTACCCGGCGGCCGTGACGACGGCTAGGTCACAGGAGCGTGGCGCAGTTGCTGGGAATGCTGTTGTATTGCACGCAGGTGGAGATGCGGGGCGTCGTGTAAATGCTGTCCGAGAGCGTGATCGGGCCGGTGAGGAATGCACCGAACATCGGCGTAAAGGTGTAGCTCACCTTGGCGAAGATCGCGTAGCACGGATAGGTGCTGTTGCAGGTATTGGTGGCAAAGTTGCTGGGCAGGCTGGTGAACGCGGCACCTTGGGTCAGCGCCGCGCCCGCGGTCGGCGAGTAGCTCCAGCTGACATACGCCTTCGTCGCCGACGCCGCCTGTATCTGCGAAATAACCACGGTCGCCGGCGAACTCGAATACGGCGCCATCATCTGGGTCACCGCCCCGGTAATCGCGGTCATGGTTGTCGTCGAGATCGAATCCGCGCTGGTTGAGCCGTATTGATTGGTGATCGCGGCGAGCGAGTAAGACGCCGCGCGCACTTTGGCATAAACGGCAATGGCGTTCCCGGCATCGAACGAGCCGAGAAACATGAGCAGCAGGACCGGCATGATCATGGCGAATTCGACCGCGGCCACCGCGCGGGTCGAATCGACAAAACGCCTGGCATTGGCGAGGAACGTCATCATGGTCAGTAGGGCTCCACCCGGAAGGCGCTGACGCCCATCAGTTGGGCCTGGTTGTTCGGCAGATTGGAAATATTGAAGCCCAGCGGCGCGGTCACGACCGGCCACGCGTAGATCAACTGCACCACCATGACGTCGCCCTGCGTTCCGGGATCGAAAGCGTAACTGGTGATGGGCGTGGTGCCGTTGTACATCGACGGGCTCGAGGTGCTCGCCGACGAGAACGACGAGTAATTCTGCACCACGAGATACATGTTGCTGCAGGTGAACAGCGCCGTCGGACACACCTTGCCAATGATGGTGGTTGCCGACCAATTGTTGTTCTGCGCCTGGCCGGTCAAGAAATAGCGGGCCGCCTCCACTGCGGCGTTCTGAATCGCCATCTGCGCAAACAGAAAAACGCAAACTTGCAGCACGGCGACGAGGGTGGCGACAAAGGCCGGGCCGATAATCGCGAACTCGACGGCGGTCGCCCCGCCTTCGGCACGGCCGAAGCGGGCAATGCCGCGCCCGCGGCGCCGGAAAAACTGAGCCATAGGTTTCATCTCAGCTAAACCTGTCCGCGCTCCCGTCTCCGGCCGTAGCGCCATGCCATCTTCGCGTGCATACAGCCGGCGGAGCGAAATCCCTGCTGTTTGAGGGATTACCGGTAAGCGAAGTGCCTTGATTTTTCGTTGCCGCAATCGCACAGCGCCGACGAGTAACGTCGTTAACGGCTGTTTACCGTGCGGCGAAAGCGCCTATTGTAGGAGCACGAGCTTGCCACCACTGAATTCGAAACGGCGCAGCCGGGACAAAAAGGACAGACCGAGCAGATTATCGCTCAAGGCCTGGTCGGGAAGCACCAGGGCGTCGACGTCGCGCACCACCACATCGCCAACCTCGACCACGTCGAGCTTTGTGGGCGCCGCCCGCACTGTGCCGTTTGCGGTTCTGACTTCGGCAGTAAACGCACTTGGCGGCGGGTGGATGCCGAGCCGAGCGGCGTCGCGGACGGTGAGGGCAACCACGGAAGCGCCGGTATCGACCATAAAATCGATGCGGCGGCCGTTGACGCGGGCATTGACCTCAAACTGGCCGCGCGGATCGCGCGCCACGACGACCGATCGCGAATTTTCTGCCGCGCTCACCGCCGAGTCCGCCGTGGCATTCGCGGACGTCCGCGGCCCGGCCGGCGCCGGCGCGGCGCCGATATGCGACGCGTATTTTGGAGCTGCGACGGCGGCAACGAGCACAATTGCGGCAAAGACGATGATCGGGCGCATAACGCATCTGAACACGCCGGACCCAATCGCTTACTAATCGGCTGCGGTGGCCGGCGGTTTTTGAACCGCTTTGGTGTGCCGCCGTTTAAGCGGTTCGTTCGCATTTGAACGATCTGCAAGCTCCTTGGTGCATGACCTAGATCATGCAGCGTCGTCACGGATGACAGCGCACCAACCCGTTCCAGTCGCAATAGCCATATCCCACGCGGCAGCAGCCGAACGAGTGCGGCGAACAAGAGTAGACTTGGTACTCGCCTCCGCAATGGTCGGAGCAATAGGGGCGGCCGCTGACGCTGTCAGTGTAGCAGTGGTTGCGAAGGCGCCGCGGCAGCGCTTGCGGGTCCTGCCAATCGACGCGCAGCAGCATGGCAGCGGACAGCGGCGCGACCGGCGCAGGCGCCGGGGCGGTGGACGCGGCAGCGAAACCGCCGAGCGCAGCCAGCGCAAATACGAAAAACAAAGTCTTCACGCCAAACGAACTCCTCATGTCATGCTCTCCGATGAAACCGCAATGGAAGGGGCATTGTGCGGCTGCCGCTGTTCGTCATCGGTCGCCAGCCATTGGCCGAGCGACACCGCGCGCCCGACCGGCAGGTGAATGACGAAGCGCGAGCCTTCGCCTTCTCTGCTGCGCACCTCGATGCGTCCTTTGTGCAGATCGACCGCCATCTTCACCAGATAGAGCCCGACGCCGGTGCCGACGATCCCGGAAACGTTGCTGCCGCGATGGTAGCGCTCGAACAGCCGATTGAGGTCGCCGAGCGGAATGCCGATGCCGTGGTCGGTGACGGCGACCACCGCTTCGTCGGCGACCACCTCAGCCTCGACTTCGATGGCGCCGCGGCCCGGCGAATATTTAACGGCGTTCGACAACAGATTGCTCAAGGCCTGGAACAGGAGCTTGGCGTCGCCGACAATCCGCATCGGCGCCGAGCCGAATCGCTCGACGATCTGCGCGCTCGGCACCATTTCGCGGTGTACCTGGCAAACCTCGTGCAGCATCGCCGTCAAATCCATCGCCACCGGATGGAAGCTGACCCCGCCGCTACCGTCGATCAGGCGCGACGAGTTGAGCAGGTTGTCGATCAAATGGGTCAGGCGGAGCACCGCGCCGCGGATTTTTCCGGCGCGCTCGCCAATCTCGGGCGGGCTGATCGATTCGCGGGTCTTTTCGAGGCGGCGGGCATGACCGTCGACAATCGTCAGGGGCGTGCGGAATTCGTGCGAGGCCATGGAGACGAAGTTGCGCTGCGCCAGCGCCAGCCGCTGCTCCTGCGCCAATTGTTCCTCGAGCATGGTCGCCTGACGGGCCAGCATCCGCTGGCTGCGCATCAGCTCGATGGCGTTGTTGCGGAACACCACGGTGGCCCGCGCCATCTCGCCGATCTCGTCGCGTTTTTCGGTCTCGGGAATGTCGATGTCGGTATGGTTGGCGGCCAGGAGCCGCATGCGGTCGGCCAAGTGCAACAGAGGCGCCGAGATCGAGCGGCTGATGTGGATGAGCGCGGCGACGACCATGACGCCGGCGATCACCATGCCGAGCAGGATGAGCCAAAACGCTTGCCGGTAGGCGGAGCCGAGCTGGTCGCTTGCCGCCTGCGCGTTGGCGACGGCTTGATCGGTCAATCGCCCGAGCGTGTCGCTCGCCGCATCGTAGGTTGCGCGCGAGGCGCCACGGTAGATCGCGAGCGCCTCGGCCTTGCGGTTGCCTCGCGACAGCGCCACGATCTGATTGACGATGCCGCGATAATTGTTCCAACGCTGCTTGAAGCGGCCATACAGATCGTCCTCGGCGGCGCCGCGCCGGATCCGCTCGAAACTGCGTTCGGCCTCGGCAATGGAGCGGTCGAGGTCGGCCATCTGATTTTCGGTCTGCGCCAAGTCGGCGGGATCCGACGACAACAGGTTGCTGCCTTCGATGGCTCGGAAATCCGAGGTGAAGTTATTGAGATCGCCGAGCACGCGCGTATTGGGCAGCCACACCTCGGCGACGTCGGCGGACAGGCGGTTGAAGTTGCTCAGCCGCCAGATGCTGAACAGGCCGAGGACGACCACCAGCAAAAAGAACA
>CAYWNY010000105.1:0-13326 GCA_964459765.1 uncultured Hyphomicrobiales bacterium | reverse complement strand
ACTTCTCCTCGGCATCGATGCGCTTGACGACGACGCGGTCGTGAAGCGGGCGAAATTTCATGGTGTCCTCCTGAGTAAGGTATTGAACCGACTTGAGTTTGTGGCGAGAGCGGCCCGCACGAAATCGCTTTCCGCAGACCGCCTGGAGCTGACATAGGGGCGTGATTTCCGCCCGCAAGAGCCGCCTGAGAATTTTTTAGCACTCATTGAAGCGGATTGCCAACAAATCCGCTGCCTGACCGCTTAAAACTGCCACCGCACGGTTAACGGCGCTGTTAGCAGGCCTATCTGAATGCTGCTAGTGCCTTGAAACTACACAACTTATTTAAATTTCAGGCTTGAAATGTGGAACCGACTCCCGAAGCATATGCGTTACCGGGGTGGAGGACCGCAATGCAATCGCGAACTTCGTCATCGAAAGATTTTCGCCGGCAGCTTGAGGGCTACGGCTTGACCACCGCCAATATCCTTTACCGGCGGCCCGATCATCCGTGGCTTCTTCAGACTTATGTCTGGCAAGACTATGACCTGTGCCCGAACTTTCCCCAGCTGAACAAGTTCCTCAATTTCTGGCTCGAGAAACTCGAAGGCCCGCTGCATTCGGTCACCGTCGCGCATGCGCGGCTTATCAAGCCAGCGGAGATCCGCGCCGTCGACGGCGAGTTCCGGCTGCACTGACGAGCGCAGCCGGACCACGGAAACGGAGTCAGCTTCGCGGCGCGTTGCCGACAATCTCGCCGCGCGGTTCCGGGCTGAGCCAGCGGTAAATGACGCCGCCGAGGATGCCGCCGACCAGCGGCGCCACCCAGAACAACCACAGCTGCTCGAGCGCGGCCGCGCCGACGAACAGCGCCGGACCGGTGCTGCGCGCCGGATTGACCGACGTGTTGGTGACCGGAATGCTGACGAGGTGGATCAGGGTAAGGCAAAGACCGATGGCAAGCGGTGCAAACCCTGCCGGCGCCTTGCCGTGCGTCGAGCCCATGATGACGAACAGAAACAGCATGGTCATCACGATCTCGGTCACGAGCGCCGAAGTGAGATCGTAGTGACCGGGTGAACGATCGCCATAGCCGTTGGTGGCGAAGCCTTTCGCCAGATCGAAACCCGGTGCGCCTTTGGCGATCAGATAAAGCAGCGCCGCGGCGACGATGGCGCCGATCAACTGCGCGATGATGTAGGGGATCACCTGTCCGGCGGGAAACCGCCCGCCGGCCGTCAGCCCAACCGTGATCGCAGGATTGAGATGGCAGCCCGAGATATGGCGGATGGCATAGGCCATGGTCACGACGGTGAGCCCGAACGCCAGCGCGACGCCGAGAAGCCCGATTCCGACTTGCGGAAAACCGGCGGGCGATCACCGCGCTGCCGCAGCCGCCGAATGTCAGCCAGAACGTGCCGATCGCCTCGGCCACATATGCTTTCGAATTCATCCCGGTATTTCCCCTCCCGTTTGCCTTTGCCGTTTTGTCTCGTGGCAGTTTGCCTGAAAACCTATTCCTTCACGCCATCCACAGGTTTGACATTCGCGCCGAACCGCTGCCAACGGTGCGCCGCGCGCGTCGGACGGCAACGCCTGCGGCGGAAAAAAGGCAAAAAGGGTTAATCGGGGTTTAACTAAAAGTCGCCTTAATCGCTGTGCAGATTTTACGGACACGCTTGGCGCGGTTCCGTCGGGGGAGCGCGTTTTAAAGAGGAGCTTGTCCGTTTTCGATCGGCCGTCTTGCGGCCGGTCAAAGCTTGTTTGGGCAAGCTCTCTTCATGCAGGACGGGGAATGACATTCAGTAGCGAGTGGCGTGAAAGTTTTGTCGATGCTTATGAATATGGACGCTCGGCAGGGAATGCCCGGCCGCAACGGTTCTTCGGCGCCGCGGCGCTGGTGTCGTTGGCGTTCGCTTGCGCGTTCGGTCTGTGGAATAGCTTGAGCGGCGCCGGCGCCGAGCGCGCGCGCGAAGCGCAAGTCATCTCACACGCGGCTTCCCAAGCCGCCGCTCATGTTGCGGCGAAGGGCGATGCATTGCGCCTCTCCACCGCCGCCGCATACGCCAAGCTTGCGGCGGCGATGAAAAGCTCGGTCAGGACGGTCGGCGCCGACGCCTACGCGGCTTTGTTCGACTCCCGCAATTTGTTGGGCTTCCGGCCCGGAACGTTTGAGCCGAACGCGCCGCTGTTCGCTGACGGCGGTGCGCCGGACGCGCTGCCGGGTCAGACAGCCGTGAAAAAGGCGCAAGCCGCGGCAGCGAAGCCGAAGGCCGAACAAACCAATGTTGCGTCGACGGCGTCGCAGCCGCGTGTGCCGCCGCTGCGCACCGCATCGCTGCGCGACGTCGCGACGACCAGCGATGCGATCGCCGAAGCGCCGGCGCATACGCCAAGCATTTTCGAGCGGCTGTTCGGCAGGCCTTCGCCGGTGACGCTTGCTTATGCGGCGCCTGACGATTCGGGCTTGGGCAACGGCGGCAGCATCGCCGCCGCCCGCTATGACCGCGACACCGCCGTTTACGACATCTCGGCGCACACCGTTTACCTGCCGGACGGCACCACGCTCGAAGCGCATTCGGGCTACGGCAGCAATCTCGACGATCCGCGCTCCGCTGCCGAGCGCATGCGCGGCGTCACCCCGCCGACGATCTACGAGCTCAAACCGCGGGAATCGCCATTCCACGGCGTGCAGGCGCTCCGCCTGATCCCGCTCGACGAAGACAAAGTCCATGGCCGCAGTGGGCTCCTTGCCCACACCTTCATGCTCGGCCCCAACGGCCAGTCGAACGGCTGCGTATCGTTTCGCAACTACCGGGCGTTTTTGCAGGCCTATCTGAACAATAGGATCAAGCGGCTCGCCGTGGTCGCGCGGCTGGATTGACCGGTATCGGTTCCATCGAAGCACCCCGGCGCCCACTGGGGCGATCACGACCCGAACAGCCGTTCACCTGAACGTGACGTTTTGAGTGCGCTGGGCATAACGGCTCGGCGGGAATCGCTCACGGCATTATTCCAGCTCGTTTGATAATTCACTGCGCCCGGTTTTGCTCAGGAGGTAAAGTTGGCGCGCGACGCATCGGCTCCCTCAAATGGCACGCAACGTGATGACCCGGCCGCACCTCACGCATAGCCGGTTCCTCGATCCGGCAACGCGGCTCGGCATAGGGACATCGGGTGTGGAAGTGGCAACCGGCGGGAGGATTGATCGGGCTCGGGACGTCGCCGGTCAGAACGACACGTTTGCACATCGCATCGGGATCGGGCAGCGGCACGGCCGAAAGCAGCGCTTCGGTATAAGGATGCTGCGGGGTCGTGAATAGAGAAGCTCGGTCGGTTAACTCGACGATCTTGCCGAGATACATCACTGCGACGCGGTGGCTGATATGCTCGACCACCGCCAGATCATGGGCGACAAAGAGGTAGGACACGCCGAATTCCTGCTGTAAGTCGCGAAGCAGGTTAACCACTTGGGCCTGTACCGACACGTCGAGCGCGGATACCGGCTCATCACAGACGATGAGACTGGGATTGACGGCGAGCGCCCGGGCGATGCCGATGCGCTGACGCTGCCCGCCGGAAAACTCGTGTGGATACCGCGCCATCGCCTCGGCGCGCAGGCCGACCTTGCCAAGAATAGCCGCTACGCGCTCCTTGAGTTCGGCGCCGCGCGCGAGGCCATAATTGGCCATAGGCTCCGCAACGATCTCGCCGACGGAGAGACGCGGATTGAGCGAGGAATACGGGTCCTGAAAGACCACCTGCAGCTCGCGGCGATAGGGGCGCATGCGCGATGGCGAGAGATTGTCGATGCGCTCGCCACGTAGCCTGACGGTGCCGGCGGTTGGTTCAATGAGTTTGAGCAAAGCTTTCCCAGTCGTCGATTTTCCGCAACCGGATTCGCCGACCAGACCCAGCGTCTCGCCCTGATTGATATGAAAGCTGACCCCATCGACAGCGTAGATGTACCCTGAAACGCGCGAGAACAAACCCTGGCGGATGACAAAATGCTTCTTCAGGCCGTCAACGACAAGAAGCGGCGGTTTCTCTTGCGGCGTCATGGCGCCGCGATCCGATGAGATTCGAAACAGGCCGCGAGATGCTCCGCACCCTTCATCTCGAGTGGCGGCGTTTCGCGGCGGCAACGTTCGGTAACGAAACTGCAGCGCGGCGCGAAGGCGCACCCGATAATGGGGTCGCGCAGCGAAGGCACCGTGCCGGATATTTCGACGAGTCGCTGCGGCGGATGCTGGCCGAGTGTCGCTCCGAGACGCGGTACTGAAGCCAGCAGGCCGAGGGTGTAAGGATGACACGGCCTGCTGAACAGCGCGCGAACCGGCGCCTCCTCGACCTTGCGGCCGGCATACATCACGGCAACGCGCTGCGCCATTTCGGCGACCACCCCCAAATCATGCGTGATTAGGAGAATAGCGGCACCGATCTTGGCCTTGAGCTCGCGCATCAGATCGAGGATCTGCGCTTGAATGGTGACATCCAGCGCGGTCGTGGGTTCGTCGGCGATCAGCAGCTCGGGATTGCAGGCGAGCGCCATGGCGATCATCACGCGTTGTCGCATGCCGCCCGAAAGCTCATGCGGATACTGCCGCGCGCGGCGCTCTGGTTCAGGAATTCGAACAAGGTGCAGCATTTCAACGGCGCGTCGCCCCGCGGCGGAGGCGCCTAGTCCCTGATGCAGCCGCAGGGTCTCGCCAATCTGGCGCGATACGGTGAGGACTGGATTCAACGACGTCATCGGCTCTTGAAAGATCATGGAGATCTTGTTGCCGCGAATACCGCGCATTTCTGACTCGCTGACGGTCAGAAGATCGGTACCCTGAAAGCGAATCGTGCCGCTGACGATGTGGCCCGGTGGCGACGGCACGAGACGCAATATGGAGAGCGCGGTGACGCTCTTGCCGCAGCCGGATTCGCCGACCACCGCCAACGTTTCACCTGCATTGACGGCGTACGAGACGCCGTCGACCGCGCGCACCACTCCTTCCCTAGTGTAAAAATGGGTCTTGAGATTCTCGACAGCGAGCAGTGGCTCGGTTGACACGGAAGCTGATCCTACATACGGCGAGCAAGCCGCGGATCGAGCGCGTCCCGCAGCCCATCGCCGACCATATTGACCGCGAGAACCGTCAGCGACAGAAAGACGCCGGGAAAAATAATAAGATACGGCTTGATCTGAAAGTAACTGCGCCCTTCGGCCATGATGTTCCCCCAGCTTGGTATCTGCGGTGGCGTTCCAGCACCGATGAAACTCAATACCGCTTCGGTGATCATGGCGGCGGCACAAACATAAGTCGCCTGCACCAGGATCGGCGCGATCGTGTTTGGCAAGATATGGCGCCACAGTGTCCGGAAGAAGCGGGTTCCGGCGGCGACCGCTGCTTCGACGAAGAGTTGCTCGCGCAAGCTCAACACGACGCCGCGCGCGAGACGCGCGACGCGCGGCACTTCGGAAATCGTGATGGCAATAACGACATTCTCCACGCTCGCTTTGGTGAGGGCCATGAGAGCGATCGCCAGCAAAACCGGTGGAATCGACATCAGCCCGTCCATGACACGCATGATGAGGGCATCGGCAAGCCTGTTAAACCCGGCGACGAGTCCGATCGCCAACCCGAACGCGGTACTCATCGCCGCGACGCCAAGACCCACGACGAGCGAGATGCGAGCACCGTAAAGCGTACGGCTGTAGACATCGCGGCCGTAGGCGTCGGTGCCGAACCAATAGAGCTCCGAAGGAGCGCGCAAGCGGCGGACCGGCGAAACCGCAACCGGATCGACGGTGCCGAGAAAGGGCGCAAACGCCGCTATCGCCACCATCAGCAGCAGGATCACCGTACCGGCAATAACCGTCGGATGGCGGCGCGCCGCTTGGCTCAGCCAATGACGGCGAGCGACCGGGACAATGATGTCGGCAGACGCGAGGGCCATCTCAGTACCTCACGCGCGGATCGAAGAGCGTATAGCTGATGTCGACGGCCAGATTGATCAGCACATAGACCGCAGAGAACAATAAGATCACCCCTTGCATGATCGGATAGTCTCGACGCAGTATAGCGTCCACCGTGAGCCGGCCGATGCCGGGAATGGCGAAGACCGTCTCTGTGACAATGACGCCGCTGATCAGCAAAGCAACGCCGATGCCGACGACGGTGACGATCGGCACCGCTGCATTCTTAAGCGCATGCCGGATGAGGATCTGGGAGTTGGCAAGCCCCTTCGCCTGTGCCGTGCGTATGTAATCCTGACTTAGGACTTCGAGCATGCTTGCCCGCGTGACGCGGGCGATCAGCGCGCCGTAGATAAGACCGAGCGCGATGCTCGGCAGGATCAGATGCTCGATGAAGGGCAGAAAGCCTGCGCGGATGCTGACATAGCCCTGAACGGGTAGCAGATCGAGCTCGACAGAGAACGTCAGAATGAGAAGGTACGCCAATACGAAAGAGGGTATCGAAAACCCCAGCACCGCAAAGATCATCACGCTACGGTCGATCCAGGTGCCCACCTTCCAAGCGGCGACGATTCCCAAAGGAATAGCGAATAACAAGGTGAGGATTAACGTCGTCACGGTCAACGCCAGTGTCGGTTCCAGGCGCTGGCCGATGAGCTGAGTTACCGGCAGATTTGTGAAAATTGAGATGCCGAGATCGCCGTGCAGCACACCCCAAAGCCAGTGGCCAAAGCGCAAAAGGAACGGCTCATCGAGACCAAGCTGGCGGTGAATGCGCGCGATGTCGTCCGCGGTTGCCAGGTCGCCGGCGATGATCGCCGCGGGATCGCCGGGCGCGATATAGAGCAGCGAGAAAACGAAAATCGCAACAATGCCCATGACCGGGATCGTCGCCAACAAACGACGGATGATATAGACCAACATCAATCAAATCCCGTTCCCGCACTCCGCTTCGCGGCGGCAAGACGGAGATTAACGGACATTGCGGAAACACCGCTGCTGCGGGCCGATCAGCAAACTTGCGGCGCGCTCACTGCTTCTCAACGTTCCACATGAAAACGATCGGCGCCGGCACCACACCCTTGAGATTACTGCGATAGGCCGTGGGGATGATGAATTGGCCGGTAGGGATATAGGGAACGCTGACGAACGCTTGCTCCTGAATCTCGACGGCGAGCTTCTTTTGCGCGGCAGGGTCGGGAGCGTCGAGCCATTGCGCGCGCATCGCCTCGATCTTTGCATCGCTCGGCCAGCCGAACCAAGCCTTTTCGCCATTGCTGCGCAGGGCCATGTTGATGGCGGGGCTCACCATGTCTGGGCCAACGAGCCAGGTAAAAAAGATGCTCCAGCCGTTTTTGTCGACCGAGTCTTTGACGGTGCGCCGGTTGATGAGCGTGCCCCAGTCCATGGCCTGCAGATCGACATTGAGGCCGAGCTGGCGCAACTCTTCGGCCACGACCTGGGCTTGTGCATTGACAATGGGCTGGTCCGTCGCGGTGATAAGGACGATACGTTCACCGTTGTAACCCGCCTCCTTGATCAACGCCTTCGCCTTCTCGTTATCGCGCTTGCCTTTGAGAGGCTCCGCGCCGGCTTCGCTCGCCAGCGGCGTGCCGCAGGCATAATAGGAAAAGCACCTCTTCCAGTTCTTCTCGTCACCGGCCAGCGCCGTCATGATGTCCTGCTGGTCGATCAGGTAGAGCAGGGCCTGACGCAGCTTTTCGTTATTGAAAGGCGGTTGAAGCTGATTGAAGCGCATCACGCCGATGCTGCCGACAGGATCTACATTGGCAACCGTGATGTCTTTGTTTCGCTTGAGCAGCGGCACAAGGTCGGGCGGCAATTGCTGCCACCAGTCCACCTCGCCGGCATTGATCGCGGCCGCGGCCGTCGCTGAATCCGGGATATAGATCCATTCGACACGATCGACTTTGACGACCTTGCCGCCCGCGGCCCAGCTCGGCTTGTCGTCACGCGGCACGTAATCCGGGTTCTTGACATAGACCGCCTTGCTGCCCGGCACCCACTCTTCCTTGACGAACTTGAAAGGACCCGAGCCGGTGGGGTCCGTGATCTGCGTGTTGGCGTCGGTCTTGGCGATGCGCTCCGGCATGATGAAGGGCACATTGCTCGAAAGCTTGCCGATCGCATCGATCAACAAAGGGAAGGGCTTTTTCAAGATGATCGAGAAGGTCCGGTCGTCCTCGGCCTTCATCTCGCTGACTGCGGCCGCCAACGCCTGGCCGAGCGTGTCGCGTTTCATCCAGCGATCGAGTGAGGCAATGCAATCGGCCGATCGCACCGGTTGGCCGTCATGGAATTTGAGCTTGTCGCGCAAAGTAAAAGTATAGGTCAGCTTGTCGTCGCTGATCTTCCAGGTATCGACCATCTGCGGTTGTGGCTGGAAATGCTCGTCAAGCGCAAACAGCGTGTCGTACACCATGTAACCGTGATTGCGCGTGATGTACGCGGTCGTCCAAATCGGATCGAGACTGCGAAGGTCGGCCTCGGGAATGAACTTGATGATCTTTCCTTCGGCTTGGGCATGGGCCGGCGCGAGCAAAATCGCGGTCAGCGCGATCGCCGCGGTGCGGCGCAAGATCCCGCTCATCCTGGCTGTCATGACTGCTCTCCCGCCTCACAGCTATTGCAATAGCTCGCAAGAAGTGTGCCGCGCACTCTATGCCAGTAGTCCGAATGCCAGTAGTCCGAATCGCGACAGCCGCGCGCGGCACTCTTCAGCTCTCCTCATAGGCGCGCTCCATCGTCGCGCTTGATCGTAATGAGTTGCGAACAGGGCCTGCGGGCACGCAGAACGTTTCAAAATTCGTCGAACGCGTGGCGGCGATGGCTCGGACGCTCGCAAGTGTGCCGATCCACTTGCGCGTCGACGCATTCGGTTCGGCCGCCGGCTTCGTCAAGGAACCGGCCTGCGGACAATATTTGCCCGTGCCTCTATATTTGCCCATGTCACTATGTTGATTGCGCCCTCGGCGTTGCCCTCCTCGATTCGGTTACCCGATCGGCGGAGGCGATCAAACGGAGTTTCGTAGGATGGGGAGAGCGCCGCGAAACCCGTTCTTACGGCCTGCTCGTGGCTCGAGTGGTCGAAAATGACCCGTGTGGAACATGTGGTGCCCGAGGAAGGCCTGACATGAAGCTCGTCTCAGTCCTCATGCTGCTAGGAACGATTCTCGCCCTCTCGACATCTCCTGGTTTGGCCTGGTGGCAGTTCGTCGCTAATGGGCCAAACAGCGAGCGGCAGGTTTCACCGCACTTTCGCAGCGAAAAGGACTGCAAAGCCGCTTTGAAGGCGACGGAGGCGCTCATGGCTAAAAGGTTTCCTGAGCGTTATCCGCTGGTTGGTAGCTGCGAGGAATACCGGGAAGCCCGCTAAACCCTCAAGGACGTCACTGTCCGCGCAGTCCCCGTGGTGAAGACGGGGGACCTCTGTGAAGTCATTTGAGCGCGGTTGTGACTTTTTTGCACTAGTCCCTGCGTCCGGATCGTCTATGGAAGTAACGGTGGATTTACCATACTCCCCAGGAGGGTGGCTTACATGAAACGACTTCTGACTTTGGGCTTCGGGGTGGCTTTGGCCCTCACCATGATGGATTTCCCTCAGGTAGTAAAAGCTCCATCGGGATTGACCCTTGTAAAGGGCGGTGCCGCATTCGCGGCTGATTTGGCTCGGCCGCCGCCCCCGCCGCCGCCGGTTGGCAAAGGCAAGGCGCCGGTTGTCGGTAAAGGGAAGGCGCCGGTCGTCGTCGGCAAGGGGAAAGCGCCGGTCGTCGCCAGGGGCTAAGCGCCCAGGCCGTGGATGTTGCAGCGGCGGTCAGTGAGGTGCGCTCGTAGCGATCCTCTTTGGCCGGCCGCTGGCATCGATTCGGCATCAGCTACACCAAGGAAGGGCAGAGCGGCCATGCGATGTGGATTGCCAATTGCCTTGGGTGTGGTCGTCTGCCTCGGGCTGGTCGCGTTGACGGGGCACGGCTCGACGGCTTTGGCCCAGATGGTCAGCGAGCCCTTGTCCCCCGCTTCGGCTGCCGGACCTGTCGCCACCTACTCAAACAAATACTCGCCGCGTTACCACTTCTTCGTGGAGTTTCGGGCTCGGAACGCGGCCAGCTATGGCCATGTGTACGTGATGTACGGCGAGGCCAATGCACGCCAGGAAGTGATCAGAAGCGAGATCGCCGGCCTTGGCCCGGCCGGAGATCGCGGCGATTGCGTCAATTGCAGCGTTTATAACTGGACGCTCGGTCACGTTATACCGGTTGCCGGCGAAATCGGCGCGACTGACGGCGACCTCGAAGAACAATATGTTCTCGCCCGTTATCGCATCTGGATCGATGCGGCACAGTACAAAAGGTTGGTCGCCTACATAAACGAGCGTAAGGCCGACAAAACGCAGTGGCATGCCATGTTCAACAATTGCGTCATGTTTGGCCGCGATGTGGCGGCGTTTTTAAACCTGAATGTTCCCCCATTCTTCGATTTTTCGCGAGGAATCATCCCCTACCCGAAAACTGCGGTGGAGGCGCTTCGCGACGCCAACGGCGGCGAGAAAGATCAAGCACCGTTGAAGGATGCACCCGGGACTCTTCCGGCTGAGGTCACGTCGAAAGCACACGGAAAGAGCCAGCCGCCTGCGCAGACAGTCGGCTCCGAAGCGCCGACGGTTGTTCCCGCGGTGGAGAGCGCACGCTCGTTTGCTGCCTCATCCAAGCAAACGGCCAATGGGCAGGACGAAGACAAGCAGCCGTCCAACACGATCCATTAGAGCACGCGGGTTAAGCAAGGCGCGTCACCATCACGGCGCAATGAATCTTTCCGGATGAAAGCTAACGCGATTGCGGCGCCAAGCAATTCCGCGGCGGCACTGCCACTCATCGCCGCATGCAAGCCGGGGAGGAATCCGGCCCCCATCAGCGCCGCTTGCCCGGCATAGGCGGCGAATACCGTCCCGAGGATGGCAACGCCAAGCGTGGCGCCGACCATGCGGGACGTGTTGACCATCCCGGACGCCGTGCCGGAGCGTGCCGCAGGTACCGCCGCCACGGCGACGCCGTTGACCGGCGCCGTGTTTAATCCAAGGCCGACGCCGACAACTATCAGCGCTGCTTCTATCGCCCCTATGCCGGTCGCCTGGCTTATGAATGCCAGAAGCATTGCGCCGACGCCCATACAGACCATTCCCGTGGTCATCACCAGGCGGGGTCCAACCGAATTGTTGAGATGGCCGGCGAGTTGCGAGACCACCGCGAAGCTCACCGACATCGGCAGTAGTTCGAGCCCGACGACGAAAGGGGTCGCGCCGCGGACCGTCTGCAGATAAAGCGGCATGAGAAACAGCAAAGCGTACATGCCAAAGGTCATCAGTCCGGCGCAAGCCAGAGCCGCCGAGAAGACTGGCCTGCGCAGAAAAGTAAGTGGCAGCAGCGGCCCCTCTGTGCGTTTCTCGACCCAAACGAACGCAACCAAGGCTGTGACGGCAACGCCAAGAACAAAGAGCAATGGCGCGGAGCCCCAACCCCAATTCGATCCCTCGATGGCGGCGAAAGCAAAAGCAGCGAGCCCGATGATCGCCAGTCCCTGGCCGGGCAGATCAAGCCTGCGGCCTTCCGGGTCGGCACTCTCCGGCACTGCCCGGAAAGTTAGCGCCAACGCCACCGCGCAAACTGGCAGGATCACGAAGAAGATGCTGCGCCAGCCAATGCTATCGACCAGCCAGCCACCCACGGTCGGGCCAATGACAAAGGCCAATCCATTGCAGCTTGCCCAGATGCCCATCGCGTGCGCGCGCTGCTTGCGGTCCGGATAGGCGACCGAGAGGAGCACAAGCGACATCGGCACTTCGAACGCCGCGCCAAGGCCGCTGACCACACGCCCGAGAATCAAGATCTCGGTGCTGGGCGCGAAAGCGCAGATGAGCGTCCCCACCGCGAACAGAGCGATACCCAGGAGGAAGAGCCGGCGGCGACCGTAGAGGTCGCCGAGCGTGCCGCCTGTGAGCAGCAGGCTCGCGTAAACCAAGTTGTAGGAATCGATAACCCACTGCATCGCGCTCACGCCGCTGTGCAGATCGGCGCCGATGCTTTTCACCGCGAGATTAATCACCGACGTATCGATTTGCGCCAGCAGGACGCCGAGGGAACAGGCAATGAGAACGAGGCGGGGGCGGCTAGTTTCGGGCGCGCCATTCAGCCACGTGGATACGAGCGTCATGATGGTTCCATTAACTGCGGATCGGTCCTTCAGGTAAGCCCGATCTAGGTCGTCAGTTTCCGGAATCCACCCGATTCCTGGTGCTCAATTCAGCGGTGGGTGCGCTTCCGGGCCGGAATTGGCCCATCAGCCGCTAGCTTTGTGAATTGTATTCGAGCAACGCAGGCGATCGGGCCGGGACAACGCTGGCGCCGTGCATCGGATTGACCAGGGGATCGGAAAACTCCTCGCGCGTTAGCAAGCCATCCTCGATGCGGACGATCCTGTCGGCAAATTCGAACAGCCGTGGATCGTGAGTCACCACCAGAACTGCGCTGCCTCGCTCTTTGGCTATCGCAGAGAGAATTGTCATGGTTGCGCGCCCATTGGCTGAGTCCAGCGCAGCCGTTGGCTCGTCGGCGAGAATGGCTGAAGGTTTTGCCACGACGGATCGCGCGATCGCGACCCGCTGTTGCTCGCCGCCGCTGAGCTGGCGCGGGAAAGACCGCATTTTGGAGGTCAAGCCGACGCTGGCCAGTATCTCCTCGACCTTAGCCATTGCCTTGGGCCCGCGCTCACCGCGCACGTCGAGCGCCAACAGGACATTTTCCGCGACCGTCAGGGTGGAGAACAGGTGATAGGATTGAAATACGAAGTCGACATGCTGCCGCCGGATCTTCGTGAGCTCCGCCGGCCGCGCCCCGCTGGTCGAGGTGCCGCAAACGCGGACAGTACCGCCGGTCGGCGCAAGCATGCAGCCAAGAATCGACAGGAGGGTCGTCTTGCCGCTGCCGGACGGTCCCATCAACACGGTAAGTTCGCCGCCATCGAGGGTCAGATCGAGGTCCCTCAGCGCCTGCACCCGTGCCGGCCCGCTGCCGTAACTCTTGCTGACGTTCGCAGCCTCGATGACTGGCTCGCTCATCGGGTTAATACAATCGCAGGATCGACGCGAACGACGCGAAAAATCGCGGTAATCGCCGAAACGATGCACATGACGATGGTGAGAACGAACAACTCGATTACCAGACCCGGCGAGATCACGACCTGTAGTGCGCTTTTCGCGGTGAAATGGACGACGGCGAACCCGATCAACGCGGCGATGGAAAATCCGACGACGGCGTTGAGCAGCGCCTGACAGATAATGACCTGGTAAATATAGCTGTCGGAGGCG
>CAYWNY010000104.1:0-13601 GCA_964459765.1 uncultured Hyphomicrobiales bacterium | reverse complement strand
AGACGACCGGCAGCGTCAGATAATTGTTGTGCACCGAGCGCTGCTTGCCGAGCTGCCCCCAGACCGGGTCCGGCGTTTTGCCGGCGATCATCGCGTCGACGGTCTTTCGCTGATACGGAATGATGATGACGAAAACATTTGCCACCATGATGGTGCCGATGACCGCGCCGATCTGATTGAACGCACCGCGCCCGGAAAAGACGTGCGTGAAGGCGTAAGTCAGCGCGATCAGGAAGACGTAGCCGACCAGCGCCAGCGCAACTTCGTGCCTGCCGAGCGGCGAGCGGCACAGGCCTTCGTAGATCAGCCAGGCGGCCACGAGACTGACAAAGGCAAATCCCGCCGCCTGCGCGACCGTAAGATCGAGCACCGATTTGTCGATCAGGAACAGATCGGCGCCGAGGTAGTAGACAAGAACCAGAAGCGCGAAGCCGGACAGCCAGGTGGTGTAGGCCTCCCATTTGAACCAGGTCAGGCTGTCGGGCATCTGCGCCGGCGCCACCACGTATTTCATCATGTGGTAGAAACCGCCGCCGTGCACCTGCCATTCGTCGCCTTTGACGCCGGGCGGCAGTCCGGGCCGGGCTTTGAGGCTCAAATCGAGGTGGATGAAGTAAAACGAGCTGCCGATCCAGGCGATGCCGGCGATCACATGCAGCCAGCGCAGGATGGCGCTTGCCGATTCAGCGAGTATCAGCTCCACGGTGTGGGGCTCCCCCTCGTGTGACCCCGGCCGGGCGACAATGACGAAGCTTCGAAAGTTGCGCAAGGATAGCGCCACGCCGCGGTTTTGGGCAGGCTTGCCGCAAGTGCCTCCTTTTGCTCGCGGCATTTTTGTCGGATGATGCGCTCCGAGAGGGTGGGCGATCGGGCCAATGATGGAACGATCCTTGCACAGAAACCTGCAAGAAGCCTTGTGAAACAGGGGTAGGCGCGGCGTTTGCATGCTTGATGCTTCACCACAAGCCGGTTCCTCGCGGTCCGGGCCGCTGCTTAGTGCCGTTTCCATAAGCAAGCGGTATGGCGATTTTCTCGCCAACGACAGCATCGATCTCGATCTGTACCCGGCTGAAATCCATGCGCTGCTCGGCGAGAACGGCGCCGGAAAGTCGACCTTGGTGAAGATGATGTACGGCGTCATCCAGCCGAGCGCCGGCGAGCTGCGCTGGATGGGGCAAAAGGTCGTCCTCGCCGGTCCTTCCGGCGCCCGCGACCTCGGCATCGGCATGGTGTTCCAGCACTTCACGCTGTTCGACAATCTCACCGTGGCGGAGAACGTTGCGCTCGGCCTCCCGCCGACCGAATCATTTGCCACCATCGCCGAACGGCTGGAGGAAATGGGACGGGTTTACGGGCTGCCGCTCGATCCCAAGCGCGAGGTCTGGCAGTTGTCGGTCGGTGAGCGGCAGCGCATCGAGATCGTGCGCGCGCTCTTGCAAAATCCCAAACTCCTGATCCTCGACGAGCCGACGTCGGTGCTCACTCCCCAGGAGGCGGATCTGCTGTTCGTCGTGCTGGAGCGGCTCAAAGCCGAGGGGCGCGCCATCCTTTACATCAGTCACAAGCTCGAAGAGGTCAAACGGCTGTGCGATACCGCGACGATCCTGCGCGGCGGCAAGAAGGTATCGACGTGCAATCCTCGGGCTGAAACGGCGGCGTCGCTGGCCCGCATGATGGTCGGTGCCGACATCGGCGAGGTGAAAGCGATCTCAGGCCGTGCGGTGTCGGTGCCGCGGCTGGTGATCCACAAGCTTTCGCTTGAGCCGGACGATCCTCATGGGACGCACCTTCAGGAGGTGTCGCTTGAGGTGCGGGGCGGCGAGGTCGTCGGCATCGCGGGAGTCTCCGGCAACGGTCAGGGTGAGTTGTTTTCGGCGCTGTCCGGAGAGCGGCTGTCGCCCGGCGAGGGGGCCGTGGTTATCGATGGCGAGGCCGTTGGCTTGCATGACGTCACCCAACGCCGGCGCATGGGCGCCGCGTTCGTGCCTGAGGAGCGGCTCGGCCACGGCACCGCGCCGCGCATGAAGTTGTCCGAAAATGCACTGCTCACCGGCCATGCCGCCAGCGGCATGGTCAAAAGAGGCTTCATCGACAAGCCGGCGACTTTGGCGGCCGTGGATCACACGACCAAGTCCTTCGACGTACGTAAAGCCAAACGCGATCCGGAGGCGGCGAGCCTATCCGGCGGCAATCTGCAGAAATTCATCGTCGGCCGGGAAATCTTGCGCGAGCCGGGTGTGCTCGTTGTCAGTCAGCCTACCTGGGGCGTCGATGCCGGCGCGGCGGCGGTTATTCGCCAGGCGCTGATCGATCTTGCCGCGCGCGGCGCCGCGGTGCTGGTGATCAGCCAGGATCTAGACGAGCTTGCCGAGATTTCCGATCGTATTGCGGTGATGTTCCACGGCCGGCTCTCGGAGCCGCTCGATGCCGCCGAGGCGACGCGCGAAAGGCTTGGTTTGCTGATGGGTGGCGCCAACGCCGCTGCGCCGTCCGGACAGCAGGAGGTCAAGCATGCAATTGGTGCTTGAAAAGCGCGCCGAGCGTTCCACGTTCATCGCCGTCGCGTCGCCGCTGATCGCGATCGTGCTTACGCTGGTCACCATGGCCATTCTGTTCGCGATCATGGGCAAAAATCCGATCGAAGCGCTTTACGTTTATTTCATCGAGCCGCTGACCGATTCCTATTCGCTGCAGGAGATCGTGGTGAAGGCGACGCCGCTGGTGATGATCGCGGTCGGGCTGTCGCTGTGCTACATCGCCAACATCTGGAATATCGGCGCTGAGGGCCAGTTCATCGCCGGAGCGGTCGCCGGCAGCTGGATTGCAGTCCATACCAATGGCACCGACGCCGGCTTCTGGGTGCTGCCAGCCATGCTGATCATGGGCGCGATCGGCGGCGCGCTTTACGCGCTTATTCCCGCTATCTGCCGGGTCTATTTCGGCGCCAGTGAAATCCTCACCAGTCTGATGCTGGTCTATGTCGCCGACCTCGGCATGGACTATCTGGTGCGCGGGCCTTGGCGCGATCCGAACGGTCTGAATTTTCCCACCACGGCGCCATTCGATCCGGTCGCCACGATGCCGACCTTGGTGGACGGCGGCCGCCTGCATGGCGGGTCGATCCTCGCGCTGATTGTCGTCATGCTGGCGACGGTATTGCTGGGTCGCATGATCATGGGATTTGAAATCCGGCTGGTTGGCGCGGCGCCGCGGGCGGCGCGCTTTTCCGGCTTCAATGCGGATCGGTTAGTGCTCTTCACCTTCGCGATTTCCGGGGCGTTGGCGGGGCTCGCCGGCATCATCGAAGTGGCGGGTCCAATTGGACATCTGCAACCCAACATCTCGCCGGGCTACGGCTTCACCGCCATCATCGTCGCTTTCCTCGGCAGGCTCAATCCGCTCGGCATATTGATCGCCGGACTGTTCCTGGCGCTGACTTTCATCGGTGGCGAAGAGGCGCAAATCTCGATGAAGGTGCCGCTCGACCTTACCAAGGTGTTCCAGGGCATCCTCTTGTTCTACGTGCTGGCCTGCGATTCGCTGATCGTTTATCGCATCCGCCTGGTACAAACGCTGCGCAAGCCGGCGCCCGCTCATGCTTGAATCCCTCACTCAGATTTTCAGCCTGATATTCTCGGTCAGCTTCATCCTGACGGTGATCACTGCCTCGACGCCGCTGTTGCTGGCGGCGTCCGGCGAGTTGGTGGTCGAGCGCTCGGGCGTGCTCAATCTCGGCATCGAGGGGATGATGATCATGGGCGCCGCCTGCGGCTTCGCCGGCGCCTACCTGTCAGACTCGACGTTGGTCGGCGCGCTCTGTGGCATCGTCGCGGGCGCGGCATTATCGACGGTTTTCGCTTTCCTCACACTCGGGCTTGCGGTGAACCAGGTCGCCGCCGGCCTGGCGCTCACCATCCTTGGCGTCGGCCTCTCGGGGTTGATCGGCGCCGGGTTTGTCGGGCAGCAGATCGTACAGGCTCCGCGGCTTTATCTGCCGGTCCTCACTGATCTGCCTGTGGTCGGACGAATCCTGTTCGGCGAGGACGCTTTCGTCTACTTCTCGATCGCACTCATCATCGGCATTTGGCTCTTTCTTTATCGAACCCGCGCCGGTCTCGTTTTGCGAGCCGTCGGCGACAACCACATCTCGGCGCATGCGCTCGGCTATCCGGTGCTGCGCATCCGCACGCTGGCGGTTTTATTCGGCGGCGCCTGCGCCGGCCTTGCCGGCGCTTTTCTCTCGCTGTCCTACACTCCGTTCTTCATTCCCGGCATGACCGCGGGGCGCGGGTGGATCGCGTTGGCCTTGGTGGTTTTCGCCTCGTGGCGGCCGGGCCGGCTGGTCGCCGGAGCTTACCTGTTCGGAGCCGTGAGCATCCTGGGGCTGGCCCTGCAGCCGCTGCAATTGGGGGTACCCCAGCAATTGATGAACTCGCTGCCCTATCTTGCAACGGTCGTCGTTCTCGTGTTGATTTCGCGGACACGCGGGACTGCCGGGTCCGCTGCGCCTGCTTCGCTCGGTGTGGTCTTTGTGCCTGACCGATAGTTCGTTCGTATACTGTGGCTGTTTCGCGCCGCGGAGAAAATGAAGAGACGCCCCGTCTCTGCCAACCCGGAGTTAAGACTATGAAGAAATGGAACATCGTGGCTATGGCTGCGGTCCTTGCGGCCGCCGGCCTAACGTTCCACGCTTACGCAGCAGATAAGCTCAAAGTCGGTTTCATCTATACGGGACCGATCGGCGATCTCGGCTGGAGCTATCAGCACGACATCGGCCGCAAGGCCATGGAAAAGGCGCTCGGCGACAAGGTCGAGAGCACGTATCTCGAGAACGTACCAGAGGGCCCTGACGCCGAGCGTTCGATCGAGCAGCTGGCGCGCACCGGCCACAAGCTCATCTTCACCACGTCGTTTGGATTCATGGAGCCAACCCTGAAAGTGGCGGCCAAATATCCAAACGTGTTCTTCGAACATGCCACCGGCTTCAAGCGGGCGAAGAATGTGAGCACTTATGCGGCGCGCTTCTATGAAGGGCGTTACATCCAGGGCCAGATTGCCGCCAAAGTGTCGAAGACCGGCATCATCGGCTACATCGTCTCGTTTCCGATCCCCGAGGTTATCTCCAACATCAATGCAACGATGCTGGGCGCTCAGTCGATCAATCCGAACATGAAGGTGAAGATCATCTGGGTGAACTCCTGGTTCGATCCGGGCAAGGAAGCCGACGCCGCCAAGACGCTCATCGACCAAGGCGCCGACATCCTGACGCAACACACCGACTCCCCGGCCGCAACACAGATCGCGGAGCAGCGCGGGGTCCACTCCTTCGGCGAATCGTCCGACATGATCAAGTTCGGTCCGAAGGCCCAGCTCACCGCCGACACCGACTATTGGGGCGGCTACTACACCAAGCGCGCCAAGGACGTGCTTGATGGCAAGTGGGCGTCCGAAGACACCTGGGGCGGGCTGGATTCGGGAATGGTGGTGATGGCGCCCTACACCAACATGCCGGACGACGTGAAAAAGATGGCGATGGATACCGAAGCCGCCATCAAGTCAGGCAAGCTGCATCCCTTCAAGTGCCCGATCACGGATCAGGACGGCAAGACCGTGGAATGCAAGGGCGGCGATCATCTCGACCCCGGTCAGATCCTGAGCATGAACTGGTACGTCAAGGGCATCGACGACAAGATACCGGGCAAGTGATCTCGTAATCCGCGATGCGAAAATACAATGGCCGGGCGAAAGCCCGGCTATTTTTATAAAGCCATGCGTTACCGCGCCGAGTAGGCGTCGAGTTCGCTCAGATAGCCGTCCTTGGTCGCCCGCGGCAGCCAGGTGCTTTCGAAGGCGTTACGCGAAAGTTGCACCACGTCGGCCTTGCTGAGACCGCCCTCTTCCTGGGTGCAGACGAAGTTCTCATTCATATAGCCGCGGAAATAGGCGGGATCGTCGGAATGCACCGTGGCGCGAATGCCGAGATCGAGCAGGCGCTTGATCTCCTTGGCCTTGCTGCCGTTGGTGACGAAGGCGTTGGAGACCGGACAGATGGTCAACGCGATTTGCCGGCGCGCGACTTCGTCGATCAACGCGTTGGAGTCCAGCACATTGACGCCGTGATCGATGCGATTGACGCCAATATCCTCGAGGCATTGCCGGATGTGCTCGGTCGAGTTCTGCTGATCGACGTCGCAGTGCATGGTGAGGAGAAAGCCTTCGCTGCGGGCGCGCTCGAATACCGCCTTGAATTTCACCGGCGGGTTGTTCTTTTCGTCTGAGTCGAGCCCGACGCCAACGATCCATTCCCGGTAAGGCAGCGCCTGCACCAACGTGGTCATGGCGAATTCGGCGCTCCAGTCGCGCAGAAAACACATGATCAGCTGGCTCTTGAGGTCGAGCAGGCGCTCGGCGTCCATCTGGGCGCGGCGGATGCCCCGGATGACCACGTCGAACGGCACGCCGCGCCCGGTATGCGGCTGCGGATCGAAGAACATTTCGACATAGCGCACGTTATGCGCGTGCGCCTTGGTGAGATAGGCATAGGTCAGGTCGTAAAAATCCGGCTCATGCCGAAGGACGTTCATGCCCTCGTAGTAGATCTTCAGGAATGAGGGCAGGTCATGAAAATCGTAAGCCGCACGCATCGCGGCGACGTCCGGGTAGGGCAGCGTCATGGCGTTGCGCCTCGCCAGCTCGAATTTCATTTCCGGCTCCAGCGTGCCTTCGATGTGCACATGCAATTCGCATTTTGGCATGCCGGCGATGAACTCGCGCATCTCGCTCATGACTGTCTCCTGTTGTCTTGCGTTACAGCGTGTCCGGCATCGGCGCGGCCTTGCCGTCGGTCAGCGCAAATTGCGGAATGTGACCTAGTCCCTGCACCAGAGCGGCATCGGCGCCCAAGGTTTTCTCCCAGTCTTGACCTTCGGTCAGGATCACGCCGGCGCCGACGACAGCGGCACCGGCGGCGCGCGCTAGCGCCAGCGTTGCCGCCAGACTCGACCCGGTCGCCACCACGTCGTCGACAACAACGACACGCCGGCCCGCCAACAGCGGTACCGCGCGGCGGTCGAGCATCAGCCGCTGCTTGCCGGCCGACGTCACCGATTGAAGCTCCTGCACCAGCGCGTCGGCGAGGTGGATTTTCGGCGATTTCTGCGCGATGACGTACTGGTCGAGGCCGAGCGCGCGCGAGACTTCGATCACGACCGGGATGCCGAGGGTGGCGGCGCCGACGACGATGTCGGGCTTGAGCGGCCGCAGCTTTGTCGCCAGCGCCTGCCCGATGCGCTCGCCGAAGCGCACCCCCATGTCGATCACCATCAATAGCGAAATGGCGAGTTTGTGATTGATCGGCACGATCGGCAGCGTCACCGGCTCGCCGGCAATATCGACGGTATAGGTCTGCATCGTAAGGCGGTCTCCGAGAGACCCGGCAATGTTACTCCACCATGGAACGCCGGCTCACTTCAACATCCGATCCATGGTTTTCGCGAGACTCTGCTCGCGGTTGGTGCGGCAGTAATCGACGACGCCGCGCATGGCGGTGCGCAGATGCGCCATGTTGAAGACGCGCTTCTTGCCAGCTGGGTTCACCGAACCGGCATACCAGGTCAGCAGCATTTCGGCTTCAGCCGCCGACGCATCGGCGAGATGCCCGCAGGCGAGGCGGGAGAGGTCGAGGTTGCCATCGGCGTCGGCGTATTTGGACAACGATGTGGAGGGCTGCTGCGGCGCCCCGGCATCGACCGGCGCCGCTGGCGGCACATAATTGCGACACGCTTCCTCGAGCTTGCCGACCAGATCGTAGCCACGCACCGGCTCGCCAGGGCGAAACACCGCGCCGGTGCGGACGCTGAAGTTCGGGCCGAGGACGAAGGCCCCTTTGGTCGCCGACCACGTGCCGTCGGCATTGCGCACGAACGCGTCGCAAGGGATTTCCTCCAGTGCTTGTGCGTTGGTGGCCGCGGCGAGGCAAAGCGTTTGTAATGCGATCGCAAGAACGGTCAGTGCGAAGTCACGGCGCATATGAGCCTCCCTGAGCTATTGTTTAGTTGGAGGCTCGAACCGAAATCAACCGGGCGACTGCAGCGTCCGGGCCGCGGAGCCGTGGCGCCGGATCAGGTCTGCAATGTCTAGGCCTGGGATGGCGCCGTCTTCCACCACCCAGCGGCCGCCGACCATGACCCGATCGGCCTTATGCGCGCCGCACAGAACGAGCGCCGCGAGGGGATCGCCGGCGCCAGAAAAGCGCAATTCATCGAGCTTAAACAGCGCCAAGTCCGCCATCTTGCCGACGGCGATTTCGCCAATATCGTCGCGTCCCGTGCAGGCGGCGGAGCCCTTGGTCGCCCAGCGCAGCGCGTCCTTGTGGCTGACCTTGGTCACGCCGTAGCGGCTGCGCTGCAACAGGAATGCGGCCCGCACCTCCTGCATCAAATTCGAGGCGTCGTTCGAGGCCGAGCCGTCGACGCCGAGCCCGATGCGCATGCCGGCTTTCTCCATGGCGCAGACCGGGCAGGTGCCCGACGCCAGCGTCTGGTTGCTGTGCGGACAGTGTGAGACAGTAGTGCCGGCGTCGGCGAGGCGCTTGATCTCGGCGTCGTTGAAATGAATGCCGTGCGCGAGCCAGGTGCGGTCATTGAGCCAGCCGCAATCCTCCAGGTAATCCAGCGGGCGGCATTTATAGAGTTCCTGGCAGAAGCGGTTCTCGTCCTCGGTTTCGGCAAGGTGAGTGTGCAGCCGCACGTCGAGGCGCCCGGCGAGCGCGGCGGTGGCGCGCATCAGCGAGGTAGTGACGGAGAAGGGAGAGCAGGGCGCGAGCGCAATCTGCACCATCGCACCGTCGCCGCGCTCGTGATAGCGGGCGACCACGCGCTCGCTATCGGCCAGGATGGTATCTTCGTCCTGCACGACCGAGTCCGGCGGCAGGCCGCCGTCGCGCTGCGACAAGTTCATCGAGCCGCGGGTCAACAGCACGCGCAAGCCGAGCCGCCTAGCGGCGGCGACCTCGATGTCGATACCGTCTTCGACGCCTGGCGGGAACACGTAATGATGGTCGGTCGTGGTGGTGCAGCCCGAGAGCATGAGTTCGGCCATCGCCAACGTCATGCCGAGGTCGAGCGCTTCAGGTGTCAGCCGTGCCCAGATCGGATAGAGCGCGGTCAGCCAGGGAAACAACTCGCGATCGAGAGCGGCGGGCACCGCGCGGGTGAGCGTCTGATAGAAATGATGATGGGTATTGATCAGCCCCGGCAGAACGACGTGCGCACCGGCGTCGAAGGTGTTCACGTCCGGCGTCCCAGGACCGCGTCCGGCGGGAACGAGTTCGACGATGCCGCCGTCCTTCACGACGATGCCGCGCTCGGCCGCCTCCGCAAAAATGCCGAGCGGGTCCTTGATCCAGAGGGCTGGTTTTTTGTCGTTGGTCATCCGAGCTACCGGTCAGAAGCGCGATGCAAGCGGCATGCCCGAAGGCCTATGCCGCAAGCGGTGGCCAGCCGACATTGCTCGACCGATGGATGGCACGCGCAACCCGCAGGATCAGCGGCTCCTCGAAGCGCGGCGCCACGATCTGCATGCCGACCGGCAAGCCGTCGGCGGTGAGGCCGGCGGGGGCGCTCGCGGCCGGCAGGCTGACCAGCGTAACGAGAGAATTGGACGCGAACCAGTCGGTGTATTTTTCCAGCGCCACGCCATTGATGCGGTCCGGATAATTCTGCTCGATCGGGAAAGACTTTACCGGGCCGGTGGGCGTGAGCAGGACGTCGAAGCGCTCGAACAGCGCGCGGAAGTGCTCATAGGTTTCCAGGCGCTTGCCCGCCGCCGCGCCGTAGTCGCGCGACGTCAATTTGAGACCGGCTTCGATATTGGCGCTGAGGTTCTTGCCCAAGCGTTCGATCTCGTGGAGATGCCGATAGCGCTCCCCCACCACAACGAAACCGCGCCAGATGTCGTAGGCCGTGCCCCCGCCGCTGGCATCGAACTCGATCTGCTCGACGTCGGCGCCGTGATCGCGCAGCGCCCGCGCGGCTCGGCTGCAAATGGAATCGATTTCGGCTTCCACGCCGATGCCGGCAATGTCCGAGACATAGGCGACGCGTAGGCCTTTTATGTCGCCGCGCTTTTCCAGTTCGGCGAGCGCGCTTCCCCAAGGCGGCGCCACTGAGATTGGCGACAGCCGACTGAAGCCCACCATGGCGTCAAGCATCAGCGCCGCGTCTTCAGTGTCGCGCGCTAACGGGCCGTGCACTTGTCCGGGCTCCCAGGCCAGCGCCGTCGGGTGGCTCGGCACCAAGCCTGGTGTCGGGCGGATCCCGACCAGACCGCAGAAGGCCGCGGGCATACGGATCGAGCAGCCGAAATCGGTGCCGTGCGCGAACGGCACCATGCCGGTCGCGGCCGCGACCGCGGCGCCGCCCGACGATCCGGCCGGAGTGAGCGCCGGATTCCATGGATTGCGCGTCGGGCCGAACAGCTCGTTGTTGGTGTTCGCGCCGGTGGCGAATTCCGGCATGTTGGTCTTGCCGATGACGATGGCGCCGGCGACTTTCAGCCGGCGCACCACCTCGGCGTCCTCGGTCGGCACGTAGTCCTTATAGAGCGCCGAGGCGTAAGTGGTGCGGATTCCGGCGGTGAGGGTGTTGTCCTTGATCGCCACCGGTAGTCCATGCAGCGGCGGCAGCGTCTCGCCTTTCATCACCGGGGCTTCGGCCCGCCGGGCCGCGTCGCGTGCTTGCTCGGCGACCAGCGTGACGATGGCGTTGAACGTCGGATTGAGCGCTTCGATACGGTCAAGATGTGCATCGAGCACTTCGACCGGACTGACCGCGCGGGAAGCAATCAGGCGCGCGAGTTCGCGAGCGGATTTGCGGGGCAGAGTTCTATCGACCATCCTAACTTATTTTCCGGACCAATGCACGAAACGCCGCTCAATAAGCAGAAACAACAGGTTAAGGCCATAGCCCAAGGCGCCGGCGGCAAAAATCGCCGCATACATGAGCGGCATGTCGAATAGCTGCTGCGCCTCGAACACGCTGTGGCCGAGCCCGTCCTGCGAGCCGATGAACATTTCCGCCACCACGATGATCACCAGCGCCAGCGATACGCCGTTGCGCAGGCCGACGAAGGTCTGGGGCAGCGATTCGAGCAGCATCACGTCGAACAGGACGCGCAGTCGCGAGGCGCCCATGACCTTGGCGGCGAGCAGCCGCGTCTTGCGCGCATTCATCACCCCGTAAGCGACATTGAACAGGATCACCAGGATGGCGCCGAACGCGGCGACCGCGATTTTGGTCTCGTCGCCGACGCCGAACAGCACGAGGAACAGCGGAAACATCGCCGATGCCGGCGTGGAGCGAAAAAAATCGATGACGAATTCGAGCGAGCGATAGAGCTGCTCGATCGAGCCAAGCACGATGCCGAGCGGAATGCCGATCGCCGCGGCGATCGCGGTCGCCGCCGCAGTGCGGTAGACGGTCTTGACGAAGTCGAAGCCGAGCGTACCGCCGTCCATGCCGTGCCAGAGCGCCTTGAAGGTGAGAAGCGGCGAGGGCAGCAGCACCGGACTGACCCACTCGCGCCACGCCACCAGCGACCACAGCGCCACAAGGCCGACGATGCCGAGGAGCGGCAGCAAGGCTTCGCTCTTGCGCGCGTTCATCGGCGTCTGACCTCGCGCTGGAATATTTCGAGGCATTGCGCCTTGGTATGGATGAAAGTGGAATCGGACAGCGTCGCGTCGGTGCGCGGGCGCGCGGCGGCAACCGACATAAAGGCGGCGACGCGGGCGGGATGGCGCGACAACAACAGCACCCGGTCGGCGAGAAACACGGCTTCTTCCAGATCATGCGATACCAGCATCGTGGTCGTTCCGGTTTCCGCAAAGATGCGCTGCAATTGCTGGCGCATGAACAAGGTCATTTCGTAATCCAGCGCCGAGAACGGCTCATCGAGAAACAGGATTTCCGGCTCGACCACGAGCGCGCGCAGGATCGAAACGAGTTGCTGCTGACCGCCGGACATCTGATAGGGATAAAGCGCAAGATCCAGCTTGATGCCCAGATGCGCGACCAGCGCCTCGGTACGCGCGCGGCGTTCGGTCCCCGGCACATTTTCAAGCTTTAGCGGATAGGCGATGTTGTCGAAGGCGCGCAGCCACGGAAACAGCGCCTCCCGGTAATTCTGAAAGACATAGCCGAATTTGATGTCGGATAGCTTCCGGCCGTCGAACAGGATTTGGCCGGCGTCGGGTGGAATAAGCCCCGCGATCATGTTGATCAGCGTGCTTTTGCCGCATCCATTCGGTCCGAACACTGAAATCAATTCGCCGCGCGGAATGTCGAGATCGAATTTGTCGTAAATGACGGTTGCGTCAAAACGCTTGCTCAGGCCGCGGATGGTGACGTGCGGCCGTTTCGCCGATCCGGCCGCCGCCGCGCCGGCTGATAGCATAGGAGCGTGCGAAGCGCCTCTCATCGCGCGGCGTGGGTCGTGACGCGACCCATTAGAACGGCTGCAGGTATTTTTTGACGTCGACTTTCTCGGGCACGACGCCGACGTCATGGCCGAAATCGGCGAATTTCTGCAGGTCAGCGATTTGTTTGGGTGTCATATCCCCAGCCATGACATAACCGAGCATCGGGATGGTATCGACTACGCTCTCCGGCGTCATGGTATTCTTGAGAAGATGCTTGCGCGCCTCTTGCGGATCGCGATCGATCAGCTGAAGCGCCTTGGCCCAGGCCTGTGCAAAGCGTTTGGCGACATCGGGGCGCTTGGCGATGAAGTCGGAGGTGAAAGCGCAGCCGGCGGCAAACGGGTCGGACTGCGGATCGTCAAGGATGTATTTGGCGATCACGCCGGCTTCGACCGTCTTGGCGTAACCGAGCTGGTTCATCACCGAGGCATTCGGTTCAAGCGTGTACCCGCCGTCGAAGGTTCCCGCCTTCATGGCGTTGATGTGCTGGCCCATGTCGAGCTGGTCGATGGTGTAATCGCCTTCGTGCAGGCCGACCTTGGCAAGAATGCCCTTGGCAGTGTTGAGATTGGCCGGGCCCGGCGCGGACATCAGCTTGAGCCCTTTGAAATCCGCAAGCGACTTGACTTTATCGGCCAGGCCTGCGCGCACCACGAATTGTTCCATGCGGTGCGCGGCATTCTGGCCGTTCATGGCGATATACATCGCTACGCCCGGCTTTTTGACGTCGGCGTTCAAGCCTTCCAGCGTCACCAGCACGACCGAAACTTCGATCTGGTTCGTCATCAGCGCAGCCACGTTCAGCGGGCCGCCCATTAAGGTCGCCGTTTCCGGCGCGATATTGACCTCTTTGAAGTAGCCGAGATCGCGGGCGACGAAAAAAGGCAGCGCTGAACCGATCGGAAAAACGCCGACCTTGACTACGTCGGGCGCCTGCGCTTGTGCCGGCGCTGCGAAGAGCGCAGCGGCGACAAGCGCGGCGCACGCGATTTGGCTCGCTGCGGCCCGTGTTGCGGTCATGGCCGCATCGAAGCAAGGCTCGTGCCGGGCGTCACTCCCCGGCGTCGATGATGGCGATGCAGGGACCGCCGCCCTGCGGGCCCTGATGCATGGCGTCGACCGA
>CAYWNY010000103.1:0-13636 GCA_964459765.1 uncultured Hyphomicrobiales bacterium | reverse complement strand
TTAGGCGTCTACGGCGGTGGGTAGCGAATGTTAAATCCACCCCAATAGGTGAAACACGTCGAGTGTTACAATAATGCGAAAGTTCAAGATCGCGGCAAAAGCGATCGATCCGGGAGGAATGGTGCATGAGCGAATCGCGTCTGCTTGCCGCCATACTGAAAAATGCCCAGCCGGCGCCTTGACCCAGCCGCGGACCGGCAATGAACCTCGCGCACTGGGTCGATAAGTGGGGACGCGCGGCGCCGGAGCAGCCGGCGATCGCGCTCGGCGCCACACCCTATGCGACCTACCGGGAGTTCGCGGCGCGCACCCGCGCGCTCGCCGGCAATCTGCGCGCGCTTTGCCAGCCAGACGATCGCGTGGCGATCGCCATGACCAACCGGCCGGAATTCCTCGATGCGCTGTTTGCCATTTGGCATGCCGGCCTCGTCGCCGTACCGATGAACGCCAAGCTCCATCGCGACGAATTCAGCTACATCATCGGCCACACCGAAGCGAGGCTGGTTCTCGCCAGCCCCGATCGCGCCGACGACGCCGCGCCGTTCGCCCGGACTGTCGCGACCGACAGCGATGATTGGCGGCGGCTTTCGACCGGCGAAGGCATCGATGTGGTCGAGCGCCGCTCCGACGATCTCGCGTGGCTATTCTATACCAGCGGCACCACCGGCCGCCCGAAGGGCGCGATGCTCACGCACCGCATCATGATGGCGCAGACCTTGGCTTATTTCGCCGAGATCGAGCCGGTCGGTGTCGACGACTGCGTGCTGCATGCAGCGCCGATGTCCCACGGCTCCGGCTGCTACGGCTTGCCCTTTGTCGCCATGGGCGCCCGCACCGTCATCCCCGAAAGCGGCGGCTTCGACCCGGTAGAGATCGCCGCATTGTTGCCGATCCACGGCAATGTCAGCTTCTTCGCGGCGCCGACTATGGTGAGCCGCTTGATCAATCATTCAGGCTTTGCCGCCGCCGATCATCGCGGTCTGCGCACCATCATCTACGGCGGCGCGCCAATGCATTTTGAAACGCTGGTGCGCGGGCTGGATTTGCTCGGCCCGAAATTCGCGCAGATCTACGGCCAGGGCGAAGTGCCGATGACGATCACGGCGCTGTCAAAGGCGATGCATGCCGATCGCGCGCGGCCGCGCTGGCGCGAAATCATGGGCTCGGTCGGTTTGCCGCGCGCCAATGTCGAAGTGCGCGTCGCCGATGACGACGATCGGACGCTTCCCGTCGGCGATATCGGCGAAGTCCAGGTCCGCGGCGAAGTGGTGATGGCGGGTTACTGGAAAAATCCGCAAGCGACAGCCGAGACCCTGCGCGGCGGCTGGTTGCATACCGGCGACATGGGCGCGTTCGACGACGAAGGCTTCCTGACGCTCAAGGACCGCTCCAAGGATTTGATCATCAGCGGCGGCAGCAACATCTATCCACGCGAAGTCGAGGAGGTGCTGCTGCGCCATCCCGGCGTGTTCGAAGTCTCAGTCATCGGCCGGCCGCACTCCGATTGGGGCGAGGAAGTCGTCGCTTGCGTGGTGGCGCGCCCCGAGCGGCCGGTCTCAGCGGCTGAATTGGACGCGCTGTGCCTGAACGCCATTGCCCGCTTCAAGCGGCCGCGCGACTATGTCTTTCTCGATACGTTGCCGAAGAACAACTACGGCAAGGTGCTGAAGACCGAATTGCGCAAACTGCACGGAAATCCTTCCGGTGCTGAATAATTCGGCAAACCTCGCACGCATCCGTCGGACGTATATTTATTCTTTATGACTATGGCGAGCAAAGCGCATCGAATTCATATGCCGTGATCGGCATATTCAAGACCGGTCCTGCGGCAATCCGAGAACCGGTTCGATGCGACCTAGACTTCTACACTTAATACGATTTCCGGCAACCGCGGTTGCGGCGGCTATTGTGGGCGGTGTCCTCCTTAGCGCCGGGGCGCAGGCCGAGGATTCCCAAATCACCGTCCGGCGCGCCGCCGAACGCACGATCTTCAGCGACGCCGAGATCAAGGACGGATTCTTCAAAACCGCATTCCACGCCGAGCTGAAGTTCGACGAGCAACCCGACCGCATCCGCAAGTTCGACGAGCCGGTGCGCATCTTCGTGGTCAGTCACGGCGCGCCGGACCGCCGCGCCCAAATCGCGGCAATCGTCGGCGACATCCGCACCCGCGTCGCGCACCTCGATGTGGCGCTGACGGACGATCGCAAAGCGGCCAACTTTGTCGTGACGCTGGTGCCGCGGCGCGAACTCGCGTCGACCATCCGTGCGCATTTCGGCGCCGCGCAGGCCAAACGCATCCAATCGGCGCTGGCGCCGCAATGCCTCTCTGGCATCGGCAAGGACGCAAGTTATCGTATCCGGCGAGCCGAGGCGATCCTGCCGGTCGATGCCGGCGATTTCACCTTTTACGACTGCGCGTACGAGGAGCTGCTGCAGGGCCTCGGCATCATCAACGACGATAATTCCGTGCCGTGGACAATGTTCAACGATGACGTGCAGATGGGATTCTTCGACACATACGATCAGCACCTCGTCAATATTCTGTATGACCCACGGGTGCAGCCGGGGATGACCAAGGCCGAGGTCGAGGCGGTGTTGCCCGACGTCCTGCCGGCAGCGCGGTCATGGGTCACGGGCGCCAATTCGCGCGTTGGCGCACCGATCGAAATCACCGAGCAAAAATATTCGCAGTCGCAGGGCATGACCGCTAGCAAATAGCCCGGGACAGGGCCCGGCTTTTGGCAGTCACACGTCTGAAAGATCGGCGCGTTCGCCGGTCTCGTCTGTTGTTATTTGCTTGCCTGCAGCGCCGGTCAGCGCTTGGGCGAAGACTTCGCCGAAGAAGACGAGAATTCGGTTATCGACACTCGCACGGTCTGCGCGTGTTGATTCTGCGTTTGCGCCGTGTGGCTATAGCGCGACGGTGCGCTGGTCGCTCCGCCGCCAGCTTGCGCCGGCAGCAACGATCCGACGGATACCATCGCTACGGCGGCGGCGAGTGTAATGATGCTCTTGCTCATTGTGCCCTCCATTGGGTTTGAGCAGACGAAGGGTTTCCTCTTTCGGGCTCTTAAAGGGCCTCACAAACGAACATGATCTTCGTCGTACGATTGCGCAACAAATAAACGGCTATTGCTTATAATATCGGCAAGAGGCTTCGGCGGTGAAAAACCATCAAACAAATCCGCGCTGCGCTGCAACGCAACCTGACACATGACAACTTAACATTGCTGCACCCGCTAGCGCTCGGGCCATAAGGAGTTTTGATGTGTGATTGCGCCGTCGCTGCGCTGCGAAGAGATGAAGCGCCGGCGCGCGCGCATGTTCACCAAATTGACAACGGTCGACTAATGGTTCGTCCTTAGTCAGGTCCGTTCTCATTGCATCACCGGGGGCACTAAGATGACGGTCATCGGTCCACCCGCCGTGCCGGCATCACGCGCCTCTACGCTCAACGACATGTCGGCGCGCGAAATTGCCGCCCGTATCGCCAGCCACGATCTTTCTTCGGTCGACGTTGTCGAGCACTTCATCGCGCGTCTCAAAGCCGTCAACGGCAAGCTCAACGCTGTCACGACCGACATATCGCAGAGCGCGCGCGAAGCGGCTGCCGCGGTCGATAAGGCGCTGGCACGCGGCGAGAAGCTCGGCCCGCTCGCTGGGCTGCCGGTGACCATCAAAGAATGCTTCGATCTCGCCGGTACCGCCTCGACTTTCGGTCTGTCGACGCGGCGCGACAAGATCGAACGTCAAGACGACCCCTATGTCGCGGCATTGCGCACCGCCGGCGCCATCCCCATCGCCAAGACCAATCTTCCGCAGCTGATGATCTTCACCGAGACCGACAATCCGCTGTACGGACGGACCAATAACCCATGGGATCCGGAGCGCTCGTGCGGCGGTTCGAGCGGCGGTGAAGCTGCGGTCATCGCCGCGGGCGCTTCCCCGCTCGGTCTTGGCAATGACATCGGCGGATCGTTGCGCATTCCAGCGGCGTTTTGCGGCATCACGTCGATCCGCCCGACGGCCGGCCGCCTGCCCGATCACTGCGCGCATGGTCTCCCGGTCGGGCAAACCGCCATTGTCGGCCAAGTCGGACCGATGGCGCGCTACGTCGAAGACCTCGTCTTGGGTTTGCAGGTGCTTGACCGCGCCCGTGATCCGTTGGCCAATCCCGGTCCTGAACTCGGCGATCCGGCGAGCGTCGATCTCTCTCGCCTATGGTTTGCGGCTTTCACCGACGACGGCGAATTTCCGGTCTCGCCGGCGGTCAAGCGCGCGGTCGCGGAGGCTTCGGAGATACTGACGGCGGCCGGAGCTACGCCGGTCGTCTGGAAACCGCCGCCGCTCTCCCGCGCGGTCGATTTTCTCTTTGCCAGCGTATCCGCCGACCGCACCGCGATGTTCCGGCGGATGTTGCGCGGCAATCGGGTCGATCGGCGGGTGCGGCCGCTCTTGCTGTTAGGCGGCATGCCCGGCTGGCTGCGGCGCGCCGCCGGCGGCCTCCTCGACGCGCTCGGCCAGCGCCGTCTTGCCCGCAATATGCGCCGCTTCGCTTCCGGCCGTGTCGATGATTACTGGCAAACGGTCGAAGCCATTGCCGCTTTCCGTCAGGAGCTGTTGCAGTCCCTCGACCAGGCCGATGGCGGCCCCGCCGATTTTATTCTCTGTCCGGCTTACGCGTTGCCGGCCGTGCGCCACGGCGCGACTGAATACATGCCGATGCCGGGTGCTTACGCTCCACTCGTCAATGTCAGCGGCTTTCCCGCCGGCGTCGTTCCCGTCACCCGGGTGCGGCCGAACGAAGAAAGCGACCGGCCGCCGAGCCGTGATTTGATGGAGCGCGTGGCCCGCGAAACGGAACGCGGTAGCGCCGGCTTGCCGATCGCAGTACAAGTGATCGCGCGGCCGTGGCGCGACGATGTGGCGCTTGCCGCCATGGCGCAGATTGAAGCCGCCGCCCGCAACCACGCGGATTATCCGACGAGGCCGCCGTCATGAACGAAATCCTGACCAAGGCGCCGCAACCCGCAACCACGCTCCGAACCACATTCGATGCACAACGCGCGGCTTTCCTGCGCGCCGGTGCGCCATCGCTGCAGGAGCGTCGCGCCGATCTCAAGAAGCTCGCGGAAGCGATCGAGCGTGGCTCCAACCGGCTCGCCGCGGCGATTTCCGCCGATTTCGGCAACCGCTCGCGTCATGAGACCGAACTCGGCGAGATATTCCCGTCGCTATCGGCCATTCGCAACACGCTCAAACATCTGCGTCAATGGATGCGGCCGCGCCGCGTATCAGTCGGGCTTGAGCTTGCGCCGGCCACGGCGCGCATTCTCTATCAGCCGGTCGGCGTCGTCGGCATCATCAGTCCGTGGAATTATCCGTTCAATCTCGCAATCGTGCCGCTGGTCGCGGCGCTCGCCGCCGGCAACCGCGTCATGCTCAAACCCTCGGAGCTGACGCTGCGGACTTCGGATTTCATCGCCGAGATGCTGGCCGGGCTGTTCGCCGCCGACAAGGTCGCGACCGTGATCGGCGGGGCGGACGTCGGAGCCGCTTTTGCGCGACTGCCGTTCGATCATTTGCTTTACACCGGCTCGACCGCCGTCGGCCGACTGGTCATGCAGGCGGCAGCCGAGAATCTGACGCCAGTGACGCTCGAGCTCGGCGGTAAATCGCCGTGCATCCTCGGCGAGGACGCGGTTTTGCCGAGCGCGGTGGACAGCATCGTCTACGGCAAGCTCTTGAACGCCGGCCAGACCTGCATCGCTCCCGACTATGTATTGTTGCCTGAGCGCGACCTCGATGCCTTCGTCGGATTGGCGACCCAGACCGTGCAAAAATTCTATCCGACGATTGGCGACAACCCGGACTACACATCGATCATCAATGAGCGGCATTGTCAGCGCATCGCCCAATATGTCGCCGAAGCCAAGGCGAGTGGCGCCCGCGTCATCGAAATCAATCCGGATCGCGAAACGCCTGCGGCGCAGAGCCGAAAGCTATTGCCGACGCTCGTGATCGAGCCGGGCGACGACCTTGCGGTGATGCGCGAGGAGATCTTCGGACCGGTGCTGCCGATCAAGACTTATCGTGGGCTCGATCAGGCGATCGATTACGTCAACAATCATCCGCGGCCGCTTGCGCTCTATTACTTCGGCGCCGATCCGGCCAAGCGCGACGAAGTCTTGCAGCAAACCGTCTCCGGCGGCGCTTCGATCAACACGACTTTGTTTCACTTTGCGGCGGAGAATCTGCCGTTCGGCGGCATCGGTCCGTCCGGCATCGGCGCCTATCACGGCGAATTCGGTTTCCAGACTTTTTCCCATCGCAAGGGCGTGTTCCTGCAGCGCCGTCTCAACGCCGCGCGTTTCCTCTATCCGCCGTTTGGCCGCCTCACCGACCTGATGCTCAAGGTGCTCAAGCGCGGCTAGGTCGGATCCGCCCGCCTTTAGGCGGCGCCGCGCGTCGTCTTCGCCGCCGTGGTCGCTGCCTTGATGGCATGAATGTCGTCGCGTCCGGCGGCGCGCGCCGCTTCCTGCAAGTCGTGCCTGATCTCGTCGCGCTTTTCATGGATCGAGGCGATCGCGAGCCCGGTGGCCACGCCAAGACCTACCAGCGCCGCTTCGGAAAGCTGCAGGCTCGCCTCGATGGTCTCCGGCACGGCATCGGTCGCACCGAGCGCATAGAGGTGGCGCGCGTGCTCGGCGTCGCGGGCGCGCGAGACAATAAGAATGTCGGGCCGCAGCTCGCGCACATGGGCCACGACCTCGTCGATTTCGCTCGCCGAATGGATGGTGATGATCACGCCGGCAGCACGCGCTAGTCCGCAGGTTTCCAGAAAACCCGGGTCGGCGGCATCGCCATAGTAAACGTCATGGCCTTCGCGGCGGTCGCGCGTGACCGTCACCGCGTCGAAATCAGCGACGATATAGGGAACGCCGTGGTGGCGAAGAAGCTCGCAGACGACCTTGCCGACCCGGCCATAGCCGACGACGATGGCGTGCCGCTGCCCCGCCGTCGGCTTCGCGGTCAATTCCGGATCGATTGGCCTACCTGCCGCAAGCCGCATCGCCAGGCGTCGGGCGCCGATCGAGAGCAGCGGCGTCAGCGCCATGGTCACCGACGTGACGGCAAGCGTGAAGCTTCCAAGTTGCGCGTCGATCAAGCCAGCGGCGGCGGTTGCGCCGACACTGACGAAAGCGAATTCACCGCCCGGCCCGAGCAACAGGCCGGTCTCGACCGCAACCGGCCAGGACAATCGAAACAGCTTGCCAAGCCCAATCAGGATCAGGGACTTTAGCGCGATCAGTCCGACCACACTGCCAAAAAGCAAAAGCGGCTCGCGCCAGAATTCGCGAAAATCGATTTTCATCCCGACGGTGAAAAAAAAGATCCCGAGCAAGAGGCCTTTGAAAGGCGCGACCGTCGCTTCAATCGCCTTGCGGTACTCGGTCTCGGCGAGCAACAGCCCGGCAACGAAAGCGCCAAGCGCCATCGACAGGCCGGCCTGATTGGCGATCACGCCGGCAGCGACGACGACGAACAAGACCGCTGCGATAAACAATTCGGTGGAGCGCGCGGTGGCGACCAGGCGAAAAAGCGGCCGCAACAGCACTCGCCCGAATATGGCGATGACAATGAGGGCTGAGGCCGCCTGCCATAACGCGCTGGCGAGGCTTGCGATGGCGGATTCGTTCGAGCGCGCCGCAAGAATTGAGATAAACAACAGGAGCGGAATAACGGCGAGATCCTGCGCCAACAGAACTGAAAAGCTGGCGCGGCCGACGCTCGACGTGAGCCGCTCCTGGCTCGAGAGAAGCTCAAGCACGATCGCGGTCGATGACAGCGAAAGGCTCGCGCCCAACACGATCGCCTGCGAAGGTGTCATGCCGAGCGCGACGGCGGCGCCGGCGATCAGCGCGCTGGTCAGGACAACTTGCGAACCGCCAAGCCCAAACACGAGCCGGCGCATGGTCGACAGGCGCGAAAATGACAATTCGAGGCCGACGACGAAGAGAAGAAAGACGAGGCCGAACTCGGCGATCCCGGCAACGTTGTCGGCGTCGCTAATGGTGAACCAGAAGACGCCGGGAATGGCTTTGCTGGGCGAGCCGAGACCGAGCGGCCCTAAAATCGCGCCGGCGCCCAGATAGCCGAGAACCGGGTTCAACCCGAAACGGCGCACGATCGGCACCACCACGCCTGCCGTCCCGAGCACGACCAGAGCGTCGCTATAGCCGCCCGCATGCGCCTCTGGAATCACGAATCCTCCGCATTCTCTCGGCACTCATTTCTAGCCGTTTCGCGGGCAGGCCGCGAACCTAAAACCTGGAATTCTGCTGCGGCGCGTATCCCGCGATGCAACGCCTCGCTCGCTGCCGCGTTATGCTGATCGATCGATTCGCGACGATCGACGAGGTGGCCGGCCGGCATGCCGGAACGGGAAGGATTATGAAGCTCTTCGAGTGTCAGAATTGCAGCCAACCGCTCTATTTCGAAAATGCGCGGTGCGAGAACTGCGGATTGTCGCTTGGCTATTTGCCGGATCAAGAGATGCTGACCGCGCTTAAACCCGCTCAAAATGGCAGCGGTGAGCAACAAGTCTGGCGCGCGTTCGCAGATTTGGAGCTTTATCGCTTCTGCGCCAATGCCGCGTACGATGTGTGCAACTGGCTCATCCCGGCGGACGCGACGGATACTTACTGCCCGGCTTGCCGCCACAATCAGATGATTCCCGATCTTTCTCTGCCGGAAAATCTCGCCAAGTGGCGCGCGCTCGAACAGGCAAAGCACCGGCTATTCTACACGCTGTTACAGCTGGGCTTGCCGCTCCAGACCCAAACCGAGAACCCGGCTGGATTGGCCTTTCAATTTCTCGCCGACGCCGCGCCCTCCGGCGCCGCGGTGATGACCGGCCACGCCAACGGCGTCATTACCATCAACCTCGGCGAAGCCGACGACGCGGAACGCGAACGCCGGCGCCATGAGATGGGCGAGCTTTATCGCACCTTGCTCGGTCATTTCCGCCACGAGATCGGACATTATTACTGGAACAGGCTGATCGCCGATACGCCGCATCTCGAAGAGTTCCGCCGCATCTTTGGCGACGAGCGGCAGGACTACGGGGCAGCGCTTGATGCGTATTATGCCAATGGCGCGCCGGCCGATTGGTCCGAGCGCTTCATCTCCGCTTATGCAAGTTCGCATCCTTGGGAGGATTTCGCCGAAACCTGGGCGCACTATTTTCACATGATCGACACGCTTGAAACCGCGCATGTCGCCGGCCTTGTCGTCAATCCGAAGCTTGAGCAGAGCGAAGGCGCCGTGTTCGATTTTCACCCGCGCGACAGCGATATGACGCAGTTGGTCGAGGCGTGGCCGGCACTCACGTTCGCCGTCAATTCGCTCAATCGCAGCATGGGTTTGCAGGATCTTTATCCGTTCGTGCTCGGTCCGCTGGCGATAGAAAAACTCGCCTTCGTCGCGCAGCGGATCAAGGAAATAGCGCCGCAGCGGCAGGACGACGCAAACCGGCGGCGAAGGGAAAAACGCGGCGTATTCCGCCGCCTGCGCACCGGCCAAGCTTGATTCCCAAAACGGGGCAGGATGAGGTACTTGGGGCGGCTTTGGCGGTCAAGACATTTAGATGGCGGGTGAAAAACAAAAACGTCTTGAAATTTAACGACTTACCCAGTGTAATGCCGGCCGCATGGCCGAGCATCCTTCCGCAATAACCGAGCCCGTTTCAGGCGGTCTTGCCATCGGCAATCCTGGTGGCGTCAGCACCATTTCATGGATCACCGCGACCGCGATTGTCGTTGCCGACATGGTCGGTGTCGGGGTGTTCACCAGCCTCGGCTTTCAGGTCGCCGACATCACTTCCGGCTTTTCGCTGCTGCTATTGTGGGTGATCGGCGGCATCGTCGCGATCTGCGGCGCCTTCTGTTACGCGGAACTCGCCACCATGCTGCCGCGGTCGAGCGGCGAATACAATTTTCTCCGCCGTATGTTTCATCCGGCCTTCGGCTTCGTCGCCGGCTGGCTGTCGGCGACCGTCGGTTTTGCCGCACCGATCGCGCTGGCCGCTGTGGCGTTCGGCAGCTATTTTCAATCCATCGTGCCCGGCGCGCCGCCGCTCCTGCTTGGACTGGCCATCACCTGGCTAGCGGCGCTGGTGCATTTGCGTGGCGTCCGTTTCGCTGGCGCCTATCACAACCTTTGGACGGCGCTCAAGCTCGCGCTCATCGTCGTATTGATCGTCGCCGGGTTTGCCTTTGGCGATAATCAGCCGATCTCGTTTATGCCAAGCTCCATCGATCTGACTTACGTTAAAGGCGCGCCGTTCGCCATCAGCCTGGTCTTCGTGCTGTACTCCTATTCCGGCTGGAACGCGGCAACGTATATTGCCGGCGAAGTGCGCGATCCAGCGCGCAGTCTGCCGCGCGCGCTTTTTGTCGGCACCGCGATAGTTATCGTCCTCTATGTGGCGCTCAATGCGGTCTTTCTGATCGCAGCGCCAATGCATGAATTAAGCGGACAGCTCGACGTTGCGATCGTCGCCGGCAAGCATATCTTCGGCAGCTTCGGCGGCCGCATTGTCGGGGGCTTGATCTGTCTGGGGCTCGTGTCGTCGATCAGCGCCATGACCTGGATCGGCCCGCGCGTGACCATGATTGTGGGCGAGGACCAGCCGCTATTTAGCCTATTTGCGCGCAAATCCAAGCGCGGCGTCCCGGCGAACGCCATTATCTTTCAGCTTGCGGTGTCCAACCTCCTGCTGTTGACGCAGAGCTTCGAAGCGGTGCTGGACTTCATCCAGTTCAGTCTGACTTTTTGTTCATTTTTCGCGGTGCTCGGTCTGATAAAGATGCGCATCACCCACCCGGATATGCCGCGGCCCTACCGCGCCTTCGGTTATCCTGTAACGCCGCTTGTTTTTCTCAGCGTGACGTTGTTCATGATGTATTATCTCGTCGTCAACCGGCCGTTACAATCTCTCGCCGGTGTTGCCCTGATGTCTGCCGGGCTTCTGATCTACTATGTGTCGCGTCCCGCATCCGCGGTTCCTTCCTCGGACGCTTCCCAAACGGTGGCTTAAAAAAGATGCAAACAACAATAGTTAGAATCTTCGCCGCCGTATTTGCGGCGGCAACATTGGCCTTGGCCGCGGCGCCGGCGCAAAGCGCGGACGCGACGGTCGACGACACCGCGCGCTTCTTGGCCGGCCTGCCGCCCTCGTCCGGGTCGCCGCTCACCGCGCTCGCCAACGATCCGGTGTGGCAGCAGCATGCCCACTATTTCGATTCCATCTTCGCGCGCGAGGACAGTACGACGCTGTCGAAGGTCCGGGCCTTCTCGCGCGAACAGCTGACCGACAAGCATGACACCATGCTGTACATGTTCAGCGGTCCGGATTTTCTTTACGCAACGTCGTTTTTTCCCGGTGCCTCGACCTATGTCCTGGCCGGTCTCGAACCGGCGGGCGACGTCCCGCCGTTGCTGAGCCTTAGCCGCCCGGCCGTCGACGGATCGCTGCGCAATCTCGAGACCTCGATGGGTTCGCTGCTCAGCTATAGTTTCTTCATCACCAAAAACATGAAGACGCAGCTACACGAAGGGTCGATCAACGGCACGCTGCCAGTGCTGCTTGTATTTATGGCGCGGACTGGCAAGACCATCCAGGACGTCAGCTTCGTCAGCCTCGACGAGCACGGCAACGTTCAGACCGACGAGCCGTTGGCGACCAGCGTCAGCACCAAACGCGCTTTCCGCACGAGCCATAGCGCCGCCGCCGGCGTGAAGATCGTCTTCACCGACGGCAGCGGCCCGCAACAGACGCTGTACTACTTCAGCACCAACCTCGCCGACGGTTCGTTCGAGCGCAGCGGTTTCCGCGCCTTCCTCGACAAGCTCGGCCCCGCCGACAGCTTCATCAAGAGCGCGTCGTATCTGCTGCACGCCGGCGGCTTCAACCAGGTGCGGAGCTTCCTGCTCGATCACAGCGCCACCGTCCTGCAGGACGACAGCGGTATTCCGGTCCGATATTTCGACCCGCGCAAATGGCGGCTGCAGGCTTTCGGCCATTATGTCGGTCCGCTGGCGCTGTTCGGCCGCAGCTATCAGCCCGAACTCGCCGAAGTGTTCCAGCACGCACAGCCGCTGGACTTCGGCATCGGCTATCGATTCCGCAGGAACGAGTCGAACCTCTTGCTGGCGCAGAAGTCGGCGCCGCGAACCAGCGACCAGGAATTAACCCCCGGTTTACCAGCCGGCCAATACCCTGACGGCGCAACCGCAACGCCGAAGAAGAAGCCGCGAAAAACGGCTTCGTCCTCGCAATCGCCTAAGAAGGAGGCGGACGGTAGCGCAACGGGGTCGTTGGGTTGTCGTGTCGCCGGGATTTTCCCGTTTTGTTCTGATCAGCCGCCTAAATCGAGCCGATAGCACTGCCAAAATAGGGACATAGTCGTCCCCGACATTGGGTGTCGGGCGGGGGAAAAGTGCCGAACAGGGTCCGAGGACCATCGCTTCAGGCGATTCGCAGACCAGCGCCGGTTGCCGGGCCGCTTGCGCGCGCGCATCATTTCAGCGCCGAGACGGCGGCACGGCGGCGGCTTGAGCTGAGCGGTGCGCGCATAGCGCCTTCAAGCCACACCGAGGCCGCACGCTCGCGCGTTCAAACAAAGACAAAGACCGCGCGCCGCCTTGGCGAGTTGCGCGACAAGCTTGAAGGCAATCTGCTGCACGTCTCCGCCGCTTTGTTTTTCATCGGCGCGCTGGGTTGGTGTTGGCTGATCGTCAACGAATTTCATGCGTCGGGTTTCGTCTCGCAGGCCTCGGCCGCGCTCGGCAAGACCGACTATGGCGTCGGCGATATCGATCCGTTCAGTTCGTCGACCTACGCGCGCAGCACGGGTCCAGTGGTGGCGAGCCGATGGGATGCGAGCCTCGGCGGTGAATCGCCCGCTAGCATCGTCGCGCACGAATGGGCCCGCCTTCAGCCGCACACCGCCGAGCGCAGCCGCACGCCGGCCAAACAGATCGCCGCCATCCCGGCGAAACAGGTTGCCGCCGTCACGGCGAAACAAGTTGCCGCCCTGCAGGCGAAACAAGCTGCCATTGTCAAAGAGACGAAAGAGCTCAAGCCGAATTTGAAGCCGCAGGTGCAACTCGCGTCGCTCGAAGATACCCTGCCGCCCACTGCGATCCCGCCCTCACGCATTCCGTCAAACATCGGCGCGCTCACCAGCCTGGTGGATTTCGAGACCGCGCCATTCCCGTATCACGGCACTATGCCCGGATCGGAGCGGCCGTTCCTCAATGCCGGCGAGCCGGGCCACCGCGGCCACGTCAATTTCCGCGGCCATGTCCTGTGGGAAGACCAAACCTTCAGCGACGACCGAGTGCTGTTGCACATTCCGCCGGGCTTCGACCCGCGCAAGCCGGCGATGATGGTGGTGTTCTTTCACGGTCATGGCGCCAATCTGGCGCGCGACGTGCGCGACCGGCAGCGGGTGCCGGCGCAGCTCACCGCTGCCGGAGCGAATACGGTTTTGGTGGCGCCGCAATTTGCCGTCGACGCCGCCGATTCCAGCGCCGGAAAATTCTGGGAGCCGAACGGCTTCAAGCG
>CAYWNY010000102.1:0-13679 GCA_964459765.1 uncultured Hyphomicrobiales bacterium | reverse complement strand
CCTACAGTTTCTTTGGCAAGCAGGGTCCGGTCGGCCAGCGCGTGCTGGCGGCGCTTGAGAAGAAATATCCGTCGATCAAGGGGCCGCAGGACGTGTTCTCGCCGGTCGGAACGGCGGACGCTTACGACGCGATGAATATTCTCGCGCTCGCCATCGCGCAGGCCGGATCGACGGATCCGGACGCGGTCCGCGCGGCGCTCGAGGATCTAAAGGCGTCTTATGAAGGGCTGATCAAGACCTACACACGCCCCTTCACGGCGGAAAACCATGACGCGCTCGGACCCGACGACTATGTCATGGTGCACTACGAGGGCGACAACATCGTGCCCGTGAACTGAAGGAAAAGGGGCGCCGGCAACGCGCCCCTGTTCCAACATGTTGATTGCTACCGCGATCATCTCCGGGCTCGGGCTCGGCAGCATGTACGGGCTGCTGGCGCTCGGCTTCCACGTCACGCACGCCGTTTCTCGCACGGTAAATTTCGCGCAAGGCGCGACCATGATGCTCGGCGCCGTGGTGTGCTTTACGTTTTGGGTGACGTTGAAGTGGCCGCTCCTGATCGCAGTCGTCCTGGCGCTGGCGGTTTGCGCGGTGTGGGGCCTGGTTGTGGAGCGCGTCGCGGTGCGGCCGTTTGTGGCGCGCGGCTCGAATTCCTGGCTGATCGCGACGGTTTCGCTGGGCATCGTCCTGGAAAATGTCGTTCTGTTCACGTTCGGCAAGGATCCGCGCGGCATGCCGCCGGGACTGCTGACGAGCAGCGCCGTTACGATCGCGGGCTTGCGCGTTCAATATCTGCAAATCCTGATTCCCGTGATCGGGCTAATGCTGGCGGCCGGCTTGCAGGCTTTCTTCGCGACCTCGCGCCACGGCAAGGCCTTGCTTGCGGTCGTACAGAACAAAGACGCCGCGCGCCTGATGGGGATTCGGGTCGAACGGGTGATTGAAGCGGCCTTCGCCCTCTCCGGCTTGCTGGCCGGCGTTGCCGGGATTTTGGTCGCCCCGTTGTTCACGATCTCCTCGACCATGGGGACATTGTTCGGGATCAAGGCTTTCGCCGTGGCGATTCTCGGCGGGATCGAAAGCGCCTGGTGCGTGGTGCTCGCCGGACTGATCTACGGCGTCGCCGAGGGAATGATTACCGCGTTGCTCGGCTCGACTTACACCCAGATCGTCACCTTCGGGCCTGTCTCGCGCTCGCTCTGCGCCCGAATGGATTGTTCGGCCGGGTGCAGTTGAGGAAAGTATGAACTGGCGCACGGCCGGCGTGGCCGCAGTCGTCATCGCGGCGGTTTGCTTCCTCATCGCCCGCGGCAACAGCTAACAGACCTTCATTATCGTCACCGTCGGGCTGACGGCCATTGTCGGCATCGGCCTCAATGTTCTGCTCGGCATGAACGGGCAGATTTCGCTTGGGCATGTGGCCTTCTATGCGATCGGCGCTTATGCCGTCGGCATTCTCATCACGACATATGAGTGGCCATTTTGGCCGGCGCTGGTGGCCGGCGGGCTGGCCGCGGGAGTTGCCGGCGTGCTGTTGGCGATCCCGGCGCTGCGCGTGCGCGGTCCTTATCTCGCTATGGTGACGATCGCGTTCGGCTTCGTCATCGAGCGAGGCGCGGCCGAATGGCAAAATGTCACCGGCGGCTGGAACGGTATCTCCGGCATCCCCGGCCCAAGCGTATTCAGACACGACATCGGCGAGAAGGGCATCGCTTATCTCACCGTCGCGCTCACGGCGCTGGCGTTGCTGGCGTTTGCGCGGCTGAGCAATAGTACTTGGGGCAACGCCATGCGGGCGGTGCGCGATTCGGAATCCGCGAGCGTGTCGATCGGACTTGACCCCACGCTCATTCGGACGACCGCCTTTGCCATTTCCGCCGTCATCGCCGGAATTGCCGGCGGCGTTTATGCCTCGATCAGCAATTTTATCAGCCCGGAGTCGTTTCCGTTCTTTCAATCGATCTTGTTTTTGCTGGTGGTGATGCTCGGCGGCGTCGATCGGTTGCTCGGTCCGTTGATCGGCGCGCTGGTCGTGGTGTTGCCCCGGAATTGCTGGCGACGCTCGGGCAATATCGTCTGCTGTTCGTTGGCGCGCTGATGCTCTTGGTGCTGCGGCTGGCACCGTCGGGAATTGTTGGCGTCGCTGCGCGGCTGTTCCCAACGAAAGCCGAGAAGGTTATGCCGCGGCAGCGCGCCGACGTCGCGCGCTTCCTCGCTGAAGGCGCGACCGGTGGCGCGGTTTTGGTGCGCAATGTAGCGGTGAGCTTCGGCGGAGTTCATGCCGTGCGCGATTTGAGCTTCGATGCGCGGCCCGGCGAGATCACCAGCATCATTGGCCCGAATGGTGCCAGAAAAACCACGGTGCTCAACGTCATCTGCGGCTTTTATCGCCCCGATGAAGGAACCGTTCAGCTCGGCGAGCAAATCGTCTCGGATTTGCGCGCTTATGAGATTCCGCGCGCCGGCATTGCGCGCACCTACCAGACCAGTCAGCTGTTCGACGCGCTGTCCGTGATCGACAACATACTGATCGCGCTGCGGCGCGGTCGCCTTGGCGGCACCGCCATGATTGCGACGAGCCGGGACGAAGAAAGCGTGGCGATAGCCGAAAGCCTGCTGGCCTTTGTCGGTTTTGCGGGCGCAACTGATCAGCCGGCCGCAACTCTGCCGCACGTCGACAAGCGGCTGGTCGAGATTGCGCGCGCACTTGCCACGCGCCCGGCGGTGCTGGTGCTTGATGAACCCGTCGCCGGTCTCGACGCCAAGGATACCGCCGCGATCGACGAACTGTTGCGCAAGCTCGCCGGATTCGGCGTTGCCGTCATTCTGGTCGAGCACGACATGCAGTTGGTGATGGGTGTTTCGAGCCACGTCATTGTGCTCGATGCCGGCGTGAAAATCGCCGAAGGAACGCCGGTCGCGGTCGCCGCCGAACCGAAGGTGCGCGCCGCTTATCTCGGCGCGGGTGAACAGAAAGAGCGGGCGCGCATGCGCGTGCTCCGCGCCGAGGCTGATCCGTTGCTCGCCGCCCAGTCGCTCTGTGCCGGATATGGGCCGGTCGCGGTTTTGCGTGACACGTCGCTCACTATTGCGGCCGGTGAACTGGTCGCAGTGCTTGGCGCAAACGGTGCGGGAAAGACAACGCTGATGCGGGCGTTGAGCGGATTGATCCGGCCGGTGCAGGGTGAAATTCGCTTCCTGTCCCAAAGGATCGAGCAGGCTTCGGCCGCAAACATCGCCGGCCAGGGCCTGATCCTGGTGCCGGAAGGTCGGCAGGTCTTCCCCGAGCTCAGCGTCGTCGACAATTTGCGGCTTGGCGCCTATGTGCGCAGATCCGCCGATGAAAGCGCCATGATCGAGGTATTGCTTGACCGCTTTGCCGCGCTGAAGGCGCGCCGCCACCAGCGCGCCGGTCTTCTCTCCGGCGGCGAGCAGCAAATGCTGGCAATCGCACGCGGTCTGATGGCGCGGCCGAAAGTCCTCATGCTGGACGAGCCTTCGCTCGGGCTTGCGCCCAGGCTTATGGATGTTCTCTACGATCTTCTCGCCGCGTTGCGCGAAGAGGGCACGACCATCCTCCTGGTCGATCAGGTCGCCGCCCTCGCGCTATCGGTTGCCGATCGCGCTTATGTGCTTCAGTCGGGCATGATCCGGCACTCCGGCACGGCCGCAGATGTCGCCCGCGATCCGGCGCTCGTTCGCGCCTATCTCGGCGAGACTGGCTCCGTGCCATAATCGGATTGGTGAGCGAGAAAGCACTCATGGACCTCATTCTCCGCAACGCACGACCCGTCGGCGCCGAACAGGCGGTGATCGACATCGGCATTGCACAAGGCAAGATTGCCGCGATCGAGCCCAACCTTGCGGCCGAAGGCGAGACCATCGATCTACGCGGCCGCCTGGTTTCGCCGGGCTTTGTCGAGACGCATATCCATCTCGACAAATCCTGCATCCTTGACCGCGTCAAATCGGAGAAGGGCGATCTTGAAGAGGCGATCGTGGAAGCGGCTAAGGCGAAGCGAACCTTCACGCCCGAGGACGTTCATGCGCGGGCGGTCCGGACGCTGGAAAAGGCGATCCTGCAGGGCACCACCCACATGCGAACGCATCTCGAAGTGGACCCGGGCGTCGGCTTGCGCAGCCTCGAAGGCGTGTTGCCGCTGATCAAGCAATATGACTGGGCAATCGATCTGCAGATTTGCGTGTTTCCGCAGGAAGGTCTGCTCAACAATCCGGGTACCGATGAGCTCCTTGTCGAAAGCCTCGATCGCGGCTGCCGCGCGATCGGCGGCGCGCCTTATGTCGACAGCGACCCTATCGGACAGATCGATCGTATTTTCGAGCTTGCCCGCAAATACGACGTCGACATCGACTTTCATCTCGATTTCGGGCCGACTGCCGAAGGCATGACTTACGAGCATGTTTGCCGGCGCACCGACGAATATAAATATGGCGGCCGCGTTGCCGTCGGCCACGTCACCAAGGCGACCAGTCTGTCGCCGGAGGCGTGCGACGCGATGGCGAAGCGGATGGCGGCGGCGGGCGTTGCGATGACCGTGCTGCCGTCCACCGATCTTTATCTCATGGGTCGGCAGCACACGGCCGATTATAACGTCACGCGCGGCGTTGTCCCGGCGCACAGGCTCTTGCACCACGGCGTCAATTGCTCGTTGTCGAGCAACAACATCCTCAATCCGTTCACGCCGTTTGGCGATTGCTCGCAGCTGCGCATGGCGAACCTTTACGCGAATGTCTGCCAGGTCGGAAAAAAGGCGGACATGCGGGAATGCTTCACCATGGTCACGCAACGGCCGGCGCAGATGATGCGGCTGAAGGATTACGGGCTCGCCGTCGGCAAGTCGGCCGATCTGGTGGTGCTCGATGCCGGCGAGCCGGAAATGGCGGTCGCCGAATTGACGCCCGTGCTCTACGCCTTCAAGCGCGGACGCAAGACGGTCTCGCGGCAGCCGGCTACGCTGCATCGGCCATAATGATTCCGAACGATCCGCTCGACGCGTTTTGCCGGCACAACCACGTCGTGCTTTCAGGTGCGGCGTCCGGTCCGCTGCATGGCTTGAGCTTCGCCGCCAAGGACGTGTTCGACATTGCCGGCGAGCGAACCGGCAACGGCAATCCAGTGTGGCTTGAAACGCATCCTTCGGCCGCCAAAACCTCTTCGGCGATCGAGCGATTGCTTGCCGCCGGTGCGAACATGGTCGGGAAAACCCATACCGACGAGCTGACCTACAGCCTCAATGGCGAAAACGTCCATTACGGCACGCCCGTCAATCCGAATGCAACGGGACGCATTCCGGGCGGTTCGTCGAGCGGTTCGGCGGCGGCGGTCGCCGGCAGTCTTGTCGATTTCGCGCTCGGCACGGATTGCGGCGGGTCGGTGCGTTTGCCGGCCAGCTATTGCGGAATTTTCGGCCTGCGCACGACTCACGGCCTGGTTCCGGCCGACGGCGTCGTAGAGCTTGCTCCAAGCTTTGATACGGTCGGCTGGTTTGCGCGCACCGCCGACATCATGCGCCGGGTCGGCGAAATCCTCATACCAGCCGCGACCAGCTTCGTGCCGAAGCGGTTGCTGATTGCGCAAGACGCTTTTGCCTTCGTCGGCCGGGACGTCGCCGATGCTCTTGCCCCAGCGGTGACGATGGTCGCGACCGCGTTCGCCGATCAGCGTTCGGTAAAAGTTTACATCGACGATCCGGCGGCGTGGGCGCAGACGTTTCGCATTCTGCAAGGCGACGAGATTAGACGGCGGCACAGCGGCTGGATCGACGCTTACAATCCCACCTTCGGTCCGGGCATTGCCGAGCGCTTCCGCTGGACGCGCACCATCGATCCAGACGAGGTCGAGCGCATGTGGCCGCGACGCGAAGCCGTCACCCGGCATGTGCAGGAGCTGTTGGGCGACGATGCGATTTTATGCCTGCCGACCGCACCTGGCATTGCGCCACGCCTCGCCACCCCGGCTTCGGAACTTGAGGTATTTCGCGGGCGTGCATTCGCACTTTTGTGCATCGCCGGGCTGTCGCGTCTGCCGCAGATTTCTCTGCCGCTAGCGACGCTCGAAGGCTGCCCCGTTGGGTTATCTTTGATCGGGCCGCGCGGCAGCGATCGCGGTCTGCTCGACTGGGTTGCCGCTCATTTCGCCTGAACATTTTGCGCAGGCGCCTGGCGCGGTCGACGCCGCAAGACCGTCTTACGAGGCCGTCTTATCCCGCATCCGCGGCTCACTGGCGCGATCTGAGTTTGTTTCTTCCTCATCATCGAGCTCTTGCAACAGAATTTGCATTTAACTCGGCGTTTGTTCCGGAAACCGATAGTGTGTTCGGAGACCCGCCCCGATGATTTGGCAAATCGCATGATAGGGCGACGCTTCCGCCGAAAGGACGCCCGATGAAACACGGCGTATAGGGCGACGAACTGCCATAGCTCACAATAGCCTCCATGCCGAGCGCGTTTGCCGTCGCGACGCGATTCAAACCGGGCGATGCATCCTGCCGATAAGCCAGCCAAGCGCCAATGCAACAAAGACAGCGGTGTATGGCTGGTTTTCTATCGTATTGCGCAACGCCACCTCGAACGAGCCGGTGGTCTTGCCGGCAGCCTTTGTGGTCGCGTCGGCGACGCGCGAGGCGCTGTCAACCGCCTGGGAATAGAGGTCTTGAGCGGCATCCGACACCTCGTCGGCAACGTTGCCGGCTTGCTTCTTGGCATCGTTTAACGCGCGTTTAAGGTCGGCATTGGAATTGGACATACGCGTTTCCGACATTGTGTATCTCACGCTAAAAACGCTCACTGTCGCCTAGGTAACGCCCCAAATGGATCAGAGTTCATCGCAAGTCGGGGTGTATTGCACCGAGGCTAGTCCCCGCGGGTCGACCGGGTCGTGGTTAATCGGCCGGCGTGGAACTTTTCGTTACGCCCCAGTTGACCGTGCTGGCCAAATTCGACGACGAGTTCACCTGTGGCTCACAGACCTGCGCCGCTGATTGGCACATTCGCGAACGGCGCTGTCTTTCTCGGATGACATCGGGGCTCAGCGATTTGTGAACGCTGCGGCGACGACAGCGCGCGGCCGCCGGGCGCCAACGTGCTGTCCGCTTTGCGTTACACCCGCGTCTATTTCATCCGACCCTGCCGGACATCGTAGATACGCAATGCTTCAGCGTTACTGGGCGGTTCGAGGACCGCAGGCTCTGCAAGTGCCAGCTTGGTGTCTTCGTAGCCAGCTTGCCAATGCTCTTCCATCGCGGCTCGCGAGAACGCGAACGTTTTGTCTGACCCTTCGTGTTCCCTCGACTGGTATTTAAGGTGCACGATGGTTGCGGCCTTCACTCGCGCTTCTTTTTCGAGGAAGCGGGCGTCGGGGTCGTTTTGATATTGTTCCGGGAGCCGGTCGAAGAAACTGCAAAGCGCATTTCTGAACTTTTCCATTTTTTTGTATTGCTCGAGCGAAATGTTGGCGCGGCTAGCGCTATGGATTTCCGTCGCCCGCAGGAAGGCCGACGGAATGTCGAGCGGGGCTTCCCGTTCGGATCCCACAGATCGACCTGGAAAATAAGCGCACTATCTTTCTGCCGGGTGTCGATGACATGTTGTATGGGCGTGTTCGAGACGACAGCTCCGTCCCAGTAATATTCGCCGTCAATTTCGGTTGGCGGGAATCCAGGTGGCAGCGACGCGCTCGCCAAGATATGCCGCACGTCGATCGGCTGTTCGTGGCTATTGAAATACGTCGATGCGCCGGTTCGCACGTTGGCAGTTCCCACGCTGAGCCGCATCGACTTGCTGTTGATCAAATCGAAATCGACCAATTCTGTAAGCGTGGTCTTTAGAGGGGAGGTATCATAATAACCGACCAGACTGGGACTGTCGGCCGGCGAGCTTACGGGTGGAAATGGCCGGGCGGAAAAGAAGCCCGGAACTCCCTGCAGCATTGTCGCGAAAGTATTTATCTTGCTGGACCAATAACGGGTCTGCGGGTTCGCGGATAACGACAGACCGAGAAGCCATGCGATATCCGGGAAGGCAATCTGGGGCCGGGTGACTATTTCCCAGAATTCACGCAGCTTCTCCACCCGTTTTGCCGGCGGATTGCCAACAATCAGAGCGCCATTAATCGCGCCGATCGAAGTTCCGCAAATCCAGCTTACGTCGATATTCGCCTCGTCGATCGCCTGATAGACGCCCGCATGATAGGCTCCTAACGCCCCACCGCCTTGGAATACCAACGGCACGCCGTCGAAAGGAATGGAGCGCCGGACGCGCTTTTCCTCTGTGCGTGTCGACACGAGTGTCTCACTCAATGATCTCTTCTCCGGAGTGGAATGGAATTGGCTAAGGAGGCAGGCCGGCCGTTGACCAAGCCTCCGTGTTAGGCTCGGTCAGTGCGTGTCGGTCGAGGCTACAGTGACGATCGCTCTGCCGCCATCCTGGTTACGGCCTTTCCTCTCACTGATCTAACGCCAGGATATCTCCGCGCCTAATGCGATATATATTGCACTCCGGCCGAGTAAGCGGCGCCGCCGATCACGCAAGGAATGCCGAGTTCGATCTGCCCGGTGGCGGCGGCGACGACGCAGCCCATCGACAATGCGCCCTGGCCGACCTGGCCCCAGCCGGCGAGGTCGCGTTTTGAGTTCGGCCCCTTCTGTTTGAGCTCGTCGATGGCGGCGAGCGACTCTTTACGCATGCGGGCGGTATCGACGTCCTCGGCCACCTCGATCACGTCGTTGAGGATCTTGGCGAGGTCCTCGGGCTGGTCTTTGACGGCGCGCTTGAGCATGGCGAGCAGATACAGGTCGCGCACCGCGTTGCTGGCGAGCGTGAACTTGGCGGCGCTGCCGGTGGTGAGATTGTCGACGCTGTCCTTGTCGTTGACGAGCGGCAGCAATTTGATGATGGCTCGGATCGGGTGATAGGAGCCGGTCGCCAGATACATGCCCCACAGCACATCGATCAGTTCGGGGCTTGGTTCGATGGTCACCGCTTTCTTTCGCTCGCCGCCCAGCTTCAAAGTGTCCTTGATCTTGTCGAACACGCCGGGCTTGGCCGGCTGGTAGGAAATTTGCTCGAGTGTCGGCAATTTACCGCCGACATATTTGTCGATCATGGCGTCGCGCGTCGGCATCCGATCGGCAAATTTCAGCAACAGTACTTTCCAGTTCGGCAGACCGGAATAGACGATGGCGCGCACCAGCACCCATTGATCGGCCGCCTGTATCTTCAGCATCCTCTCGATCAGCGCCGCGGCGCGCTCCGGATTGGCGCCGAGCACGCCGGCGATGAAGCCGATGTAAGCGCCGCAGGTCTCGGCATCCTTGAACGCTTGCAGATCGCTCAAGCCCCGCACCAGCACCGGCAATGCATCGGGTTGCGGCTTGCCGCGATAGGCGTTGATCCATTTGAGTATGGCGTCAGTCGACGCCTGCGCAGGGGCCGGCTGCGGCGCTGCGAGCGTCGGCGCGGCGCCCAACGGAATGCCAAGTGCAAACAAGGAAAGCGCACAGACGGCGAGGCGGCAGCAAAGTGCACTACGCATGGTCCCCTCCGAGGGACCTATTAAGGACCAGAACGCCTTGGCGAATTGCGGACCGCCCCGCCGCGAAATCGCGGCGGCGCGGTGGCGGCCGCGGAACCTCTGCCGCGGTCGGATTCCAACGCCAGCTCGATTTCAAACGCGCGTTTGAAGACGAAGCCGGGCCGGCCGCGCCGGATTCCGGCCGCATTTGGCTTGACCCGGATTGCCACAATGCTTATACAAACAGGCCTGACAAAAGGGGCACAACTCGTGCGTCATTTCGTGGTCACGTCACTGCTTATCGTAAGGAAGCGCATCGCCGTAGGTGGATAATCCACCCACGAAGCGGCGGTGCGCGAAAACAGGGGCTCTTGAGCCCCTTTTTTATTTCCTAAACGACCAACAAGCGAAACAGACGAAAAGCGGAGTTAGCCATGACGGAAATGACAGGCGCGGAAATGGTGATCCAGGCGCTGGCCGATCAGGGTGTCGAACACATCTTCGGTTATCCGGGCGGCGCGGTACTGCCGATCTACGACGCGCTGTTTCAGCAGGACAAGGTGAACCACATCCTGGTGCGGCACGAGCAGGGCGCTGTGCACGCGGCCGAGGGCTATGCGCGCTCGACCGGCAAAGTCGGCACCGTGCTGGTCACCTCCGGTCCCGGCGCCACCAACGCCGTCACCGGCCTGACCGACGCGCTCTGCGACTCGATTCCCCTCGTGGTGCTGACCGGGCAGGTGCCGACGCACCTGATCGGCAATGACGCGTTCCAGGAATGCGACACCGTCGGCATAACGCGGCCGTGCACCAAATATAATTATCTGGTCAAAACCATCGCCGATTTGCCCCGTGCGCTGCACGAGGCGTTCCATATCGCTTCCAGCGGCCGGCCGGGTCCGGTGGTGGTCGATATTCCCAAAGACATCCAGTTCGCCAAAGGCACCTACTCGAAGCCGAAAGAGTTTCAGCACCGCGGCTACCAGCCGAAGCTCAAAGGCGATCTCGACAAGATCAAACAGGCGGTCGAGCTCATGGCGCAGGCGAAACGGCCGCTGTTCTACACCGGCGGCGGCGTCGTCAATTCCGGCCGCGCCGCGTCCGACTTGTTGCGCGAACTGGTCAAGCTCACCGGTTTTCCCATCACCTCGACGCTGATGGGGCTCGGCGCCTTTCCCGCCGCCGACAAGCAGTGGCTCGGCATGCTCGGCATGCACGGCACCTGGGAGGCCAACTGGGCGATGCACGATTGCGATCTGATGATCTGCGTCGGCGCCCGCTTTGACGACCGCATCACCGGCCGGCTCGACGCCTTCTCGCCCGGCTCGAAGAAAATCCACATCGACATCGATCCGTCCTCGATCAACAAGAACGTCAAGGTCGACGTGCCGATCGTCGGCGATTGCGCACATGTGCTCGAGGACATGGTGCGGCTGTGGCGCGCCAGCGCCGCGACGCCCGACAAGAAGGCCTTGGCGGCTTGGTGGGGAGAGATCGGCGTCTGGCGGGCGAAGAATTCGCTCGCCTTCCGCAACTCCAACGAGATCATCAAGCCGCAATACGCGATCCAGCGGCTCTACGAGCTGACCAAGGACCGCGACACGTACATCACCACCGAAGTCGGCCAGCATCAGATGTGGGCGGCGCAGTTCTATCATTTCCAGGAGCCGAACCGCTGGATGACGTCGGGCGGGCTCGGCACCATGGGCTACGGCTTGCCGGCCTCGGTCGGGGTGCAGCTCGCGCACCCGAATTCGCTCGTCGTCGACATCGCCGGCGAAGCCTCGGTGCTGATGACCATGCAGGAGATTTCGACGGCGGTGCAGTACGACCTGCCGGTCAAGATCTTCATCCTCAACAACCAGTATATGGGCATGGTGCGGCAGTGGCAGGAATTGCTGCACGGCGCGCGCTATTCGCATTCCTACACCGAGGCGCTGCCGGATTTCGTCAAGCTTGCGGAGGCCTACCACGCGCACGGCATCCGCTGCACCCATCCGGGCGAAATCGACGACAAGATCCGCGAGATGATCGACGTGAAGAAGCCGGTGCTGTTCGACTGCGTGGTCGATCCGGCGGAGAACTGCTTCCCGATGATTCCGTCCGGTCGCGCGCACAATGAGATGCTGCTCGGCGACGCCTCGACCCGGGTCGAGGACGCGATCACCGAGGCGGGCAAGGTGTTGGTGTGAGCATGAGCACCGCTGCCACCACTCACTATCCCGCCGCCCCGGCCACCGAAGTCGTCGAAAGCCGCACGCTGTGCGTGCTGGTCGACAACGAGCCGGGCGTGCTGGCGCGGGTGATCGGACTGTTCTCCGGCCGGGGCTACAACATCGACTCGCTCACGGTGTCGGAGACCGAGCACGAGAAGCATCTCTCCCGCATCACCATCGTCACCCGCGGCACCCCGATGGTGATCGAGCAGATCAAAAATCAGCTCGATCGCCTGGTGCCGGTGCATCGCGTCGTCGACCTGACGACGACCGGTCCGGCGCTGTCGCGCGAACTGGCGATGGTGAAGGTGCGCGGCAAGGGCGAGCATCGCATGGAGGCGCTGCGGCTGGCCGACGCCTTCCGCGCCCGCGTCATCGACGCCACCAACGAGAGCTTCGTGTTCGAGATCACCGGCGCCTCCGACAAGATCGAAAGCTTCATCAACCTGATGCTGCCGATCGGGCTGGTCGAGGTGTCGCGCACCGGCGTCGTCGCCATCGGCCGCGGCCCGGAGGGGATGTGAAACTTCCATGCTCATTCCCGCGACAGCGGGAATCGAGAAGGACAGGTAAGATAAGAGAAGATATCGGTCCCGGCTTTCGCGGGGACGAGCGGACGAAAAGGGCTGCTACGCCGCCGAGCGAGCGGATTGCGGTGCCGTCAGCTTGGTGACCAGCGACGCGAATTGATCGAGGAAGCCTTGCAGGAATTTCCGCGTGCTCTCGTCGCCGATATTGCCGTGGGCATCGAGCAAGTCGGGCTTGAAGGTGACGTAGGCTTCACCGCCCAAGAGGATCACGCCCAGGCTGATCATGACCGCCCGCAGATGCTGTTGCACAATGGCGCTGCCGATCGCGCCCGGCGAGGTGCCGGTGATGAAGGTCGGTTTGCCGGCCCAGGAGTTCTTGCCGTAGGGCCGCGCGCCCCAATCGATTGCGTTTTTCAATACCGCCGGAAGGGAACGATCATGTTCCGGCGTGAGGATGAGGAACCCGTCCGCTTGGGCGAGCTCGCTTTTGAAGCGCACGACCTCGGGCGGAAGGTTTCCTTCGTTGTCCTGGTTGAACATCGGCAGATCGTCGATGCGGACGATGCTGGCATCGAATTTGTCGGCACCGAGCTTGATCAGTGCCTGCGCCAGCTTTCGGTTGATCGATTCGCGGCGATTGCTGCCGACCACGACTGCCAAATGCGGTTTTGCCATAAACGAAACCCTCTAGTTAAATTCGATAACTCACGCTAAATAAGTGACTACAAAGCGGGTGCGCAAGAGGGCACATTGATGAAACCAGGCAACATTCATTTACCTTCCGACTGCCGCGCGATCTCCGACGTGCTCGCCCGCATCGGCGACAAATGGTCGGTGCTGGTGGTCTCCCGCCTCGGTGACGGCCCGGTCCGCTTCAACGAATTGCGCCGCGCGATCGGCGGCATTTCGCAGCGCATGCTGACCTTGACGTTGCGTGGGCTCGAGCGCGACGGCTTGGTCACGCGCACGATATTTCCGACGATTCCGCCGCGGGTCGATTATGCGCTGACCCCGCTCGGCCGCGATCTGCTCACTCCGGTATCGGCGCTGGGCGCCTGGGCCCTTCGCAACCAGCCGAAAATCGCCCGCGCCCGCGAAGCGTTCGACGGCGCTTGCGAGGCCAAAGGCAAGGCGCCGATCCGCCGCGGCAGTGATCGCAATGGGGACGGCCGCAACGGGGTTGTCCAAGCCGCGCGCAGAACCTAGAAGCAGCGCGGCACTTTCAGAAACTACGGCAACAACGGCCGCAACCGGCCTTCTTCAAGGGTGAGAACATGCGTGTTTACTACGACCGCGACGCCGACCTGAACCTGATCAAGGGCAAGAAGGTCGCGATCATCGGCTATGGCAGCCAGGGCCATGCCCACGCGCTCAATCTGCGCGATTCCGGCGTCAAGGATG
>CAYWNY010000101.1:0-13724 GCA_964459765.1 uncultured Hyphomicrobiales bacterium | reverse complement strand
CATCAGTAAACTTCATCGAGATTGAGTCAGACCCAAATTTGGAAGCCGTTTGACATTCTTGGACGGAAAACGAGCTATCACGGTTCCAGCGGCGATGGTCGCTCGGAACGCGCGAACGGCTCGCGTTTGCATTGTTGCTGTACACCGGCCAGCGCGCGGGTGACATTGTCAAAATGCGCAGATCGGACATTTCCCGCGGATCGATCCGCGTGATTCAGGAAAAGACGGGCGCCGAGCTGTCCATACCATTGCGCCCCGCGCTCCTCGCCGCGATCAAGGCTACGCCCGCCAAGGGCGTCACACTGATCGGCGACGCCAACGGCCGTCCTATCAAACGCGCGACACTCACCCGGCTCATGAAAAAGGCGGTGCAATCAGCTAGCCTGCCATCTCACTGCGTGCCGCATGGTCTGCGCAAGGCGACCATGCGTCGCCTTGCCGAAAGTGGATCATCTGCCAAGGAAATCGCCTCGATTTCCGGGCATCGCACACTGAAGGAGATCGAGCGATACACGGCAGCAGCTGACCAAGCCAGACTGTCGAAGTCGGCGATGGCCAAACTCAAGGGCGACAAAAAGCGAACATAAGTGTCTAACCCCAACCCAAAAAGTGTCTAACCTCGCTGCAAGAGACGGAAATCGTGGGGCTTTGCCTTTCGCGTCGTTAACGTCTCATTAGGGTTAACGTTCTATTGCTGACCAGCCTTGCGAACGCCTTGGCGCGGCGCGCCCGGCGCCGGGGTGCCTATTTTGGCAGCGATCGAGATGCGTTTGACGCAGTCCCGCACAGCCCGCTTGTTGGCTTCGGCCGCCCTGCTCGCTTTAGTCGCGGTGGCGACCGCCGGATGCCAGACAACGCAAACCGCCGAGTCGACCGGAACGCTCCCGGTTGCGAGTCCGGTGAAATCCGACGCCGACAATCGGCACGACGTCGAGGTCTACGGCCAGCAATATCGAGCCGATCCAGCCAATGTCGAAGCGGCGCTGCACTACGCGCAGGCGCTGCGCGCGACCGGGCAGCGCGCCCAGGCAGTCGCCATCCTCGAGCGGGCCTCGATCGAAAATCCGCACGACAAGGTCGTGCTCGGCGCCTATGGCCGGGCTTTGGCGGAAGCCGGAAATTATGGCCAGGCGCTCGAGGTACTGGAGCGGGCGCATTCGCCTGATCAGCCGGACTGGCACATTTTGTCAGCGCAGGGCGCCGTGCTCGATCAGATGGGGCGGCATTCCGACGCGCAGCGTTATTACCTGACCGCGTTGAAAATCGTTCCCGAAGAACCGTCCGTCTTGTCGAACCTCGGCCTGTCCTATGCTTTGTCGAAAAACCTGCGTGAGGCCGAAGCGGTGTTGCGGCGCGCGGCGGCCAATCCGCCGGTCGATCCGCGGGTGCGGCAGAACTTGGCGCTGGTGGTCGGATTGCAGGGCCGCTTCGCCGAAGCCGAGACGATCGCGCGCGCCGATCTGCCGCCCGACGAAGCCGCCGCCAATGTCGCCTATCTGCGGCAAATGCTTGCGCACCGCAAAGACCTGCGCGATCCGAAAAACGGCGCCAGCTGACGGCGCTTCCCCGCATTCAGTTCAGCGCCATCACCCGAATGGCGGCCGGTCCGAGAATGACGACAAACAGGACCGGCAGGAAAAACAGGATCATCGGCACGGTGAGCTTCGGCGGCAGGCCCGCCGCTTTCTTTTCGGCTTCCGACATGCGCATGTCGCGATTTTCCTGCGACAGGACGCGCATGGTGGTGCCGAGCGGCGTGCCGTAGCGCTCCGACTGCTGCAAGGCGAGGCACACCGCTTTGACGCCTTCAAGACCGACGCGTTGCGCGAGGTTATCGTAAGCTTGGCGGCGATCCGGGAGGTACGACAATTCCGCCGTCGTCAGCGACAGTTCTTCCGCCAGCTCGACCGATTGCGCTCCGATTTCGTCGCCGACTTTCTGAAGCGCCGCTTCGACCGACATGCCGGATTCGATGCAGATCAACAGCAAATCGAGCGCGTCGGGAAACGCCCGCTTGATCGAGGTCCGCCGCCGGGAGATCTTGTTTTTGAGGTAGAGGTTCGGACTGAGCATGCCGAAATAGGCCGCGCCGATGCCGATGCCGATTTTGATCAGCATCGGCTGGTCGAGCTGCACGACGACGAAGATGTAGAAGAAGGCCGCCGCCAGCATGGCAACCGGCATCACCATGCGGAAGAATAGATAAGTGACGTACGGCCCCTGTCCGCGATAGCCGGCCTGGACCAATAGTTTGCGCGCCTCTTCCTGGCCGACCCATTTGCTGAGATTGAAATTCTCAACAACAGTCTTCATGTAGGCCTTCGGCGATTGCCGCAGCATGGCCTTGCTGTTTTGCGCCATGCGCTCGCGTTCACGCTGGCGAATTTTCTCCCGCTCGAACGCCACCGCCTTCATCCGCGTCGACAACGTGTCGCGCGCCAACAACGGCATGGCAAGCGTCAATACGGTAGCGCCCGCCGCGATCGCGGCGAATACTACGGTCAGAAACTGCGGATCGATCAGATGCTCGATAACGGAGCGCATGACGGCCTCAGAAGTCGAAGTTGATCATTCGGCGCATGACGAAAATGCCGATCGACATCCACACCGCGCAGCACAGCAACATCAGGCGGCCGAGCGATTCCGTAAACAACAGCGACATGTATTGCGGGCTGGTGAAGTAGACGAGCATCATCACCGCGATCGGCAGCGCGCCGATGATCGAAGCGGAAGCCTTTGCCTCCATCGACATTGCCTGGATCTTGGCCTTCATCTTCTTACGGTCGCGCAACACTCGCGACAGGTTGCCCAGCGCCTCCGACAGATTACCGCCGGCGCGCTGTTGAATGGCGATGACGATGGCGAAGAAGTTCGCTTCCGGAACCGGCATATGCTCGTAGAGCTTGAAGCAGGCTTCGCCGATCGGGATGCCGATGGTTTGCGTTTCGATGATGCCGCGGAATTCGCTGCGCAGCGGCTCTTCGGCCTCGTTGGCAATCAGTTTAAGGCTGTCGAGCAACGGCAACCCGGCCTTGATGCCGCGCACGATCACGTCGACGGCGTCGGGAAACATCGCCAAAAATTTATTCTCGCGGCGCTTTTTGAGGAACGACAAAAGCCAGAACGGCAGACCGCCGCCGGCGGCGAAGGCGAGCCCGAGCGCGGGCAGCAGGCTGACCCCCGTGAACATCGCGATGACGAAGGCGCCAACGCCGAGCGCGCCGGCTATCACCATGAAGCGGCGCGGCGACCAGTTCAGCCCGGCTTGGGCAAGTCGCACCGAGAGCGGCACGCGCTTGCTCGCCTTGCGGCGCGCTTCCATTTGTTTCAGCGTGCCTTCCACTTGCTCGCGACGGGATTTTTGCCCCGAGCGCGACGCCGCCCGTTGCGCCACCGGCTCGTGGCGCGCGACACTGGCGACGCGCTTTTCCGCGTTGCGCTCGCCGGACAACAGCGGATAGAGGAAGACCCACGCAACCCCGCCGATCGCCACCGCAACCATCAGAAACAACAGATAAGCGTTCATTATTGCACCGCGTCCGCAGCCGCCGCCGCGTCGAGCGCCGCCGCCAGCCGCTGCTCCTCGCCGTAATAACGAGCGCGTTCCCAGAATTTCGGACGGCCGATCCCCGTCGAGCGGTGCCGGCCGACCAGGTTGCCGTTGGCGTCCTCGCCGAGGATGTCATAAAGAAACAGATCCTGGGTGATGATGACGTCTCCTTCCATGCCGATCACCTCGGTAATGTGGGTGATGCGGCGGGAGCCGTCGCGCAGACGCGCGGCCTGAATGACGACGTCGATCGAGCCGACGATCATTTCGCGAATGGTGCGCGACGGCAGCGCATAGCCGCCCATGGTGATCATCGATTCCAGGCGGGAAAGCGCCTCGCGCGGCATGTTGGCGTGCAACGTGCCCATCGAACCGTCGTGGCCGGTGTTCATCGCCTGCAACAAATCGAATGCTTCAGGACCGCGCACTTCGCCGACGATGATCCGCTCCGGCCGCATGCGCAGACAGTTGCGCACCAGATCGCGCATAGTGATCTGGCCCTCGCCTTCGAGGTTCGGCGGCCGTGTTTCCAGCCGCACCACATGCGGCTGCTGCAATTGCAATTCGGCGGCGTCTTCGCAGGTGACGATGCGTTCGTCGTTGTCGATGTAGCGGGTCAGGCAGTTGAGCAGCGTGGTCTTGCCCGAACCGGTACCGCCGGAGATCAGCACGTTGACGCGGCAGCGGCCCATCACCTTAAGGATTTCGGCGCCTTCCGGTGAAATCGATCCGTAGCGCACCAGCTGCTCAAGGGTGAGCTTATCCTTCCTGAATTTGCGGATCGTCAGCGCCGGTCCGTCGATCGCCAGCGGCGGCACGATGACGTTGACGCGCGAGCCGTCCGCCAAGCGGGCGTCACAGATCGGCGATGTCTCGTCGACCCGGCGGCCGACCTGGCTGACGATGCGTTGGCAGATGTTGAGCAGCTGCTGATTGTCGCGGAAGCGGATGCCGGTCTTCTGAATCTTGCCGCCGACTTCGATGTAGACGGTGCCGGAACCGTTGACCATGATGTCGGCAATTTCGTCGCGGGCCAACAGCGGTTCGAGCGGGCCATAGCCGAGAACATCGTTGCAAATATCGTCGAGCAGATCCTCCTGCTCGGCAATCGACATCACGATATTTTTGATCGCGATGATTTCGTTGACGATGTCGCGGATTTCCTCGCGCGCCGAATCGGCGTCGAGCTTGGCCAGCTGACCGAGGTCGATGGCCTCGATCAACGCACCGAAAACGGTGCCTTTGGTTTCGTAATAGTTGTCGGAGCGGCGCGTATCGGTCGCGGTCGGGATTTGCACCGGCGGGTCGGCGCCGGTCGCGGCACTTTTGCCGGTCGGCGCGCCAACAATCGGGGCGCCGAGGCCGGCGGAAGGAAACGGCGTTCGGCCGCCTTGCGACGCCGATGGCGCCGCTTGGGGCGGCTGTGACGCTACAACCGCCGGACGCGCCGACTGCGGCGCCGCCGGACGCGGCCGCGGCCGCTCTGCCTCAGCGGCGGCGGAACTGCCCGAAGTGGATCGCTTGCCAAACACTACGCTACTCCGACGGCTCTTCGGTTATCCCTGCCTTTGCAGCAATTTCTCGATCAACGGCGACAGCATGCTTGAACGTTGTTTCTTCGGCTCGGCGCGGCCGGTCAATTTCTGCCCCAGCAGCCGAAAGATTTCAGCGGTCCGGTGATTTGACGAGATCTCGGCGATCATTTGGCCGTTATTCGCCGCCGCGCCGAACAGCTGCGGCTCGAATGGAATCGATGCCAGCGGTTCGCCCTCAAGCGCCTTGGCGAAATCGGCGGCCTTGATCTCGGGTCGCTTGGGAACCCCGACCTGATTGAGGCAATAGAACGGACGGCGGTCGTTGGGTCGCGCCGCTTTAAGGAAGTCGTACAGATTCTTGGTGTTGCGCAGATTGGCCAGATCGGGCGCGGCGACGATGAGAATATCGTCGGCGCCGACCAAAGTCTGCTTGGTCCAGCCGCTCCACTGATGCGGCACGTCAAGCACGACGCAGGGCGTGCTTGCGCGCAACGTATCGAAGATCGCCTCGAAGGCGTCAGCGCCGAAATCGTAGACGTGGTCCAAAGTTGCCGGCGCCGCCAGGAGGCTTAAGTGGTCGGTGCATTTGGAGAGCAGACGGTCGATGAAGGCGTTGTCGACGCGGTCGGGCGAAAACACCGCTTCGGCGATGCCTTGCGGCGGGTCTTGGTTGAAATCGAGGCCGGCGGTGCCGAACGCGAGATCGAGATCGGCGACGACCGAATCGAGCACCTGATCGCGGGCGATGGAGAAGGCGACGTTGTGGGCGATCGTCGAAGCGCCGACCCCGCCTTTGGCGCCGACCACGGCGATGATGCGGCCGACCGGTTTGGCGTCGGGCGCCGAGAACAGGCCGCAGATCGAACGCACAATCTGCAGCGTGCCGACTGGCGCGATCAGATAATCGCTCACACCGCGCCGTACCAGTTCGCGATAAAGCGCCACGTCATTCATGCTGCCGATGATGATGACGCGCGTTGAGGCGTCGCAGACCGGCGCCAGCTTGTCGAGGCCGCCTAAAATGTCGTCGCTGCGGCTTTCGGTTTCGAGGATGATGACGTTCGGCGTCGGCGCGGTCTGATAGGCCTCTACGGCCGCGACCAAGCCGCCCATCTGGATGCGCAGATGCGCCTTGGCCATGCGCCGATCCTCGCCGGCCGCCTGGATGGCGGCGGCGGTCTCGACCGTCTCGCAAAAGGCCTGCACCGAGACGCGCGGCGCCGGCGCGATGCGCTCTTCGGGATCGGCGTGTTCGCCGGTGTCTTGCCAGGCAACTTGACTAGCTGAGTCCATGATATGCGGTGCTATTTGCCGAGGTCGCTGATTTTGCCTGAATCGCTTGTTGCACTTTGCGCCGCGGTGGTGGTGCCCGCCCGATACTTCTCCAGCACCGTGGTGCGCCGTTCCTCGTAAGGCGGCGTCTCCGCGCGCGGCTGCACCAGATCGGCGGGGTTGTCGACCATGGCGGCGAGGTTGCGTTGCGTTGAACAACCGGCATTCCAAACCGGCTGGTTCTCGAAATAATCGCGATTCCAGCTCGGCCCGATGTCTTCGGGCCACAGGCCGCAGGGTCCGGCTTGCGCGGCGATCCTCGGATAGCTGATGCGGATCGTGGCAAGCCTGATCGCGACTGGATGATAGCCGCGTACCGCGATGCCGTCGGCCGGTACGCCGCTTGCCGTCATGATCGAGCGAATTCCACGCACGGCTTCCGCGGCCGCCCGCTCGTTGGAGGTGCCGACCGGCAGCTCGACCACCACCCCGCCGGTGGCTTCATGCTTCCAGGTCTGCGCAAACGCCAGCACTTCGGCGCGTTGCGTGGCATTGAGTTCGCCGCGATTGGAGCCGATGAAAACTTCCAACGTATGGTCCGCCTCGGTTATCGTGATCGGGTGGCGCTGCCGGTAATCGGTCGGGACGTCGGGCACGCCGGCGACCTGCTGATCAGTGGTGCAACTGCAGACCAAGATCGCGCAGCCGCCGACGACCGCGGCGCGCAGCGCCATACCGGCGACGCCCCGCGTCTTGGCGGTCAGTGCTTGGACAATCTGCATGCGTTGTCTCCTTGCCCGCCCTCAATCCAGGATGAAGCCGTATTTGCCGCGATAGTTGTCCGGCGGATCGGGGACGCCGCCGACGCCGTAGATGCGATTGAAACGCCCGAGCAGCCACTGCGCCGGATCGCTCGGATCGGCAAAACCGTCGTCGGGCCGCGACAAATCCTTCTGCGCGACCGCGTGCACGACATAGGGCGTCACGAGCACCATCAGTTCGGTCGCCTGGTTGATGTAATCGTTGCTCTTGAACAACTGCCCGAGAATGGGAAGCTCCATGAGCCCCGGAAAACCGTTGACGTTGTGCTTGGTCGAGTTCTGGATCATGCCGGCCATGGCGAGCGACCCCCCGGAGGGGATTTCCACCGTCGTTTGAGCACGGCGGGTGCGGATCGATGGAACCGTTGCGGTATTGGTGGTGCCGGGCTCGGTGATCGTCAGCGCGTTCTGGGAAGACAGATCCGACACCTCAGTCATGACCTTGAGGCTGATGCGGCCTTCGCTGAGCACGACCGGGGTGAAATTGAGACTGACGCCGAACTGCTTGAAGGTGATCGAAGGCTGACAAGCCTGAGCGGTCGTGCCGGGAGCTGCAACGGAACAGCTGTAGCCATTGAGGATGGGAACTTCACCGCCGGCCAGGAACGTCGCGGTTTCTCCGGAGATGGCGGTCAGGTTTGGTTCGGCGAGCGTGCGGATGACGCCCGCCTGTTCCATGGCCTGCAGCGTACCGGTGAGCCCCTTCCAACCGCCGCTAACGCTCGAGCCGCTCAGCGATTGGCCGTAGGCGGTGAACGGATTGGTGTTGTTGAAGTTGACGACGGCGCTGCCATAATTGAGCGAGCCGGACAGATTGATGCCCAGCTGCTTGATCAAGTCGCGCTCGACTTCGGCGACCGTGACTTTGAGCATGATCTGGTCGCGGCCGCGAACCACGATGGCGTTGAACACCTTAGTGCCGGTTGCGGCGGTTTCTGACGAGGCCGAACCGACGAGTCGCGAGGCGATGTCGAACGCCTGCTGCGCCTCGGCCGGGCTGGAAACGTAGCCGGTCAACATCACGGCATCGCCGATGCCTTCGACGCGGATGTCGGCGTCGGGAAGGAGCTGCTTGATCGCCGCGCGGATGCCGTTCAGGCTGCGCGTCACGGCGATATCGAGGCCGGCCATCTGTTTGCCGTCGGCGTCAAAGAAAAACACGTTGGTCTGACCGACATCGACGCCGATGACATAAGCGCGGCGCGCGGAGCGGATGACGGCATTGGCGATTTTGGGATTGGCGACCAGGACATCCTTGATGTCGCGCGGAAAGTCGATCACCACCGATTTATTGATGCCGAGCGCCACCGATCGCGAGCTGACGTCGCTGGCGGAAATCACGATGGTTTGCGGCTGCGCCTCGAGCTCGGCGGCGAAGCCGCCGCGCGCCGCCAGCGCAAGGCAACAGACGAGCGCCGCGACAGCCGCCGCACGGATCGGTGTCCCTAGCTGCATATCCGCTCCCCCCGCGCTCACCGCGCCGTCGATTGCGTGCTGACGCCGTAACGCACCGTGTTCAAGCCCCGCGACTCTTTTTCCTCGTTGTCCTCGCCGCCTTCCGGCGTGGGCGACTGGGAATCGAGGAGGCTGCGCAAGGTGAGCGAAAGCGTGCCGAGCTGCTTGGACACCGCCAGCGTCTCGACTTGTTGCGGCGTGAGCTCGATGGTCGCGGTCTTGCCTACGACCACCTTTTGCCCTTCCTTTTCCTCGATCGTTTGGTCAACGGCCAATACCCGCACGTTACGCAGGATGGTTTCGCCGACGACCTTCTCGACGCCGGTCAGCTTTTCCGCGGCCTTGTCGCGGCGTGTAAGCACGACGTCGACGTGATCGTTCGGCAGAATGAAACCGCCGGCGTCGGAATCCGGCGCGATGTCGATGGCGACGGCGCGCATGCCATGCGGCAGAATGGCTGCCAAAAAGCCGCCGCCCTTGCCGGCGACGACTTTGGAGTCGCGGACCGGCTCGCCGGCCGAAATCGGCGTGCGCACGATCGCACCGACGAAGTCCTTGATCGCGTCCGGCCGGTCGGTCTTGCGGATGAAATTCGAATTCGCCGAGGCGGCCGGCCAGGTCTGCCAGCCGATATCGTTATCGCCGACCACCTGTCCGGTGCCCAGATCGGACTTCGCCACCAGCACGTCGACGGTAGCAAGCGGCGGCGGTGGGGGCGGCGCTTTTGGCGCTTCCGGTTGCCGGTTGCCGCTCGCCAACATGGCGGCGACCCCGCCCGCAGCAAGCGCAATGACCAATACGATAATGCGCGAGCGCTTCATGAACCCGTTCAACTTCCAAAAGCGACGTAATGGCCGGATGGGCCCTTGTCCCCGGATTTCACCAGCTAAACGTCAAGGCATGGTTAATGAGGCGTATCCAAATCGCGTTAATTACGCGTTACGCCTCGCTTTTTCGGCAGCAAGCCACATCGTATCCGACGGCAAAATCGCCGGTTGCGAGCAACAAACCGCGGTAACGGCCCGGCTACTGAGTAAGCGCCGCCATCCACTGGGTGTGCGGATAGACGACAAGCGCAGCCGCGGCGAGCGCGATGCCGTAGGGGACGCCGCTGTCGCCGCGGTGCAAGCGCTCGGCCCAGCCCCGGCCGATGAACATCCGGGCCAACGGCACGGAGCGAAAATACATGATCAGAAGGGTGAGCATCCCGCCGAAGATCGACGCATAGAACAGGTAGTCGGCCAGATGCGCGAAGCCCAGCCACAGCACCGTCGCGGCCGCGAGCTTGGCGTCGCCGCCGCCGATCCACCCGCGCGTGAAAAAGAAAAAAACGACCGCGAGCACCGAGATCGCCGCGGCGGCGTGCCACAACACATCGGTCGCGCCGGTTCCAGTCAGAACGGCGAGCACACCGAAGCCAGCAACGAGGACTACCGAAACGCGGTTGGCGATCGTCATCGTGAAAAGGTCGCTGGACGCCGCAAACGCCATCACCGCCGGGAACAGCGTCAACTCGATCGCTTCGGTCAAAAACATCATGACTGATGACCCGCGAGGACTCCGAACAATCGATTTATGCGGCGTAGGTTGAGAGTGTGTTAGCGGCGCATCGAAACCGCGGCGCCCGCCACAAAAGAAAAGGGCTCCGGGACAACCGGAGCCCTTTTGCAACCGTTCAACCGCGCTCGCTTACTTAAGCTGCGTGGAGATGCTGCCGAAGGTCGTATTCAGCTTGGTGCCGAGGCCATTGACCACGGCAATGATAGCAACCGAGATGCCGGCGGCGATCAGGCCATATTCGATGGCCGTGGCGCCGGACTCGTCCTTCACGAAACGCGTAACGAGGGTCTTCATTGATGGCTCCTTAGAAGTCCACATGTGGCTAGTCCGAGCTCGACCCAATGACCGTTGGTCGGCCCATTTGGGTCGCCGCGAACCTAGCAACGAGAACTTGCGATGCGGTTAAACCGGTCGCAGAAACCCGCGTCCCATCAGCGGTTCCTCAACGTAGTTAACGACGTGTTGCAACATTTTGCTGCAACGCTGCGGACGGTGTTTCGCGCCTCGCACGCGACTCGGCTTTGTTGCCCTCGACATAACGGGAAATTCTTTCGAGCACGTAAGCTTGCGGCATTCATTTGTCTCAAATCAGCAAGGTGCGCGTGCCCATTCACCACCCATTAATGCGCGTACTCGATACCTTAAGGTGCAGGCCAATGGCGGCACAAACAAAAAGCCGGGCAAGACGGCAAGAACCAGTTCACCATGCAACAAGAGTTACTCGCCTTCGTCATCGACCTCGGCAAGACCTTCATGAAGGGCGTTCCGATCTCACTCGCCCTGGCGCTTGTCTTCACCGCGCTGACTTGGTTTTGGGCGTGCAATCCCGGCCGGCCATGGTGGCGCAAAACGGACTTGATCACCGACCTTTGTTATTGGCTGTTCATCCCCGTGATCACCCGCTTCTTGCGCATCGGCATGCTGATCGTCGGCGCTGCCGTTCTGTTCGGGATCACCACCGCCGATGGTTTGATCGCCTTTTACGAGAACGGCCACGGGCCGCTTTCCGCACTGCCGCTTGCCGCGCAGATGGCGATCTTCCTCGTCGGCGAAGATTTCTTCCTCTATTGGTCGCACCGGCTGTTCCACGGCCAAACGCTTTGGAAATACCACGCCGTCCATCACTCCACCGAGGAACTGGAATGGATCTCGGCGGCGCGCTTCCATCCGGTCAACCTGTTCTTCGGCGCCGTGCTCGCCGACGTCGTCATGCTCCTGATCGGCATTTCACCCAATGTGTTCGTGGTGCTTGGCCCGATTACGATCGCGCATTCCGCGTTCGTGCATGCCAATCTCGACTGGACGCTCGGGCCGTTCAAATACGTGATTGCGACACCGGTGTTTCACCGTTGGCATCACACCGCCGCCGACCGCGGCGGCGAAAAGAACTTCGCGGCTACTTTCCCGGTCCTCGACCTCATGTTCGGCACGTTCTACATGCCGGCCGGCGAATTGCCCGACCGCTACGGCATCGCCGAGCCGTCATTTCCGAGTTCGTTCGCCGAACAACTGGTCTATCCGTTCACCGCTAAGGCCGACCTCCCGCCGGTGCCGCGGAACGCATCTTGATTTGCGACAGCGCCGCCGTCCCCGTGGCGGCGTTGAATTTGCATTTCCTTCACCAATTTAGCGTCAATTGAGCGTGTAGGACTGCAGCCTTTTGGTTGTTGCGTTCCGCGTAGCGTTTCGGAGAGTCTCGATGGCGGCGTTGTACGCGCGAGGCCTGGCACGGGCCCGGCTTTTGCAATGGCCGAAGGCCGCGCTGTTGCTGGTCGCGCTGCTTTCGCCCGCGGCCGCGGCGCCACCCCCTGCCCCGGAAACCATTGTCGTGGTGCTCGACCAGGCGCGGTTATTGCAATTGCCGGACCGGGCCGCCAATGTCGTGATCGGCAATCCGCTAATCGCCGACCTATCGATTCAACCCGGCGGCCTCGCCGTTGTCACCGGCAAGAGCTACGGCGCGACCAACTTCATTGTCACCGACAAAAAGGGCGCCGTGCTGATGGAAAAGACCGTCGAGGTGACGGGCGGCGCCGATCAGAATGTCGTCGTCTATCGCGGCGCCGACCGCGAAACCTACAGCTGCGCGCCGGAATGCTCGCCGCGGCTGACGCTCGGCGACAGCACGGAATATTTCACCAAAATACTCGCCGAGATCACGACCCGCAACACCCAGTCTGCCGCTGCCGGTGCGCTGACGTCAGGGCATTAGCGCGCGCGCCGAACGGCAGGCGCCGGTGTTCTCAAGATCGCGTCGATAATTTCTTACGGAATCGGCAGCGCCGTCGTCGACTTGATCTTCTCCATGGCGAAACGCGAGGTGACGTTGGTCAGCGGCACCGCGGCGATCAGCCGTTTGTAGAAAGTGTCGTAGCCGGCGATATCCGTGACCACCACGCGCAGCATGTAATCGACATCGCCGGCCATGCGGTAAAACTCCATCACTTCCGGCATGGCGCCAACGACCTTGGCGAAGCGGTCGAGCCAATCCTGCGAATGATCGCCGGTCTCGATCGAGACGAACACGGTGACGCCGAGCCCGATGCGGTCCTGATCGACGATCGCGACGCGCTTTTGGATGACGCCGTCGGCCTCGAGGCGCTGAATGCGCTTCCAGCATGGCGTCGACGACAGGCCCACCCGCGAGCCGATATCGGCAACCGACAGCGAGGCGTCTTCCTGTAAAACGGCCAAAATCTTGCGGTCTATGGCGTCCATAGAATTTTCTTTCCCAATCTCATGCCAAGATTGGTTTATAGAGACAAATATTCTAAATCAAGAGCTATGGTTCCGAGGCAGGGGGGGCTTTATCCGCCGCCAGCAGCGCCTCGACTTCGACCCTTGCCGGCATGCCGCCCGCCCCGCCGAGACGGCTGCATTTGAGCCCGGCAACGGCGGCGCCAAAGCGCAAGGCCTCCGCCTCGCCCCTTCCCTCCGCCAGCGCCAGCGCGAAGCCGCCATGCAGCGCGTCGCCGGCGGCGAGCGTATCCACCGCATCGATTTCAAAGACCGGCACGCGGCGGACCGAACCGTGCTCCAGGAACAGAATGTCCTGCGGCCCATTACTGACCGCTAAAAACGCCTGCGTATGCCGGGTGATGATATTGAGGCCCGTCTCCAAATCGTCCACGCCGGTCGTGGTGAGAAGACACTCCGATGAAAACACCACATGCGAGGCAATGCTCAGAAGCGCGTCGTCGGGCGTCGTTGTTTTGTCGGCGTCAAGCACGATGGGGATCTGGCGCCGGTGCGCCGCTTCGCAGATCGGCCGCACAAAATCCGGATAGCGATTGTCGGCCAATACCAGATCGGCTGCCGCGGCAACGGCTTCCGCATCGCGCGGGCGTGCCGCGGCAATCCGTGGATCGCGATAGGTCACGATGGTGCGGTCGCCGCCGGCATCGACAAAAATCGCGGAAAGCCCGGTCGTCAGCCCGTCGAGCCGCTGGCAGGCGCTGGTATCGACATGTTCGCGCGCCAGCGCCGCCAATACACGATCGCCGTTGTCGTCCGCGCCGGCCGGACCGCCCA
>CAYWNY010000100.1:0-13907 GCA_964459765.1 uncultured Hyphomicrobiales bacterium | reverse complement strand
TTCGAGGCGCGCCGGCTTGCCGACGACCCGATCACGCTCGAAGAGCTGGCCGAGGAGTTCGGCGTGTCGCGCGAGCGCGTCCGCCAGATCGAGGTGCGCGCGTTCGAGAAGGTGCAGAAGGCGGTGAAGAGCCGCATCAGCACCATGGAGACTCCGCACGCTCCGCCGGCCGCCGCGGCCGCACACGCCGCGCACTAATCGGTCACCTCTCCCCGTAATGTTTGCTTCTCCCCGCGCTTCGCGGGGAGAGGTTTTTTTTATCGGCTCAGCCGTGCATCATCAGGCGCGCCGCTTGGCGGCATACGGCAACGCGAACATGTAGAGCCCGGTGAACAGCAGCAAGAAGAGCGGCGGCAGCGGCGCGTAGACGACCCACGCGGGAGGTGTCCCCAGTGCCATGACGACGAAATTAGCAATAACGGTCAGCGTAAAGATGATCGACAGCCAGCGGTGAACCTGCCGAACCCAGTTATTCCAATTCAATGTAACCTCCTTCAGGCGACGTATGCGCCAGTCGAGCGGGGAAGAGCAGGTTTCTTATTCCGGCAAAATCCCGCGCAGTGGCCGGCGCGCCAGAAAAATCGCGAAGCCAGCCAGCGCGGCGATGGCCGCGACCATCAAGAAAAATTCCGGCTTGGCCATGCGGCTCCAGAAGCTGCCGATGTAGCCGGCAAGGAAGCCGCCGATGAAACTCGTCGCCAGCCACACACCCATCATCATCGACAGCATGCGCGCCGGCGCGATCTTGGTCACGAGCGACAGCCCGACCGGCGACAGATAAAGCTCGCCGATGGTGATGATGACGAAGTAAGCGAGCAACCACAGCCAGCTCGCCTTCCCGGCGCCGGCATGGAAGGCCGCCGCGGCCATGACGAGATACGACAGCGTCACGCCGAGACAGCCGAGCGCCATCTTGGTCACGGTCGACGGCTCCGCGCCGCGCTCGGCCTGTCGGGTCCACAGCGCCACGACAAAAGGCGTAAAGGCGAAAATCAAAAACGGATTGACCGCCAGAAACCAGGTGGTGGGGACTTCGGCGGTGAAGCCGAGTACGTCGATGGCGCGATCGGTGTTGGCGTCGGCCCACAGCACGATGGTGTTGCCGGCCTGCTCGTAGGTCGCCCAGAACAGCGCCACCGGTACGAACAGGACGAGGATGGCGACGATGCCGCGCCATTCGTCGTCGGGCGGGGTTGCCGCGGTCTCATCGAGCCGCGGTTTGTGCAATTCGTCCTGCGGCAACAGCGGCAGTGCATAAAGATAAATCGACAGCCCGATCAGCATGCCGACGCCGGCGGCGGCGAAGCCATAATGCCAGCCGGCCTTTTCGCCGAGCGTGCCGCAGACCAGCGGCGCCAGGAATGCCCCGACGTTGATGCCGACGTAAAAGATGGAATAAGCCCGGTCGCGGCGCGGATCGCCCGGCGCATAAAGTCCGCCGACCTGGGTCGAGATATTCGGCTTGAACGCGCCGCTGCCGAGAATAATCGCGGCCAGCGCGAACAACAGCAGCGGCTCGACCGCCATCATAAAGTGACCGACGGCCATCAAGGACGCGCCGAGGATGACGGTGCGGCGCTGGCCGAGCACGCGATCGGCGAGGAGCCCGCCGAAAATCGGCGTCAGGTACACGAGCGCGGTATAGAACCCGAAAATCTGCGAGGACAACGGCTGTACATCGAGCGGGCCGAACAGTGCTTCGAGGGCGCTTTTGACGCCAGCGAGCCCGATGACCTCGCCGGCATGCCCCGGCAGCAGCACATATTTCGTCATGTAAAGAACGAGCAGCGCCCGCATGCCGTAGTAGGAAAAGCGCTCCCACATCTCGGTGGTGAACAGGAAGGCCAGACCCCGCGGGTGGCCGAACAGGTCGCGCCCGGCGGGACGTGTGTGGGCGGCCGGATGGGCGGTGGAAGAGCCTTCAGCCAAGGTCGGTACCAAGATCGGTCACTGCCATTCTCATTCCCGGCGTTCCTAAGTATAAGTCGGTTCCATATCGCGATAGCAATCGGCATCCTCTGGGATATGCCCGGCGGATCCGATTGAAGGCGCATTCGAGGGAGAAAACCCCGTGACAAAATTCGGTATTGGCCAGCCGGTGTCCCGTCTTGAGGATCCCCGTTTCATCACCGGCCGTGGCCGCTATGTCGACGATATCGACCTGCCCCGGCAGTGTTACGGCACGGTGATCCTTTCGCCTCACGCGCATGCGCGCATCAAAAGCATCGATACCGCCAAGGCCAAGGCCGCGCCCGGCGTGATCGCGGTGCTGACCGGGGACGACGTCAAGAACGACAAGATCGGCAGCCTCGTTCCCGTCATGCCGGAGGACATGGGCGGACCGAAGGGCTACCGGACGCTCCGTTCGATCCTCGCCGTCGGCAAGGTGCGGGCGGTAGGCGACCGCGTCGCCTTCGTCGTGGCCGAAACCTTGGCGCAGGCGCGCGACGCCGCCGAACTCATCGAAATCGATTACGAGCCTTTGCCGGCGGTCATCTCTCCCGAAGAGGCCGTCAAACCGGGCGCGCCCGCGGTCTGGGACGAGGCTCCGAACAACGTCGCGGTGTCGTTGATGATGGGCGACAAGGACGCGACCGACGCGGCGTTCGCCAAGGCGCAGCACGTCGTTTCGGTCAAGCTTATCAACAATCGCGTCAATGCCAATTCGATCGAACCGCGCGCGGCTATCGGCCAATACCACCCCGACAGCGAAGGCTATACGCTTTACGCCACGTCGCAGAATCCGCACGGGCACCGCGCCCATCTCGCCGGCGACGTATTGAAGGTGGCGCAGAGCAAGCTGCGGGTGATCTCACCCGATGTCGGCGGCGGCTTCGGCATGAAGGGCGCGATCTACCCCGAGGATGCCCTCGTGCTGTGGGCTTCGCGCCGTTGCGGCGGCCGTCCGGTGAAATGGGTGTCGACGCGCTCGGAGGGATTTCTTGGCGATTCGCACGGCCGCGATCAGGTCGTGACCGGCGAACTCGCACTCGACGAACATGGCAAGATTCTCGGACTGCGCGTCGACGCGCTGCACACCATGGGGTCGCACGTGTTCGATGCGTCCATTGTGGTGCCGTTGTTCGCCCTCAAGCTGGCGCCCGGCGTCTACCAGATCCCCGCGGTGCTCGCGACCGCGCGCGCGGTGCTCACCAATACGCCGCCGCTGCAGCCGTTCCGCGGCGCCGGCCGTCCAGAAGCCGCCTATCTGATCGAGCTCTTGATCGACCGCGCCGCACGCGTCATCGGCGTCGATCCGGTCGAGATCCGGCGGCGCAATTTCATCCCGCCGAGCGCCATGCCGCACAAGCTCCACTCCGGCATCGCCTATGACAGCGGCGACTTCAGGCGGGTAATGGACGATTGCCTCAAGCTCGCCGACTGGAGCGGCTTTGCCAAGCGGGCGGCGGAATCTAAGAAGCACGGCAAGCTGCGCGGGCGCGGTATCGGCTATTTCATCGAAGAGGCGGCGATCTTCAACGAGCGCATGGGCATCCGCTTCGATCCCGACGGCACGGTCGTGATTTTCGCCGGCACGCATTCGCACGGCCAGGGTCATCAGACCGTTTATGCGCAGATGGTGCATGAATGGCTCGGCGTGCCGTTCGAAACCATCAGCTTCATCCAGGGCGACACCAACGAGGTTGCGATCGGCCGTGGCACTTATGGCTCGCGCAGCATGCATGTCGGCGGCAATGCGCTCAAACGCGCCGCCGACGCTATTATCGAGAAAGCCAAGCCCATGGCGGCGATGATGCTGGAGGCGGCGGCCGGCGACATCGAATTCAAGGATGGCCTGTTCCACATCGTCGGCACCGACCGCGCATTGCCATTAACCGTGGTGGCGCAATCGCTGCACCGGCCGATGTTCCTGCCGGCGCAGTTCGAAGTCGGTCTCGAGGCATCCGGCACGGCGGCCGCCGAGCCGTCGAATTATCCGAACGGCTGCCATATCAGTGAGGTCGAGATCGATCCGGAAACCGGCGTGGTGACGCTGGTGCGCTACACGTCGATCGGCGACGTCGGCAAGGTCATCAACAGCATGCTGTGCGAAGGCCAGATTCACGGCGGCGTCGCCCAGGGCGTCGGCCAGGCGCTGATGGAAACGATCGCATTTGACAACGCCGGCCAGCTGGTGACCGGAAGCTTCCAGGACTATGCGATGCCACGCGCCGAAGACTTCCCGGACATGCTGTCAGGGCTGACCGAAATCCCGGCGACCACCAATCCGCTCGGCGTCAAGGGCGCCGGCGAAGCCGGCGCTACCGGCGCGCCGCCGGCGGTCGTCAACGCCATTCTCGACGCGCTGCGCCCGCTCGGCATCGATCACATCGACATGCCGGCGACACCCCACCGCATTTGGCAGGCGATCAACGCCGCTCGCGCCGCCAAGCTCGCCGCGGAATAAAAAAAATCGCCTCTCCCCGGAGGGAGAGGCGACCAAGGTCCTTGACTTTGGGAGGCGAATTATTCCGCCGGTTCCGCTATCGCCTCGTGCGGCGCCGTCCGGTCGAGTGCACTCGCCGGCGCTCGGCTCAAGGCGAACAGGAAGACCGCCACGATGAGATAGGCGATCGCAACGACCGGCGACACTGCGATACCGACCGCTTCACCGTGCATGAACCCGAAGAAGGTCAGTATCGCACCGGCAAGCGCGAACGCCGCAGCGTTGACGAACTTCTTGTCGATGACGAAGGCGCCGACCGCAGCTAGAACCAGTCCGGTCAAGATCGAGCCGCCGCCCATGACCTTGAGGCCGCCGTAGAGAACGCCCTGGTTGGCGAGTTTGTCCAAGCCAACGGTCGCCGCGTCGGTACCGACCGCGTGCAGCACACCGTCCAACTGTACGCCAGCCCAAGCGGCAAGGTGCGGCGTCAATCCCAGCACGATCGCGGGTGCGTGCGTCTTCGGCGTGGTCTGGAACGCCTGCGCGCCGATCAGCATGCCGATGTAGAGCAGGATCGGGTAGATGGCCACCACCGGTATGATGGCAAGCATCAAGGAGATGATGCCGAACCACGACAGGATGATCACCATGATGCCGGTCAGCGCCGAATAGCCTATGCGGCCGCCCATCGCCTTCCAGCCAGGATGGCCGATGTAGACGGCGTTGATGAACGGATTGCCCATCAGGCAGCCGATCAAGCTGATGACGCCATCGGCGGTCAGCACGCGCGTCGTCGGGAACGTATCGCCGGCGGCCTCCGCGCTCTCGACGTTATCCATCGCCTCGACCAGGTCGTAGATGCCGAACGGGATCGCGGTTACGAGGATGACGCCGAGATATTGGAAGCCGGAGAAGATGTGGTCCACGGCTGGGAGCGGTACCGCGAAGCCGAAGTTCATGAAGGCGTCGGTGATGCCCTTCCCGGTCAGTCCGCCATAATTGAGGCCGAAGAGGTTAGAGCCCCAGGCGATGATCATCCCAACCGCGATAGCAACGAGGCCGGCGGGAATGCCTTTCGGATATCGAAATCCACCGAACCAGTTCACCAAGATAACGGCAAAGCAGGTCAGGCCGATCACCGGCGTCATGTACATTTCCAACGCCGGACGCATCGAGATGAAGGTAATCGATACGCCGGCCAAGGTACCGAGCAAGGCTGCGCGCGGCGTGATCTTGCGGACGATCGGAGCAATAAAGCCGCCGATCATCAGGATGAAGCTCTGGAAGAACACCCATGTCAGTCCGGCTTCCCAGCCTTTGATCGGATCATGGGTCGTCAGCGCGATCGGCAGCATGATCACGAATGTGACGATGAACATATGCGGCACGCTGATGCCCGACGGCAACGCGCAGACATCGCTGCGTCCGGTCTGCTTGGCGAGCCGGTAGGCGAGATACGCATAGTAAAAAGTCGACAGGCACAGCATCAGGCCGACGGCAGGCAGTATGCGGCCGAACACGATGGAGTCCGGCATCTTGATCACGAACCGCAACAGGATCGTGAGCGTCAGCATGTTGGTGAGGATGTTGGTGCCGAAACCAAAAAAGGCGTTCCAGTCGCCCGGGGTAAATAGTTTTGGTTGAAACCCCGTCGTCGATGTCGTGGACGTCATTGCACGCTCCCCTCCAGCAGGTGTTTGATCCACGCAACGAAGCCATGCTCACACACCAAATCCGCCGCTCGTTTTTTGAACAAGCAGCGGGTACGACGCGTGCGGCTCCGCCCCCCGGCGGCAAAAGTTGCGCAATCGTTAACGAATGCTTAATCAACCTCGCAAAGCGCGTGCCAAGCGCGCGGTGGCCGTTAGCGGTGTCCACAGCGAAAGCGAACGCAATGAATCGTCAGCGGAATCCGTTCCGGGCATCGGCACGTCAGACAGCCACGGCCGGGATGCTGCATCGCAGCGACAAAACCGGCGACTATCGCCGGCGATCAAATAACGGTCACAGACTGTGAAAAAAGCGGCAGCACGGCGCGGGCCCGGCCTGCGGCAGGACCGATCACTCGCAATCCCTCAGCGGGATGCGCCCTGCGAAGCCTTAGGCGACCGCTGCCAGCGAACCGATCGAATTCAGCAGCGACTTCGACCCGGTAACCGAGCCGAAGATGCCGCCTTGCGCCTTGATCATGGCGAGGCCGGCAGCATGAAATTCGGGGAAGTACGACCCGCAGCAGTCGGAAAGCACGATGCAGCGGAAGCCGCGATCATTGGCCTCACGCACCGTCGTGTTGACGCATACCTCGGTCGTAACTCCGCAAACAAACAGCGTGTCAACGCCGCGGTTCTTCAACATAAGTTCCAGATCGGTTTGATAAAAAGCGCCCTTCCCCGGCTTGTCGATGACCGGTTCGCCGTCAACCGGATAAAGCTCGGGAATGATGTCGTGGCCGGGCTCGCCGCGCACCAAAATACGGCCCATCGGCCCCGCCGCGCCAATCCGGGTCGACGGATCGCCGCGCAACACCTTGTGCGGAGGAGCGTCGGAAAGATCGGGCCGGTGGCCTTCGCGGGTATGGATGACCAGCATGCCTTGCTTGCGCGCCGCGGCGAGAACCTCTTTTAACGGATCGACCGCCACTTGCAGACGCGACACGTCATTGCCCAGTGCCTCACCGAACCCGCCGGGCTCGAGAAAGTCGCGTTGCATATCGATGATCACCAGCGCCGCCCGATCGAGATCAACGGCAACCGGCGACGGTTCAGCCTCAAATTTTACGTTGTGGGTCATGTCCGCCTCTTGATGCCTTTGCGCAGTAACCTGCAAAAACAGGGCCAGCCCGGCGCGACAAGCCCATCCGGTCCGCCTTAATTCGATCAATTCGGTGCGAGTTTGGTGGACATAGCTCTACTGACGGTTTTGGGGCCTTGGCGCTCCTTGGGAGCCCATGCAACAATCGGCCGCGAAGCAAATCCTTCAAAACCCGTTGCGGAAAGTTTGGGCGAATGCCCCGTAAGTTGGCGACCCGGAAGAAAAGGACTGGACGAAAGCAGGCAGCGCCGGCGAGACGGGTGCCTCCGAAAAAGCCCGATCCGTTTGAGGCGCTCGCGGCCGCGAGCGAAGCGGCGCTCGGGCTGCCCGTCGAGGCAGCCTGGCGCGCCGGCGTGCGCTCGAATTTGAGGCTGCTGTTCCAGCACGCAGCACGTATTGACGCCTTCGAATTACTCGACGAAGCCGAGCCGGCGCCGGTGTTCCGTGCTTGAAACGGCCTCCGATTTCACCTGGAAGACGGCGGCCGACGTCGTCGCGGCGATCGCGGCCGGCCGCGCCAGCGCGCAAAGCGTGATCGAATCGGCTTTGGCGCGGATCCGCGCCCGCGACGGGCTTCTCAATTCCTTCACCGCGGTGATCGAGCAGCGGGCGCTCGCAAAGGCGCAGGCGTTCGACGAAGCGCTCAAGGGCGCGGCCGCCGTTCCGCCGCTCGCCGGGGTGCCGTTTGCGGCAAAGAACCTTTTCGACATCACGGGCTTACCGACGGTCGCCGGTTCGAAAATCAATCGCGATGCGCCACCGGCGCGCCACGACGCCAAGCTGATCGAGCGGCTGGAAGCAGCCGGCGCCATTTTGGTCGGCGCGCTCAACATGGGCGAATATGCCTACGATTTTACCGGCGAAAATGTCCACGACGGGCCGGCGCACAATCCGCACGATCTAAAGCGCATGACCGGCGGATCCTCGAGCGGATCGGCGGCTGCGGTCGCCGGCGGACTCGTGCCCTTCGCACTCGGCTCCGACACCAACGGCTCGATCCGCGTACCGGCGTCCCTGTGCGGCATTTTCGGCCTTAAACCGACCTACGGCCGGTTGAGCCGCGCCGGCACTTTTCCATTTTCGGCAAGCTTCGATCACGTCGGACCGCTGGCGCGCAGCACTCGCGATCTGGCGCTGACTTATGACGCCATGCGGGGCTACGACCCGGCCGATCCGGTCTGCGCCGATCGCGCCGCCGAACCGGTGACGCCGCTTCTTGAACGCGGCACCGAGGGCCTGCGCATTGCGGTCGCCGGCGGTTATTTCAAATGCCGGACCGCGGAGTCGGTTTACGCCGTCGACCGCGTGGCGGCCGCGCTTGGCGCCAATCGCGATGTCGACATCCCGGAAGCGGAACGCGCCCGCTCGGCAGCCCACATCATCACCGCGAGCGAGGCCGGCAGCCTGCACCTCCCTCGCTTGCGCACGCGTGCAAAAGATTTCGACCCGGCGGTGCGCGATCGGCTGTTCGCCGGCGCCATGCTGCCGGGCTCGCTCGCGATCAAAGCGCAGAAATTCCGCCGCTGGTATCGCCGCGAGGTGCTCAAACTGTTCGCCGAGGTCGACGCCATCGTTGCGCCGGCGACGCCGTGCCCGGCGCCGTTGATTGGACAGCAAACATTCATGCTTGGCGAGGCCGAATTCCCGGTGCGGGCCAATCTCGGTCTTTACACCCAGCCGATTTCGTTCATCGGCTTGCCGGTCGTCGCAGTGCCGGTGCCGCTTTCGCCGCTGCCGATCGGGGTGCAGATTATCGCCGCGCCGTGGCGCGAGGACATCGCATTGCGCATCGCGTACGCGCTGGAAACGGAAGGCGTGACAGCGGCGATGCGGCCGAAGGATTTTTGATTAGCAGAAACCACCTCGCGCTCATTCCCGCGTAAGCGGGAATCCAGGTCTGGGTCCCCGCCTTTGCGGGGACGAGCGGCAAGGACCATCCAATAAGGAGAAAGAAAATGGACATCGACCTGCCGGAGGTCGTCGCCGAAGTGCGCGCCGCATTCGATCGCTATGAGAAGGCGCTCCACGACAACGACGTCGCCGCGCTGAACGCGACGTTCCGCAACGACCCGCGGACCATCCGCTACGGCGGCACCGAGAACCTCTACGGCTATTCCGAGATCGCGGCGTTTCGCACCGCCCGTATTCCGCCCGGCGCGCGCACGATCGCAAAGACAGTGATCTCCACTTACGGCCGCGATCATGCGGTCGCCTCGACCCTGTTCTATCGACCCAATCAGCCCGGCAAGGCCGGCCGCCAGATGCAGACCTGGGTGCGTTTTCCCGAAGGCTGGCGGGTGGTGGCCGCCCATGTCAGCGTCATCGATGAGCCGAAATAAAATGCCAGTCGCTGAACCTGCCGAACGGCAAACCGAGGCGCCATGACAATCGCTTACGCCGCCGAACCCGATCTGAAGGCTCTTGAGTTTGAGCACATCCTGGTGGCTTCGACACTGGCGGAGCGGCGGCCGGCTGACGACGCGCCGCGGCTGCAGCAGATGCTCGATCGCGCCGACATTATTATCGCCGCGGGATGCCGGTCGCCTTGTTGGAATCGCGCGCGCCGTCACCGACTTCTCCTATTGCTGCTACCTGTCGGACCTAGCGGTGGACGTCGCCTATCAAGGCCGGGGCATCGGCAAGCGTTTGATCGAAGAGACGCATGCCAGAGCTGGCAAAGGCACTACTTTGATTCTTGTCGCGGCGCCGGCAGCGAAGTCTTATTACCCGCATATCGGCATGACGCACCTTGCGCAATGTTGGTCGATCCCGCGCGCTTACTGACGCGACGCCCGTCGCGCGGCGAACGCCGCGTTTGTCCGCCTTCGTTCCCCTTCTTTCGTCGACGGGAGAAGGCTGCGATTACACGGCGGCCCTTTCCTGCGCCATGAAAGCGCGCCAGCCGCCGAAGCCGGAGATATCGCGCGCGCCTTCGACCGCCTCGGCTTCGACCAGAAAGCCTTTGACCGGGCGGCCGCCGTCGAGTTCAAGCGTACCGATCGACAACGGCGGCGGCACCGCGGCGACAAACCGGCCGAACGCAGTCTCCGACATCGCCCAGACCTCGATCTCGATGGCCGCGCCGGCACCGTTCTTGACCCGTAGCATGCCCGGCTTCGGCGGCCGCGTGCCGGGAAGCGCATAGAGCCGATAATGCGGCGCGGTTTTGCCGCGCTCGATCAGCCGGGCGCCGGCGGCACGCAACTCGCCGTTGAGCGGCATGCCGGAGAGATGCGCACCGACGACGGCGAGTGGAACTTCGCCGGCCTGCGCTGTCGCCGGCGCTTGCGCGAGCGGTGGCTGCGGATAATTGAGCGCGCCGAGCGGCAAACCGGTTGCAGCGTGGAAGACACGGCCGATGGCCGCGAGCGCAGCATCCTCGCCCGCCGGCGCCAACAGCGTCACGCCGAACGGCGTGCCGTCGGGCCGCATCGCCGCCGGTACCGCGAGCCCGCACATGTCGAGCAGATTGACGAAGTTGGTGTAGGTGCCAAGCCGGCTGTTGAGCCCGATCGGATCGGCAAGGACCTGATCGACGGTGTAGACCGTCGGCGCCGTCGGCAGCACCATGGCGTCGATCGAGCCGAAGGTGTGATCGCGCACCGAGCGCAACTCTTCGATCTGATAGAAAGCCGAAAACACGTCGGCGGCGGTGCCGTGTGCGCCGGCGAGAATGATCTGCCGTGTCACCGGATGCAGCGATTCCGGCGACGAAGCGATCAGCGCGCGTGCCGTCAAATATCGCTCGGCGACGAAGGGGCCTTCGTAGAGCAGACGTGCGGCCGCATAAAACGGCTCGATATCGATCTCGATGATGTCGGCGCCGAGCCCGGCAAAACGCGCCAGCGCCTCCTCATAAAGTGCGGCGGAAGCCCGGTCGCCGAAAAACAGGCGCTGGCCGGGCAAGGGCACGCCTAGCCTTGAACCCTGCGGCATCGGACCCGCGGCGGGCACCAGCTGCGGATATTTAGCTCCGTCGGCGGCTTCCGGCGCGGCAATCACCGCCAGCGTCGCCAAAGCATCGTCGACGGTGAGCGCAAAGACCGAGACGCAATCGAGCGTGCGGCAGGCGGGAACGACACCGGCGTTGGAGACGAGCCCGCGGCTCGGCTTCAAGCCGACGGTATTACTGAAACCGGCGGGCACGCGGCCCGAACCGGCGGTATCGGTGCCGAGCGATACCGGGGTGAAACCCGCGCCAACCGCCAGCGCCGAGCCGGTGCTTGAGCCGCCGGGAATGAGTTTCGGATCGAACAGGTTGCGGCCGATGCCATAAGGCGTACGGACGCCGACGAGCCCGGTGGCGAATTGATCGAGATTGGTTTTGCCGACAATGAGCGCGCCGGCTTGCCGCAGCCGCGCCACCGCCGCGGCATCGCGGTTCGGACGATAACTGTAAGCCGGACACGCAGCGGTGGTCGCCAAGCCTTTGACATCGATATTGTCCTTGATCGAAACCGGGATACCGTGGAGCGGCAGCGTCTTGTCGCCGCTTCGTTCAAGCGCGCGTGCTTCGGCGAGCACGTCGGCCTCCTCGCGCAAGGCGATAAAGATCGCCGGATCGTTGTGCGCGCGCATGCGCGCATAGCTGCGCTCGACGATGTCCGTGGGTTTGACCTTGCCACTGCGGTAGGCGGCGAGGATTTCGGCGACCGTTTCGGTCAATTTTCAGGCTCCATCGGGCGGGCTTAGCGCGACGCGCACCCTCTCTTGTGCCAAATTCGGGTCAATTCGCAATGGCTTTGGCCAAACCGGGCCGATATCCCGCCGGTTGCGCCACGCGGCCGAGCCGCCTATATTCGAAGCAGCTTTCCAGTCATCGTCGATGACGTAAGTGGCTTCGTCCGGAAGGGCGGGCGGAGCACAGAGGAGATTTGCACATGGCTACCACCCCTTTGATGCCGAAGGCGACGGCGGTGTGGCTGGTCGAGAATACGGCTCTGTCGTTCGACCAGATTGCGCAGTTCTGCAACCTGCATGCGCTGGAGGTGAAGGCGATTGCCGACGGCGACGCCGCACAAGGGATCAAAGGCCTGGATCCGGTCCAGACCGGACAACTCACGCGCGAGGAAATCGCCGATGCCGAGGCCCATCCGGACCACCGGCTTCACATCGCCGACCCGAAGGTCCGCTTGCCCGATGCCGGAAGCAAAAAGGGCCCGCGCTACACGCCGGTGTCGCGCCGGCAAGATCGGCCGAACGCCATCCTCTGGCTGGTGCGCAACCATCCGGAACTCAAGGACAGCCAGATCATGCGGCTGGTCGGCACCACGAAATCGACCATCCAAGCGATCCGCGACCGCACCCACTGGAACTCCGCCAATCTCACGCCGCTCGATCCGGTGACGCTCGGCCTGTGCTCGCAGATCGATCTCGATCTCGAAGTGCAAAAGGCGGCGAAAGAGAAGCCGGCGCCGGTGGAAACACAGGGCGCGACGCTGCTGCCCGCGTCCGTCACCACCGCGCCGAAAGAGCCGAGCGAAGAGCCGGTGGAGCCGGCGGCCGCCAAGAAAGCCGAGGACCTCAACGTCGAAGCGGTGTTCGCCAAGCTCAAGCAGATCGGCGGCAAAGGCGAATAATCAGGCGCGTGAATCGCGACGCGCTCATTTCTTCGCGTCGGCGTAGGGATAGATCATCTCGCCGGTTTTATACTGCGGCGGCCACACCACCGGTTGCTTCTTGCCATCGGCGAACTGCTCGGGATCGCTCGGCGCCACGTTCTGAAATTGCGTGAACACGGTGCGGCCTTGCGTCCACTCGCCGTCCTCGCCAAAGGCAATATCGCCGGCCACGGTCGTGAATTTGTGGCTGTGCATGTATTCGGCGAGCTTGGTTTGGTCGAGACTTTGCGTCGCCTCGACCGCTTGCCCCAACACCTGTCCCGCCGCATAGCCGAACGGCGCGAAGCCATAACCGAGCGGGTCGATTTTTTCGCCCGCGGCAGCCACGCGATAGCGTTTGAGCAGATCGGCCATGCCGGGAAAATTGAAGGACGGGACGAAACTCTCCATGATGACAATGCCGTCGAGGATCGGCCCGAGCTGCGTCTTGATCGGCGTGATCAGTAATCCGATCATGGTGCCGCTGAAGATTTTCGGCTTCAGCCCAATCTCGTCCGCCGCGCGCACGATGCCGACGGTATCCGGCGGATAAGCGGCGATGAAGACGATATCGGGATTGACCGCCGCGATTGCGCGAACAGTCGGGGCAAAATCCGTGGTCCCCGGCGGGTAACTCTTGTCGTAGACGATCTTGAAACCGCCGGCGGCGGCGTTGGCGCGCGCGCCGTCGGCCGAGGTTCGCGAAAATTCGGCGTCGCCGGAGAGCATGGCGACCGTCTGCGGTTTCGGCTGTAGCGTCGCCGCGAGATCGAAAAAGCCTTTCGAGAAGGCGCGCACGCCGTCCGGGCCGAGCGACAGCATGGAAAAATATTTCGGATAGTTGAAGTGGCGGTTGATGCTGACCGCCATCATGCTGACGGTGAGCTTGTTGTTCTCGATAATGACCGGCGTGGCCGCCGCCGCCATGTTGGTGGCGTACGGACCGAGAAGCAAATCCACTTTGTCGACGGTGATGAGCTTGGTGTAGATCGCCGGGACGTTGTTGGGGTTGCTTTGATCGTGATTGTGTTGCAAAACTCGAAAGTTGAAGGGTTACGAATTTTTCGCAAAAATAAGAAACCGAACGCAATCGCTGATTCGTATAGTCT
>CAYWNY010000099.1:0-13934 GCA_964459765.1 uncultured Hyphomicrobiales bacterium | reverse complement strand
AACTTAACCTGACCTATGAGCGCCCGCGTGGCTCAAAAACCACTCTCTTGCAACATCTTAAGGCGATTCGCTGAAATTTGCCTAGGACGTGCTTGCATGTGGGAATCAGGTTTTGTTAACCATATCGCGTTTACAGTCTCGAATCAGTTTGTCCCAAGGCGTTTTGCAACGGCAGCTGTGACGGCGCGCCGATCTTAATTTTCGCGCGGCGAGGAAGGGGACTGGCATGCGCGTATTGCTGATTGAAGACGATAGCGCCACGGCGCAATCGATCGAGTTGATGCTCAAATCCGAGAGCTTCAACGTCTATACGACCGATCTCGGCGAGGAAGGGATCGATCTCGGTAAGATATACGACTACGACATCATCCTCCTCGACCTGAACCTTCCGGACATGTCGGGCTTCGAAGTCTTGCGCAGCCTGCGCGTATCGAAGGTGAAGACGCCGATCCTGATCCTGACCGGGCTCGCCGGTATCGAAGACAAGGTCAGGGGGCTGGGCTTCGGCGCCGACGATTACATGACCAAGCCGTTCCACAAGGACGAGTTGGTGGCGCGCATCCACGCCATCGTGCGTCGCTCCAAGGGGCACGCCCAATCGGTCATTCAAACCGGCGATCTGGTGGTCAATCTCGATACCAAGACCGTCGAGGTGTCGGCCGCGCGCGTGCATCTGACCGGCAAGGAATATCAGATGCTGGAGCTGCTTTCGCTGCGCAAGGGCACCACGCTGACCAAGGAGATGTTCCTCAATCATCTCTATGGCGGCATGGACGAGCCGGAACTCAAAATCATCGACGTCTTCATCTGCAAGCTGCGCAAAAAGCTCGCCAACGCTTCGAGCGGCAAGAACTACATCGAAACGGTGTGGGGCCGCGGTTACGTCCTGCGCGAGCCGACCGAGGACGAAGCGAAAATCTCCGCCTAACGCTCTCCGGTCTTCCGAAATCAAAACCCCGGCCTCGCGGCCGGGGTTTTTTGTTTGCCTGCTGGTGAGAATTAGCGTCCACCGCTGACGGCGACGAGCCGGGGTAAAGGTCTCTCGCCCGCGGGTTTGGCGGGCGGCCACATCCGCCGCTTGGGGGCGTAAAAGCCGCGCAGGTCGGCGATGGTCGTGAAGCCGTCAGTCAAGCCGACCACGGTCTCGGCGGCGCCGAGAGCGAGATAGCCATCGGCGGCGAGCACGCCCGCAAGCCGGTCGAGCGCCAAGGTTTTGGTCGGCTGATCGAAATAGATCAGCACGTTACGGCAAAAGATCAGATCGAAAACTCCGAGCCGTGCGAAATCGGCGAGAAGATTGAACTGCTGGAATTTGACCATGGCCCGGATTTCGGGCGCGATCTGCCACATGTCGCCGACTTGGGTGAAATATTTGATCAAGAGCTGGATTGGCAGCCCGCGCTGTACCTCAAATTGGCTATAGATGCCCTGACGCGCCCTCTCCAGAACGTCGCCGGACAGATCGGTGGCAAGGAGTTCGATGCGCCAACCGGGAAGATCGCGGTCCAACTCTTTCAGCATCATGGCCAGCGAGTAAGGTTCCTGGCCGCTTGACGCCGCGGCGCACCAGATACGAATGCAGCGGCTGGCGCGGCGGGCCGACAGCAGCGCCGGCAGCACGGTCGAGCGGAAAGTTTCGAACGGCGCCTTGTCGCGAAAGAAGAACGTCTCGTTCGTCGTCATGGCTTCGACGACCTTGGTCATGAGTGAGTCGTCGTCATCGCGTCGCAGCGCGGCGACCAGATCGGGAAGGCCGCCAAGCCCGGCCTTGCGCGCCACCGGCAGGAGCCGGCTCTCCACCAGATATTGTTTGTCGGCGGACAGCGCGAGACCGGAACGGCCCTTGAGGCATTTGCGCAGAAAGTCGTAATCGAGCGGCGTCATGCGCGGTCACCCGAAAACCGGCGATTGACCTCGGCGGCTAGCTCGCCAAGCGGCAACACGGCCGAACACAAGCCTGCCTGCGCTACCGAGCGGGGCATGCCCCACACGACGCTGGTCGCCTCGTCCTGCGCGATCACGCTACCGCCGGCGGCGGCAATATCGGCCGCGCCGCGCGTTCCGTCGCTTCCCATGCCGGTGAGGACGACGGCAAAGCATGCGGCGCCCCACACCTGCGCCGCCGACGACAACAGCGGGTCGACCGCGGGCTTGCAGAAATTGATCAGCGGGTCGTCGCTGAGCGCAATCACCGGGCCGCCGCGGCCGCGCACCACGCGCATATGCCGGCCACCGGGCGCCACATAGACGCCGCCCGCGGCCACCGGCTCTTCATGCCTGGCCTCGGTTACCGGCTGGCCGCGTACGCGGCTCAAGTGTTCGGCTAGCACCGTGGTGAAGGTCGGCGGCATGTGTTGGGTGATCAGGACCGGCACCCGCTCGATTGTGGCGCCGATCCGTCCGATCAAGGTGGTCAACGCCTGCGGTCCGCCGGTCGATGAACCAATAAGCAAGGCGCGCGGGATCGAAGTAGCGAAGGGCCGCAGCTTAAACGGCATCGGCTCTTCCGCTCGCGCTGCGCCGCGCTCGCGCAGTGGCGGCAACTTCGGCTCAGCACCCGCGTCGACGCCCAGTTGGCGGAACAGCGAGCGGCCGCGGCGGCCAAGGCTGCGGATCTTGTCGATCAATTCGCGATGGAACTGCATCGAGCTTGTGGCATCGGGCGCCGTTTCCGGCTTCGGCACATAATCGGCCGCGCCGAGCGCCAAAGCGCGCAGGCTGATCTCGGCGCTGCGCCGCGTCAACGTCGAGGCCATGATCACGACCAGGTCGCGCTTTTTCTTCAACAGCAGCGGCAGCGCCGAGATGCCGTCCAGTTCGGGCATGTCGATGTCGAGGACGACGACGTCGGGATTGCAGGCTTCAATCTGCTCGACAGCTTCAAGGCCGGTGCGCAAGCAGGCCGCAACTGTCATGTCGGGCTCGGCGGCAATCCAGCGCGACAGCAGCCGGCGCACCACCCCCGCATCGTCGACGATCATTACCCGGATGGGTCTATCGATGGCAGTTGCAATGCGCGTGGTCGCTAGCACGATACTCATGAACAACCGGACTTTCCGTACTCACACTTTGGGCGCCTGGCGCTCGATGAGGCGCCCGCTTAACTCGCGGTCAGATCAACCCGACTTCCTGGAACTTGGCCTCGACAATGTCCTTGTCGAACGGCTTCATGATGTACTCATTGGCGCCGGCATGCAGTGCGCGGGCGATGTGGGCGACGTCGTTTTCGGTGGTGCAGAACACCACCTTCGGCTTGTCGCCGCCGGGCAGACGGCGCAGCGCTCTGAGGAACTCGTAGCCGTCCATTTTCGGCATGTTCCAGTCGAGCAGAATAGCGTCTGGAATTTGCTGCCGGCAGGCGACGATCGCCTCCTCGCCGTTCTCGGCTTCCGCGATCTGAAAGTCGAGACCTTCCAGGATTCTTCGCGCCACCTTACGGATGACGCTGGAATCGTCTACCACCAAGCACGTCTTCATCGTGTCCTCACTTCACGTTTCGCGGGCAAGCCCGCAGTCACCGTTGCGCCGTGCACAAAGCACGTCGTTACTCGGTCCAGTTACGCCGCCGCGGGCTCGCTGCGCAGATCCAGCACGCGTTCGATGTCGAGCACGACGAGAAGTTGACCTTCGAGCCGGAAGACGCCGGCGGACAAATCCGAAAGCTTGCAATCGAGGTTGATCGGATTGGCCTCGCAATCGTCGTCCGGCAGCTTGAGCACCCCGCCGACCGCATCGACCAGCAGGCCGAACGATTCGTCCTTGGCCTCGATGCCGATCGCCATTGCCGACGCGCGGTCGTCGCGATTCTTCACGCCAAGCCGGTGGCGCATGTCGACCGCTGTCACGATGCGGCCGCGCAGATTGAGAACCCCGGCGATCTCGGCGCCGGCCAACGGCACCCGCGTAATTCGGCTTGGCTTGAATACATCCTGCACGCGCGCGATCGGCAGGCCGAAAATCTGGCCGGCGACGGTGAAGGTAACGAATTCGGTGAAGGCGGCGTCTTCGTGCATCGCTGTTTCCAAACCGTCAGGCCGCCTGATACAGATCGTCGGTCTGCTCTTTGATCGCCGCAATCAGCCCGGTCCGATCGAATTTGGCGACAAAATCGTGGAACCCGACGGCGCGGCCGCGCTCGATCGCGTCGGCGGAGACCATGGCCGACAGCGCGATGATCGGAACGGCGGCGGTTGTGGGATCGTCGCGCAAGACGGCGGCGAACTGAAACCCGTCCATCTCCGGCATGTCGACGTCGGTGACGACGACATCGACTCGCGCCCCGGACTTGATCGTGGCCAGTGCCTGCGCCGCCGAACCCGCCGCGATCACCTGGTAGCCGGCGGCCTTGATCAGCGGCGCCAGCATGTCGCGGAAGAACGCTGAGTCGTCGACCAGCATGATCTTGCGCGCGTTCGGCATTGAGCGGGCGTCGCGGCGGCGGAACCAGTCGGCGTAGGCCTGAGGCAGAAAGTGACCGATGTCGATGATCTCGGTCGCGCTGCCTTTTACCACCGCATAGCCGAGCACGCCGGGACGATCGCTCGCCACCTCGATGTCGAGCCGTTGCTCGACGATGTCGACGATCTCGTCAACCGCAAGCCCCATGCAGCGGCCTTGGTCGGCGAATACCAGGATCGGCTGCGCGCCTTCCTGCTTGATGCCGTTGTCCGCATCGAGCCGCAGCAGCGGCATCAACTGATCGCGGTATTGCACCAGAAAATGATCGTTGGAAATTTCGATGCGGCGGCAATCGATTTCCTCGAGCCGCGCGACCAGCGACAGCAGTACGGCCTTGGGCTGCTGCGAGCCGGCGCGGAACACCAGCAGCGGCGTCAAATCTTCGTTCTCGGCGTCGGGCATGTCGTCGGCGCCGATTTGTTCGGCCGGCGCTATCGTTACGGCGCGGCCCAGCGCCTGTGCGATGCCGTTCGGATCGACGATCATGATCACCGCGCCGTCGCCGAGGATGGTCGTGCCGGAAAAAGCTGCGATGTGGCGCAGCTTCGACGACATCGGCTTGATCACGATCTCTTCGGTGTGGAAGACACTGTCGACCACGATGCCGAAGATCTGGTTGCCGACCTGGGTGACGACGACGAAACCCTTGTCGCCTTCCGCCTCGCTGAGGCGCAGCACTTCCTTGAGCTGAACCAACGGCAACAATTTGTTGCGCAGCCGCAGCACCGGCGCATCCTTGATCCGCTCGATGCGATGCTCGCCGCTGGTCGATGCCCGCACCAGCTCGATCACCGAAAGCTGCGGGATGGCAAAACGTTCGCCGCCCGCTTCAACGATCAGCGCCGAGACAATAGCGAGCGTCAGCGGAATCTTGACGGTGAAGGTGGTGCCGGCTCCGGCGACCGATTTCAATTCGACGGTGCCGCCGATTTGCTCGATGTTGGCGCGAACCACGTCCATGCCGACGCCGCGTCCGGAGATGCTGGTGACCTGTTTCGCGGTGGTGAATCCGGCCATGAAGATCAGATTGCCGATTTCGGTTTCCGACTTCGCCGCGAGTTCCGCCTCGCCGGCAACGCCAAGCTCGACCGCTTTGGCGCGGATGCGCGCCATATCGAGGCCGCGGCCGTCATCGACGATCTCGATGATGATGTGTCCACCCTGGTGGCAGGCGGAAAGGCGGATCGTGCCTTTCGCCGGCTTGCCGGCTGCGAGCCGCTCGGCGGCGCTTTCGATGCCGTGATCGGCGCAATTGCGCACCAGGTGGGTGAGCGGATCCCTGATCAATTCGAGTACTTGCCGGTCGAGCTCGGTCTCCGCGCCCTCCATCTCAAGCGCGATCTGCTTGCCGAGTTCGGCGCAAAGATCGCGCACCACGCGCGGCAGTTTTTGCCAGGCATTGCCGATCGGCTGCATGCGCGTCTTCATCACGCCTTCCTGCAGTTCGGCGGTGACGTTGGACAGCCGCTGCAGCGGAACCTTGAAGTCGGACTCTTCGTGCCGGCGGACGATTTCGAGGAGCTGGTTGCGGGTGAGAACGAGTTCCGACACAGTCGTCATCAAGTGATCGAGGGTCTCGACGTTGACCCGGATCGAGTGGTTGAAGGCGCTACGTTCATCCTCGGGCCGCTCGGCGGGCGATTTTAGGCCGGGCTCGGGCGAAGACTGCCGTGCGGCGACGGCTTCGACGCTTTCGCTCGGCGGGTGAACATCCGCAGCGACCGGCGGGATTGTCCGCACGTGCGCGTCTGTTTCGCGCCGCATGGTCGATTGCGACCTTGCATTTCCCTCTGCCGCCAGCCGTCCAAGGTGTTCGATAAGATCGCCGTCGCCGCCCGCGGGTTCGGCTTCCTGCGCTTCGAGTTCGCCGAGGATGGTCTTGATGCGATCGATGGTGGAGAGAATAAGCGTAACGGCCTCGGTGGTGACCGGACTTCCGTCGCGGAACTTGCCCATCAGGCTCTCGGCCGCGTGCGACAGCATCTCGAGCCGGGGCAGGCCGAGAAATCCGCATGTTCCTTTAATGGTATGAACGAGACGAAAGATATTGCCGAGGATTTCGCCGTTGTTCGGCTCTTGCTCGAAGCGAACAAGTTCGGCGTCGACCCGATCGAGACTTTCGGCGGTCTCCGTCAGGAAGTCCCGGAGCAACTCGTCCATACTCGCGCCTCATCCGCACGCATGCGTTTCGACGGCTTAAGATAGAGAGGCCGGCGCCATGCACACAAAAAGCGTACTTAACCGCCGGACAGAGCGTCCGGTCGATTTGAGGTCAGTGTGTTGTCAAAGCGTTTAATTTCAGTTGCGGAACCGTGCCGCAAGCACTTCAAAGGTGCTTTTTGCGGTTCAGCCGTACGGTTACCGCGCCGTTAATGCCACTGTGCCGTCCTCGCCTTGCGCCGAGAGTACCAGCCCGCAATCGCGTGCCAGGATGCCGGCGTAGAGAGGCTGAATGGCATGGGCATCGACCGTGTGCGCCGGGCTGCCGGCGATAAGTTCAACGATCACAGGGTTTAATTTGGCATTTGCCCCGGAAGCCGCGACGGTAAACCCGGTAATCCCGTCGGCTCCTGAAACCGGATCCACTGTGAGCGTTCCACCGCGCGGAATTGTGCCGGCGCCAATCAGCAGCATGTTCAAGAGCAGCTTGACCCGATTCTTCGGCATGAGCTGCGGCGGCAGGTTCCAGATCAGCGTGGTTTTCCCATCCTCAAAGAGGCCGCGCGCCGCTTTCTCAGCGTCGCCGAGATCGATCTGGGCGCCGGCCGAACCCGCCGCGCCAAAGGCGAGCCGGCAAAATTGCAATTTCGCAGACGCCTGATGGGCGCTCTTTTTGATGAGCTCAAGCGCGAAAGTTTTGGTTTCCTCGTCTTTGTCCTCCTCCATCACTTCGAGGCCGTTGACGATCGCACCGACCGGGCTGATTAGGTCATGGCAAACGCGCGAACACAGAAGCGCCGCGAGGTCGAGAGCTCCGACGGCGATAGGTGCGGACACGGGCGCGGACATTTAGAAGCTCCGCTCTGATGCAATTAGGTTTGGTTGCGTGTCACAGTGCGCGCGATTCGGCAATCGTGCCATTGTCGGCGGCTTTGTGATACCCGGCACCTTTTTGTAAGACCGTTACCAACTGCAAAGGAGCGTCGTGGCGACCTTCGAAGCCGTTCCCGCCGATCTGATGGAGGGACTGACCGCGATCAGCGTGTCGGCGGCGGCGGCTATTCTTGCCGCCAAGGGTCCGGGCGGGGTTCGCATCAAAGCCGACGGCTCGCCGGTCACCGACGCCGATATGGCAGCCGACGCGGTTGTTCGCGATGGGCTTTGCCGTTTGGCTCCGAGCCTGCCGATCATTTCGGAAGAAGCGGCGCGCACGGACGACCGCGCGGCATCAAACGGACGTTACTTTCTGGTCGACCCGCTCGACGGCACGCGCGAATTCATTGCCGGCCACGACGATTACACAGTCAACATCGCACTTATGTCTGCTGGCGCACCGGTGCTGGGAATAGTCACCGCGCCGGCGCTCGGGCTTATCTGGCGCGGCGCCGTCGGTCGTGGCGCCGACCGGCTTTCGTTTTCCGCCGACCAGGTTTCGGCATCGCAACCGATTCACGCGCGGGCACGGCCGCAAAGCGAACTGATCGTTCTGGTCAGCCGCTCCCACCTCGACGCCGCAACGGAGACCTATCTCAAAGGCCTTCCGCACGTGCGCTGCGTTGCGTGCGGCTCATCGGTGAAATTCTGTCGCGTGGCGGAAGGAATTGCGGATCATTATCCCCGTCTTGGGCCGGTGCGGGATTGGGACGTGGCCGCCGGTCATGCGGTCCTTGTGGCCGCGGGCGGCACCATTACCTCACCCGATGGGGCGCCGCTCATTTATGGCACGCCCGAGCTTCGCATCCCCGGGTTCTTGGCCTGGGGCGCACCGGCGTCATCGTCGGCTTGATCAAAGCCCAGACTAGATTCTTCGCCGGCGCACGATCTTTTTCGGAATACCGATATCCACTTTTCCGGATCATGCGCTAATTGCTGAGTGTGCGCGCGACTTCCGGCCATTTGCGATCGGCGGCGCCGGAGATGCGCTCCGGATCGGCGGTAAACGCCGCAAGACGCTTGTTGTCGTAAAACAGGAACAGCCGCCCGCCGGAAATCAGCCAAAGGAGCGGATTGCCCGCCAGCGCCACACCGTGCGCGACGCCAAGCGGATCGTAGCCGCCGAATTGCGGCATGTAGACGTCGGGCCGCGATGCAAAAGCCTCGCGGTTGCCGATATTGGCGAAGCGCCAGACTGTCCCGCCGTAGGAATATTCCAGGTCCGGACCGCCTAGGATCGGCTTTCCGTCCGTGTAGAAGGCGACCGGATCGTAGCCGCCGATGGCGAGCCCGGTGAACCGGTCGACGACAATCCGTTCCGTGGTCGCGTACGCTCCCTTGGACACGATAGCGAGCGCGCACAGGGCGGCGAGCGCCATGGCCGTTGCCGCCCCTCGCTTCCGTTGTTGCCGTGCTGCGGTCATAGTCTCGGCCAAGGATCAACTGATTCGGATCAGCCTTGGGGCAGTTGGAAAGGTTGAGCCGAGACTTAGCCGGCGCGCGTGAGCAAGCGGTTAATCCGAAGGACGTTCCATGAATTTCGCCACGCGATTTGCGGCTTTCGCCGCGTTTTTTGCAGCTTTCGCCGTCGCGCCGGCGACTGCGCAGACTATGCCGCCGCAGCCCCCGGCTACCGTCGCGCCCGCCGAGTCGCCGCCCCCGCCGCCCTCGCAGCCGCCGGTCAACGATCAGTTTACGGCTAAGGAGGTCGTCGATGCCGGCCATCACTTCTTCGGCGGGGTTTCGCGGGAATTAGCGTCGCTGGTCGAGAAAGCCGGCAGCCAGTGGGGACAGCCGAACGGCTATATTCTCGGCGAGGAGGCGGGCGGCGCCTTCGTCGGCGGGCTGCGCTACGGCGACGGCACGCTCTATACCAAGAACGCCGGCGATGTGCGGGTCTACTGGCAGGGCCCGTCGCTTGGCTTCGATGCCGGCGCCGACGGGGCACGGACGATGATGCTGGTCTATAACCTGCCGCGCACCGGCGCGATTTTCGAGCGGTTTGGCGGCGTCGCCGGCTCGGCCTATTTCATCGGCGGTCTCGGCATGACCGCGCTGACCGCCAACAATATCGTGGTCGTTCCGATCCGCTCCGGCGTGGGTTTGCGGCTCGGCGCCAACCTCGGCTATCTGAAATTCACGCCCAACCCCACTTGGAACCCATTCTGAGGCCCCAGCGCCGTTTCGAACGCGGAACCGCCCGTCACACGGCTGTCGCGTTGCGCCTTTTGTCTTTTTCTGGCGCGGCGCCCTTTCTCGGTTTAGGTTAACACCCGGGGAAGATGGTACACCCTTGCCTATGCGTGGCAATCTAGGCTGTATGTTTGTGGGCGACAGAGTGGTGTCATGATCGAACCGGTCATGTATTTCGGCATCGGGTTTCTGGTTGCCGCGCTGCTCGGATTGCTGTTCGTCCCCCTCGTTCATAATCGCGCCGTGCGGCTGACGATGCGCCGCCTGGAAGCGGCGACGCCGCTGTCGATCGCCGAAATCCGCGCCGACAAGGATCAGCTGCGCGCCGAGTTCGCCATGTCGACGCGGCGACTCGAGATGAGCGTCGAGCAGATGAAGGCGAGGACGACCGGTCAGCTCGCCGATCTCGGCAAGAAGACCGACGCAATCAATCAGCTCAAGAGGGAACTCGGCGAGAAGACGGCGACGATTTTTGCGCTGGAAACCCGCGGCAAGAATTTGCGCGATCAGCTGCACGCTACCGAGGAAGAATTCGCCCACAAGTCCAACGTGCTGCGCGAGGCCGAGCGCACGCTCGCCGACAAACAAGCGGAACTTGGAAAACTCGTCGCCGAACTCGGCGAGCGCTCGATCATGGCGGACAGCCATCGCGTCGAACTCGCGGCTTTGCGCACGCAGGTAGAGGCGATGAAAGTCAGCGTCGGCGAATCCGAGCGCGTGGTGCGCGCGACCGAAGAGCGGCTGGCGCGGGAACGCGGCGAAGCCGAGACCGCTACCAAGCTTTCGGACGAGGCCCACGACAAGCTCGAAGGACTTGCGGCACGCACCGGCGAACTCGAGCGCCAGCTCCTGGTGCAAACCACCGAAACCGAAGTCCTTAACCGCCGCGCCCAAGAGCTTGAAGCGCGGCTCGGCGATCAGGGCCGGCTTTTGGCCGAGCGCGAATTCGAAGCGACGCGGCTGCGCGGCGATCTCGAAGCCGCGAGCAAAGTCGAGGCCGAATTGCGCGAGCAACTGGAAAACGCCGGCGGCCGCGGCACCGGCATCGTCGATAAGTTCCGCGCCGATATTGCGCAATTGGAGGCGCAGCTGGCGACCTCGATGGACGAGCGCAGCAAGCTGCAGCGCGAGATCGCGACCATGAAGCGCGAAACCGAAACGACCTGGGCGGCCGAGCGGGTCGAGAACGCGCTGTTGCGCGAGCGTATCAACGACGTCGCGGCCGAAGTGGCGCGGCTGACCGCCGTGCTGGAAGGGCCTGGTTCGCCGATCGAGTCGATGCTGGCGGATGCCGTTCCCGAGTTGCGGTCCGGCCGGCCGGAAGCAGGCGTCAACGGCGTCGTCGGCGAGGCTGTCGACCCGACGGCCGATCCGTCGGCGGACAACAAGGGCACGTTGGCCGACCGCATCCGCGCCCTGCAATCAAGCGCCTCGCGCGCGGCATCGAATTAATCCGCTCGCTTGACACCCCTGCGGATCGCTCCCTAAATCCGCACCTGATCTGGACCGGGCGCTTAGCTCAGCGGGAGAGCGTTCCCTTCACACGGGAGAGGTCGTAGGTTCAATCCCTACAGCGCCCACCATGATTTCAATGTGTTAGCGTCTCGCTCTTAAGTCGCGCCCACGGTTCGCCCAAGAAACAACCTCGCATCGTTGGTTCTCACGACATTGCACCTCGCCGTCGGCAATGTCGCCGACGTCGGAAGAGCTTTTCTCAGACAGCTTGCGAGGGAGTATCGGCCATGACGCTTGTCGTTATGGCTGAAATATCGACGCTCCTCCTGACGGCCCACGCTTTAAGATTTTGCGGCCGATAATTCTTGTCGGCCCGCCATCTTTCGAACACCGAGGCATCTATCGTCTCGTTAATGTTCTCGCGCATCTGAGCCGCCGACGATGGCACCGGGTCCGGACCGACCGGACGATAGTAACGCTTTCCTAGCGTCAGCACCTTGTACACCCCGTTCATGAATTCAGAATAAGAGTCTGAAATGGCAGGTAACGCGCCCGACAGATCTGCGTCTAGGTCGCGCCTGAACGTGAGGTCGCGGCTGGTCGCCTTATCCATCATCCATTTTAGGGGCGCTTGAGGCAGCGGATCGCTCTGGCAGCCGCCGCCAACATTCGCGTGGGCGCCTACGAACCAGCGCTGCTCGACCTGCGATAACGTCCGAGCGTGATGAGGATGCGGCGCCCCCTTCTGGAAATCGACCGTCTAGAGCGTGGGCGCAAACGCCCTGCGATGCTCATCAACTGCAAGCGCGTGGAACGCGAATTTGTTCGAGAGGCGAAGGCCCGTATTCAGGAATTGCATATCTCCTTTTCCAAGAATCGGGAGCTTGCCGAAAGGAAGGCCGAGCGCGCCGACGGTGTCCCACACTCCCAGGAACTCGATGTCAATGACCTGCGAGTATTTCAACATCCAGCTTTCCTCAAGCGGGAAATCTTTCTTTCCGTTCTTTTGCTCCTGCGCAAGTTCACGGATCGTTGCCACGCCACTTGCCTTGCGGTAGCGGGCATAAAGCTGCGCAACGGAAAGCGGCGCGCCTATGCTGATCAAACCGCATTTCGAGATGAGGCCCGACAGACTGCGCGCGGTGTAAGCGCCGCAGCTTTGCTCAACATAAGGGAAGATACTTAGGTGAGGGCGGCGCGCGCCTTAAGTAGAGCGATCATCGTTCATCTCGGTGAGATCGATTACAATTTATCGCTATGTGAGGACCGAGTATTCACCAAAGATCCTGAATAGATGGATCGAGCGAGCGATCTCAACCCCGGCGCGCGTTGCCCTGCGGCAGCGCGAGAGGACTGTTTGCGGCAACGCTGTGGTGGCAAAGGCATCCGATCATGCAGCTCGATCTACCGACGCTGATGGTAATGCAGAGCTTCGCTTTAGCATGTGCAGGCGCAGTTCTGCTTTTTGGGTGGTTGCAAAACCGTACGGTCTCCGCCTTAGCGTTTTGGGGATTCGCCGACATCATCGCAGCTGCGGGCATTCTTTCACTGATGCTGGGGTTCACTTTGCATCAGCAAGCCTGGTTGGCTATCGGTGGCATACTACTGCCACTCCAATCCGGCATGATATGGAAAGCCGCGCGGATCATCGACTCGAAGCCTGCGCCGCTCGCCTTTGTGGTACTTGGAGCGGTGGTTGTGGGTCTCGCGGGTGTTGTTCCCGACCTACAGAGCGTCGCCGGGTCGCTGTCCCTCTTCGCGGGGGCTTTATATTCTGTCGCGACCGCGACAACCTTATGGCCCGACGAGGAGCCGCTGGCCGCGCGTTGGCCGCTGATCGGCTTGTCGGGGTTGCAGGCTGCGGCTTTGTTGATCGGAACATACAGCACCTTAATCGGCTCAACCAGCCAAGATATTGTGCCATCGATCACAAGCCTGTTCGGCTTTATTTATTTTGAAAGCATCATCTTTGCGCTCGGCACCTCCGTGTTCGTTCTCGCGTTGGTCAAAGAGCGCAATGAGGCGGTCAGCATCACGGCCGGGCGCACCGACGCGCTTACGGGCATTGCCAACCGCGCCTCTTTCTTGGAGAGCGCCGGGCGAGTTTTGGAGCGCTGCCGGCTCGACAGCGCGCCGGTTTCGGTGATGATGTTCGACCTCGATCGGTTCAAGGCTGTCAACGATGGACACGGCCATGCGGTCGGTGACGCCGTCATCCGAAAGTTCTGCGAGATCGTTACAGCGGCGCTGCGGCCGAACGATGCGTTCGGCCGCATGGGCGGCGAGGAATTCGCCGTGGTGTTGCCCGGATCGAGCATCGAATCTGCCTATGTCCGCGCCGAGCGGATGCGCGCCTCATTCGCGGCAAGTTGCCGGATCGCCGTAAACCGTCAGGTCGATGCGACGGTGAGCTGCGGCCTGTCAGTGAGTCAGCGTTCCGAGCAGACACTGACTGCGCTGCTCGAAGACGCCGATACCGCGCTCTATTGTGCCAAATCCGAGGGGCGCAACCGTGTCAAGCGCGCCGACCAATCCATGCCTGAAAGGGGCTCGCCGACCGTGATCCGCGTGGCCTGAGCTTTCGGCACACGTGGACACGCGGCTGGGGGCAATGCGCTGGGAGTCAGTTACGGGTCAACAGCGACCGAATGCGGCAATCGGTTTCGAGTCCGCTTTTCACCCCAACAAGGGACATATCGCTGCGTCCTTCTCGCATGTCAGCTTTGGGCCGATGC
>CAYWNY010000098.1:0-13943 GCA_964459765.1 uncultured Hyphomicrobiales bacterium | reverse complement strand
AATGAATCACATCCGATTCATCAGATTCAAGAACTTCCCGGATCGGCTCTAAGACTCGCGGCAGAAAACCGGCCGATACTAATCCGACGGATGACCCTAATCGAGTGGACTATTAACCCGAAGATCGCGAAAACGCTCGGCTCTGGTGTTCCTCAAGCAAGCCCTGCCCGCATTCCGTCCTTTATGGTCGGCCAGACAGATACGTCGGTCATTGCGGGCAAGTTGCCCAGGCTCCGGTTAGTTCGTATTGGTGCTACGTTGCCACCTCATTGGTAAATTGACTTTCATGAGCGAGTTCGAGAAGGCCGCAAAAATAGTCGAAGCATTGAAGGCAGCTGAACGCGAGCCATCGCAAGCAGCCTTGCCGATACTGAACGGACTCGTCGGGCTAATGCGGGAAGGCCTTGAACAGCCTTTTGAAGTCGAGGAGGCACGAGCCAACGCATTCTTGGCAATCTGCGAAGTCGCAAAGGCGCTGCATCGCGGAAATCCCGCAGATCACCTGTGGCCGTCGGCGATCGATGCTGCCGAACGATGGATGTTCCTTGCGACGTGACGCTCAAGCCGAGGGTGCCGACGAGGTACGGTCCTCGCGAAGTTCGCGGGCAATTGTATCGACTGCCACAGAGTTGCTTAAGAACAGAGTTTCGACCAAGACTACGTTGACAGCCGCGCGCGTCATTGGAGCTGACCGGGCACCTTAGACCGCTGCTGGCCATAAAAATGGGGACGTTCCTTTGATCTTCCCACATCGAGTGTATTTGCCACCGGCGGTGGTTGGACAACGTTGCGAGATCCAAAGCAAAGCCGGTCGTTTGAGCTATTACACGGTGGGTCAGGAGCAAACCGCCGAACCGCTCCTTCTGATCCACAGTGTCAACGCGGCGGCCTCTGCCTATGAAGTGCGTCCGCTCTACGATTATTATCGGCGCAGCCGAAAAGTCTATGCGCTCGATCTTCCGGGGTTCGGCTTTTCCGAGCGCGGCGATCGTGATTACACGCCGCGAATGATGACTGACGCCGTCGACGCCATGGTCGCTGAAATTCAGCGTATCCACGGCAACGGGCCGCTTGACGCCCTTGCGCTTTCACTCGGGGCGGAGTTTTTGGCCCGCGCGGCGTCGGAAAATCCCGCTGCGTTCCGCAGCATCGCGTTGATCAGTCCCACGGGTTTCAATCGCACGACGCCGGAGCAGGCACCTCCTGGAAGCACGCGGGCTATGCCCAAATTCCGCAAAATTCTGTCGCTCGGCGGCCGTTCATTTTTCGATCTACTGACCACCAAGGCCAGCATCCGGTACTTCCTCAACAAGACCTGGGGCTCAAAAGAGATCGACGAGGGAATGTTGGAGTACGACTACCTCACCACGCATCAGCCGGACGCCCAGTACGCGCCGTTTGCGTTCGTCTCTGGCTTCCTGTTCAGTAAGAACATCCAGTCCATCTACCGCTCGCTCGAATTGCCGGTATGGATGGTTCACGGTGTCCGCGGCGATTTCACCGACTATTCGAAAGCGGCATTGTTCGCATCGAAGCCAAACTGGACCATTCAGGTCTTCCCGACCGGGGCGCTTCCGCATTTCGAACGACCGGCGGAGGTAACGCGCTCCTACGACGACTTCCTCACCGCCGCGTCTCAGCGTATGGCGCGTTCAATCAGACCCGCGCCTTCGGCGATCAGGTAGTTCTTAAAAGCCACCGCGGTCGGCGACAAGCGCTTGCGCTCGCGGTGGATGACGTACCAATCGCGCATAAACGGCATGCCGGTGACAGGCAGAACCGCAAGCCTGCCGGTCGCACGCTCGAGGCCGATGGTATGCAGCGACAGAAAACTCACACCCATTCCCGCCATGACCGCTTGCTTGATGGTTTCATTGGAGCCGATCTCGACCGTTTCGGTAGGCCGGAAGTTCTGCGCCGTGAATACCCTTTCCATCGCGGTTCGCGTGCCGGAGCCGTGTTCGCGGATCAGGAAGCTATCGCCGACAAGCTGCGATAGCTTGATGCGGCGTTTGTTTGCCAGCGGATGATCGGGCGCGGAAATGATCCCAAGCGGATTGCGTGCGAAAGATACTGCCGTCGTTTCAAGCCCACGTGGAGCCTGCCCCATAACCACCAGATCGACGGTATTTTCGTTGAGATCGCGAACGACGTGTTCACGGTTCTTAACCGTCAGCCTCACTTTCAGTCGCGGGTGGCTGCGGCGAAATTCGGCAAGCAGGCGAGGCACAAAATATTCCGCGGTGGTTGTCGAGGCGATGTGGAGCTCGCCAACGCCGGCACCCTTTAGTGCTTCGATCGCCTCGTCGGCTTCGCGCAGCCGGACAAGTAATGCGCGGGCGCGGACGGCAAGCTCCTCGCCCGCTGCGGTCAGGTGCGTGCGTCGCCCCATTTTCTCGAACAGGGGCAGTCCGATATCGGCTTCGAGTTGCTTGAGCTGAATGGAAACGGCCGGTTGCGACAGATTGAGTTCTGCCGCCGCGCGGCCGAAATGCAAATGCCTCGCGGCGGCTTCAAAGATGCGAAGTTGCCGGAGCGTCGCGTTGCGCAGGCCGGTCATGTTTCGATTCCCTTATCGATCGCATAAAATCATTTAAGTATCACTTATGCAATGATGTGCGCTATCGCGGACTAAGGGAGCAACCAGGGAGTTCGGCGATGGACGACGTTGTCGCGCCAAGGGATCTCGCGAATCCAGCGGAACGTTATCGGGCCGGCGTTCTGAAATATGTCCAGATGGGCTATTGGCAACCCGACTATGAGCCGAAGGACACCGATGTCCTGGCCCTGTTTCGTATTACGCCCCAGGATGGGGTGGATCCGGAAGAGGCCGCCGCCGCCGTGGCCGGGGAATCATCGACGGCGACCTGGACCGTCGTGTGGACCGATCGCCTGACGGCGTGCGACCGCTATCGGGCGAAGGCTTATCGGGTCGACCCGGTGCCCGGTACGCCCGGCCAGTATTTTGCCTTCATCGCCTACGAGCTCGATCTTTTCGAGCCCGGCTCCATCGCCAATTTGACGGCCTCGATCATCGGCAACGTGTTCGGCTTCAAGCCGCTGAAGGCGCTGCGCCTCGAGGACATGCGCATTCCGGTCGCCTACGCAAAAACCTTTCCGGGACCGGCGACCGGCATCGTGGTCGAACGCGAGCGGCTCGATAAGTTCGGTCGACCTTTGCTCGGCGCGACCGTCAAGCCGAAGCTCGGACTGTCTGGAAAAAACTACGGCCGCGTCGTGTACGAGGCTCTCAAGGGCGGTCTCGACTTCACGAAAGACGACGAGAACATCAACAGCCAGCCGTTTATGCACTGGCGCGACCGCTTTCTCTATTGCATGGAGGCCGTCAATCGCGCCCAGGCGGCGACCGGCGAGATCAAGGGGACTTATCTCAACGTCACAGCCGGCACGATGGAAGATATGTATGAGCGCGCGGAATTCGCCAAAGATCTCGGCAGCGTGATTGTGATGATCGATCTGGTGATCGGCTATACGGCGATCCAGTCGATTGCGAAGTGGGCGCGCAGGAACGACATGATCCTGCACCTGCACCGCGCCGGCCACTCGACCTACACACGGCAGAAGACGCACGGCATCTCTTTCCGCGTCATCTCGAAGTGGATGCGGCTTGCCGGCGTCGACCACATTCACGCCGGCACGGTGGTCGGCAAGCTCGAAGGCGATCCGAATTCGGTGCAAGGCTTCTACAATGTGTTGCGCGAGGATCATAATCCGGTCGATCTGCAACGCGGCATTTTCTTCGAACAGCACTGGGCCGGCCTGCGCAAAGTGATGCCGGTCGCGTCCGGCGGCATTCACGCCGGGCAGATGCACCAGCTGCTTACCTATCTCGGCGACGACGTCGTGCTGCAATTCGGCGGTGGCACAATCGGCCACCCGATGGGCATCCAGGCCGGCGCCATCGCCAACCGTGTCGCGCTCGAAGCCATGGTGCTGGCGCGCAACGAGGGACGCGACATTTGGCGCGAGGGTCCACAAATACTGGCGGACGCTGCGCGTCATTGCCAGCCGCTCAAAGCCGCGCTCGATACCTGGGGCGACGTAACCTTCGACTATGCTTCGACCGACACGCCCGACTTCGTGCCAACTGCGACCGCGGCGTAAGGAGCGGACCATGCGCATCACCCAAGGCGCCTTTTCATTCCTGCCCGACCTCACCGATGCGCAGATCCGCGCCCAACTGGAATATTGCCTGGGTAACGGGTGGGCGATCTCGGTGGAATTCACAGACGATCCGCATCCTCGCAATACGTTCTGGGAAATGTGGGGGATGCCGATGTTCGATCTCAAGGACGCGGCCGGCATCATGAGCGAGGTAGAGGCGTGCCGCAAAGCGTATCCTAACCATTATATCAAATTGAACGCCTTCGACTCGACCTCGGGCTGGGAAGCGCTTCGCTTGTCGTTCATCATCAACCGGCCGAAGCACGAGCCGGGTTTCGTGCTCGAGCGTCAAGAAACGCAAGGCCGCAGCATTCGCTACACCACACGCTCTTACGCAACGCGCGATCCGGAAGGTGAGCGCTACGCGTGATCGGTGGCGGGATGGATACCATGCTGGCTCCGCAAGACCTCACGCTCGACATTGACGCCGTCTACCGTGAGTCAAACGTTCAGCAGGCGCTCGATGCGCTCGATCGTGAGCTTATCGGTCTCGCACCGGTAAAAAGACGCGTCCGTGAGATCGCGGCGCTATTGCTGGTAGAGAAACTGCGCCGCTCCATCGGTCTCCACGCCGAAGCCCCGCCCCTGCACATGAGCTTCACCGGCAATCCCGGGACCGGAAAAACGACGGTCGCGATGCGGATGGCGTCGATCCTCCACGGACTGGGTTACGTGCGCAAAGGGCAACTCGTCGCGGTGACGCGCGACGATCTCGTTGGCCAATATATCGGACACACGGCGCCGAAGACCAAAGAGGTCCTCAAGCGTGCGATGGGCGGCGTTCTTTTCATCGACGAGGCCTATTATCTCTACCGCCCCGACAACGAGCGCGACTACGGCCAGGAGGCGATCGAGATCCTGCTGCAAATCATGGAAAATCAGCGCGACGATCTGGTGGTGATCTTTGCCGGATACAAGGACCGAATGGATCGTTTTTTTTCGTCCAATCCGGGATTGGCGTCGCGCGTTGCCCACCATATCGATTTTCCTGACTACTCCCCGGATGAATTGCTCGCTATCGCCAACCTGATGCTCCAGCGCATGCAATATTCGCTCAGCGAGGATGCGGCCGTAGCATTGCGCAAATACATCGCGTTGCGTCTTACCCAGCCACGGTTCTCCAACGCGCGCTCGATCCGCAACGCCCTTGATCGCGCGCGGTTGCGTCAGGCTAACCGTCTGTTCGAGCGCCGCGGAGAGCCACTGACGCGGGCCGCGCTGTCGACAATCGAACCGGAGGATATTCGCGCGAGCCGGGTGTTCGGCGTCGCTGAGGGCAACCCATGAGCCTGCGGGGGCTGATTTTTGACGTCGATGGAACGCTGGCGGATACGGAGGAGGTGCATCGGCAAGCCTTCAATGCGGCGTTCGCTTTGCAAAGATTGCCGTGGTTTTGGGGCCACCGTGTCTATTGCGAACTGCTTAAAGTGGCAGGCGGACGAGAGCGGCTCGCTCACTTTATCGATGCGTTGGAAATCTCGGCTGCGGAGAAGATGAAGTTGCTGGCGCGTGTCGCGGCTATTCACAGCGACAAGACTCGTTTTTATGCGCGCTTCGTCGCTGAGGGACGCGTCGCGCTGCGTGAAGGCGTCAGCGCGTTACTGGAAGAAGCGCGCCATGCTGACCTGAAGCTGGCGCTGGCTACGACGACGTCGTACGCCAATGTGGAGGCGCTCTTCACGCATTCGCTGGGGCGGCAAGCGCTCAAATGGTTTGCCGTTACTGCTACAGGCGAGACCCGCCTTCCGAAAAAGCCGGCGCCGGATATCTATATCCACGTTCTCGGAAAGCTTCGTTTGGCGCCGCGGGAGGTGATTGCGTTCGAAGATTCCGAAATCGGCGTCAAGGCGGCAAAGGCGGCGGGAATTTTCACCGTTGTGGCGCCGACGATCTGGACGGCAGGTGACGATCTGTCGGCGGCCGATTTGCGTCTCGACGGGCTTGCCACCCGCTGTGATGTACATTCGCTGGCCAAGGCATATTCGCGTTCGTTAAAAGTGCGCGGCAGGGAGGCTGCGTGATGAAACTCCAAGCACTGACCTTTGACGTTGACGGTACGCTTGTAGATACGGAGGAACTGCACCGGCAGGCCTACAACCAGACATTCCTGGATTTCGGCTTTGGCTGGGAGTGGGATGCAGATAGCTACGCCCAGCTTTTGACGGTCTCCGGCGGTCAAGCGCGGATGGCGCGCTACATCGACTTACTCAATCTACCGCCTGCCGAGAAACTGAGACTTCGGCGGGTTATTCCAGCGATCCACAGGGAAAAGACCCGCCTTTACGGTGAATTGATCGCCAGCAATAGGGTCCAGCCGCGTCCGGGTGTCATGCGATTGATCGATGAAGCGCGGTGTAACGGCGTTCGCCTCGGCCTTGTGGCAAGCTCGGCGTCGGCCAATGTCGACACGCTGGTCACTTCGGCGCTGGGGCCTGAAATGAGAAAGGCCGTAATCGCCATCGCGTGCGGGGACATGGTTGCGCGCAAAAAGCCCGCGCCGGATATCTACGAACTGCTCCTTTCCATGCTGCATGTTTCCGCAAGCGCGGTCGTGGCCTTCGAGGACTCGACCAACGGCTTGCTGGCTGCGAAATCGGTTGGGCTCTATACGGTTTTCACGCCGAGCCGCTGGACAGATGCGCACAGGTCTCAGGGCGCCGACTTGATACTTTCTTCGTTGGGCGATCCGGACAGCCCGCTCGATGCAATGAGTGCGGAGAAAATCGGAGCGCCTTATCTTGAATTGTCGAGGCTCCAAACACTACGATCGTCGGGAAGCCCATCCTTGAAACTGAGTGAAATCAGCTCGTAATCAAGATCGGGAGCTTGAGGGGAAGCGCGATGCAGGCCGACCGGACGACCCTCAATCAATTCCTGATCGAAGAGCGTCGCCGACATCCAGCGGCGACCGGCGGTTTCAGCGCGCTGATCAACGACATAACAATAGCCTGTAAACTGATCGGCAGCCGGGTCGCACACGGCGCTCTTGGCGGCTCAATCGGCGCTGCCGGTCCGTTGAACCCCAACGGCGAGGTGCAGCACGGGCTCGACGTGGCAGCCAATGAAATATTTCTTCGCAGTACGGAGTGGGGTGGTCACCTTGCCGGAATGGTGTCAGAAGAGTTGGAGGCTCCGTTCGCGATTCCCGCTGCATACGAGAAAGGCCAATATCTTCTCAATTTCGATCCGCTCGACGGTTCGTCGAACATCGACGTCAACGTCGCGGTAGGAAGTATTTTTTCCGTATTGCGGGCGCCGAAGCCGGGCAAGGACGCCGAGACAACGGATTTCCTCCAGCCCGGCACACAACAGGTCTGCGCCGGCTATGCGATTTACGGTCCGGCCACGATGCTCGTCATCACGGTCGGGACCGGTGTTCACGCCTTTACCCTTGATCCGGGGATCGGCGAATTCATTCTCACTCACGCCGCCTTGCGCATACCCGCCGCCGCGGACGAGTTCGCCATCAACGCATCGAACAGCCGGTTCTGGGAGCCGGCGGTCAAGCGTTATGTCGGAGAGTGTTTGGCCGGCAAAACCGGCCCGCGCCGAAAGGATTTCAACATGCGCTGGGTTGCCTCGCTGGTGGCGGAGGCGCACCGCATTCTCATGCGCGGTGGCGTTTTCCTCTATCCGCGCGACGCCAAGGAGCCGCAAAAGCCGGGCCGGCTCCGGCTACTTTACGAAGCAAATCCAATTTCCTTTATTATCGAGCAAGCGGGTGGAAGCGCGAGTACTGGTCGCGAAAGGATCCTTGATGTCGTACCGAACAGTCTGCATCAAAGGGTCCCTTTCATATTCGGTGCGCGTGAGGAAGTTGAGATTCTCGAGGCCTATCATCGCGAACAGGCGGGCGAAGACTACGACGCGCCGCTGTTCGGTAGTCGCGGGTTGTTTCGCGCCTCCGCCTGACAATCGGTAAGTTAAGTGTCCGTCAAGCATCCAGTCATCGCGATAACCGGATCCTCGGGCGCCGGCACGACCTCGATCATGCGCACATTCCAGCAAATTTTTCGGCGCGAGAGCGTTAAGGCGGCATTCGTGGAGGGCGACAGCTTTCACCGCTACGACCGGCACGAGATGAAAGAGCAGATGGCGCAGAGCGTGCGAAACGGCAACCACAATTTCAGCCATTTCGGTCCGGAGGCGAACTTGCTCACTGAGCTTGCCGCACTGTTCCGCGATTACGGCAGCAGCGGAAGCGGCCGCGTTCGCAAATATCTGCACGATGAAGAGGAGGCGGCGCCGTACGGACTGCCCCCAGGTACGTTCACACCGTGGGAAGATTTGCCGTCCGACACCGACGTCCTTTTCTACGAAGGGCTGCACGGCGCCGCGACAGCCGCCAACGCCGATGTTGCCGCCCACGTCGATCTGCGGATCGGCGTCGTGCCGGTGATCAACCTCGAATGGATTCAGAAACTGCACCGCGACAAAGGTGATCGCGGCTATAGCACTGATGCCGTAACCGACACGATTCTGCGGCGGATGCACGACTACGTGCACTACATCTGTCCGCAATTTTCCCGCACTCACATCAATTTTCAGCGCGTTCCGATGGTGGACACGTCAAACCCCTTTGTTGCGCGCCACATCCCGACGCTTGCCGAAAGTATGCTGGTAATTCGCTTTGCCGATCCCCGCGGCATTGATTTTCCCTATCTGCTCTCCATGCTGCATGACTCGTTTATGTCGCGGCCGAATACCATCGTTTGTCCCGGCGGCAAGATGGATCTCGCTATGCAGCTCATCTTCACGCCGATGATTTGGCGTTTGATTGAACGCAGGAAAAAGGCGCTGGGCGGGTGAAGGGCGGGCGGCACGAAAAGCGTGATGCGACCCCGAGCGATCAAGCACGCCGACCGCGACAGCCACGCTCCGTTGCCCGCGGCCGCTCCATCGTGGCGATGGATCGGACCGCGTCGGCTCACGCAAGGCGGTCGGATACTATGTCTTACGGCAAGCTTTCATGGGATCGGGACGGCCGCGATTGGCCCAATCGGAAAGCAAGCCGGTTCGTGCACACGGCGAAACTGCGCTGGCACGTGCAGCAGATGGGAACCGGCCCAGCTCTCCTTCTACTCCATGGTACCGGCGCATCCACGCACTCCTGGCGCGCGCTAGCGCCGTTTTTGGCGGAGACATTTACTGTTGTCGCGCCGGACCTGCCGGGTCACGCTTTCACCGAAACGCCGCCACGCGATGGACTTACGCTACGCGGCATGGCCCGTGAGGTCGGCGAACTGCTGCGCGCCCTTGAACTCGATCCGGTCATGGTGGTCGGTCATTCCGCGGGCGCCGCGATCATGATCCGCATGACACTGGACGGTATCGTCTCGCCGCGCGCGCTCGTCAGCCTCAACGGCGCCTTGATGCCGCTTCGCGGCATTGTGACTCAATTCTTCTCGCCGCTGGCGAAGCTTCTCGTGCTCAATCCTGTGGTGCCGCATTTCTTCGCATGGCGGGCCTCCGATCGATCGGCGGTTGAGCGCCTTGTCGGCAACACCGGCTCGACCATCGACGAAGCCGGCATCGAACTTTACCGCCGTCTCGTCTCCAGCCCGTCCCATGTCGCGGCGGCGCTTGCGATGATGGCAAATTGGGACCTCGATCCGCTGGTGCACGATTTGTCGAAGCTTAAAGCGTCCTTGCTGCTCGTAGTCGGCGGCGACGACCGCGCTATTTCCTCGGACGAGGCGTTTCGTGTGCGCGAACTCCTGCCGTCGGCCTCTTTAGAATATCTGCGCGGCCTCGGGCATCTGGCGCACGAAGAGCAACCACTGGAAATTGCACGGATCATCGCCGCGTGGGCGTTGTCATCTCAGGTTCTGCCGGAAGCTTGAGAACTCCATGCCAATTCCACAAAACAACCCGCGACGTATTGAGCTTAACGACGAGGTCCATTCCCGGCCGCCGGAAGCTCTCGTTGTGCCGACGCGGCTCTCCTATCTCGCGCTGCTTTGCAGCGCAGCGCAGCGTGATCAGGCGTGGGGCATGGTCGGTGACCTTGCCCGTCGCTATGGCTGCGTGCCGCCGCCGGCAGGCGCGGTCCATTACAGCGCCGATTTTGGACCATTCCGGCTGAAGTGGGAACGTCACACCGAATTCGCCCGCTATCAGTTCATTGTAAACGGCGAAGGCAGCGAGCCTTTCGCGCAACCCGCAATCTATGCCGTGCCTGATGAATGGATCGCCGCCCTGCCGGGTGAAACTTTGGTTGCCGCTCATCTGGCGCTGATCAAGGAGAGCGATTTGCGCCTTGATTACGAGACGGTTTCGAAAAAATATTTCGGCGGCAATATTCTGGTCGGCGCCGCGCTCGGCGCGGGGGTGGCGACGGCGCTGACGGACTTCCGCATCCACGAGGACGGATTCAGCCGCTTTCTAGTGCTCGATCGCAGCATGTCGGCGCGGCAAAGTGGCCGCATGGTTCAGCGTCTGCTCGAAATCGATACCTACCGCATGATGGCGTCGCTTGCATTGCCGGTGGCGCGGGAGCTGGCCCCGTTATTGACGCGCGGCGAGCAGGAACTGGCCAAGATCACCGCCGCGCTGGTAGACGCGAATCCGGACGATGAACCGGTATTGCTCGATCGGCTCACGCGGCTCGGCGCGGAGATCGATAGCCGCAAAGCCGCCAACTATTATCGTTTCAGCGCGGCGAGCGCTTATTACGAGCTGGTGCAGCGCCGTATTGCGGATCTGCGCGAGCATCGCATCGAAGGGATGCAGCTGTTCCAGGAATTCACCGAGCGTCGGTTGGCGCCCGCTATGAACACGTTGCGCGCGGTCGCTTCGCGGCAGGAATCGCTGACGGAGCGGCTCGCGCGCGCTGTCCAGCTTCTGTCAACGCGCGTCGACATTACACGCGAGAGTCAGAACCAGAAGGTCCTCGAATCGATGAATCGTCGGGCTAAGCTGCAATTGCGGCTGCAGCAAACCGTCGAAGGTCTCTCTGTGGCGGCCGTTACATATTATGTCGTCGGCCTCGTCGGATATGCCGCAAAGGGGGTCAAGGCGGGCGGGCTCGAATTGAATCCCGACATCGCGGTCGCGCTCAGTATCCCCCTGGTCGCGGCCTTGACTGCGTACGGCCTGCACCGCATTCGACGCATCGTAACGCGGTCAAGCTGACCGCACGGTGGACGCGCGGGCACGTTCTTGCGGCCGCCACCGTGAAGAAACCTTGACGCCGTAATGGAACCTTGACACCCCCGCGGCGTTATGCCGGGGCGTGAGTTCCCGTTACCTCCGGATACGACGTCATGAGCAATTTATTTGGGCGCATTTCTCGCAATGTTCTTTTAGTGGCGCTGACGATCGGCCTTGGCGCGACTTATGCGGCGGAGCGAGCTTGGGCGGACAATAACGACCGGAGAGCGAAGCAAGGCGAGTACCTTGCGACCGCCGGCGACTGTGTCGCTTGCCACACCGCGCCGGGCGGTAAGCCATTTGCCGGCGGCCTCTACATGCCGACGCCGTTTGGTGAAATCTCCACACCCAACATTACTCCCGACAAGACAACCGGAATCGGAGATTGGAGCGACGACGATTTCTACCGTGCAATGCACAACGGGATCGGCCGGCACAACGAATATCTTTATCCGGTGTTCCCGTTTCCCTGGTTTACCAAGGTTACGCGGGACGACGTGATGGCAATCAAAGCCTACCTTTTTTCCCTCCCTGCCATTCATGCGCCGCGACAGCCGCTGAAACTGGCTTTCCCCTTCGACATCCGCGAGAGCTTGTTGGCCTGGCGTATCGCGTTTTTCAAGCCGGGCACATTCGCGCCCGACCTACGCCATACTGACCAGATCAACCGTGGTGCCTATTTGGTGGAAGGACTTGGCCATTGCGGGGAATGCCATAACCGCCACCAAGTGTTCGGCGCCTCCAACTGGAGCGGCAAGCTTGAAGGCGGAGAAATCGAAGGTTGGTACGCCCCTAACCTCACCGCCGCGGGGCAAGATAGCATCTCCGCTTGGAGCGGCGAACAGATTGCCAATTTTCTCAAGACGGGAGCGGATCCGAACAAGGGCGTCGCGCTTGGGCCGATGCGTGAAACGATCGACGACAGTCTAAGCCATCTGTCGGATGACGACCTGAAAGCCATGGCGGCGTACCTCAAAACGGCCACGGCCAATGACAAAGGCGTTACGTCGGGGCAAGCGGCAGCGCCAACACGCACCGGCGGTGAGGCTTATCTGAGTTCGTGCGCCTTTTGCCATCAGCCAAACGGTCAGGGGATCCCTGGAATGATTCCCGCTCTCGCCGGCAATCCTGCCGTGACGGCAGCGGGGCCTGAAAACGTGATCCGCGTCGTGCTCGGGGGCCTTGAAGCATCGCACGGCCTTGGACCCATGCCGGCGGTCGGCCGCAGCATGTCCGACGGCGATGTCGCCGCCGCCGTCAATTATGTGCGCACCGCATGGGACAATAAAGCTCCCGCGAATGCGCAGGCAGGAGACGTGGCCGAACTTCGTTCCAAAACGCGCACGCTGTTGGCGGGGGACTTGCCAAATCGCTGTCCTTCTATACCCAATCCGCAGCTTTCAGGGATTATTGATGCCAGTCGGGATCAGCTAAAGGGCATCGATCTCGTTAACATGTTGCCGCGGATCGATGCGATCGTTCCGAACCTCAAAACCAATGGCGCCTCCGACGACGACATCGTCAATGCTCTGACCGCCGCATATTGTCCGATTGTAGCGGCGAACAACGCGACGGGCCCGGAACGCGCCCAGCTTCTGGGTAATTTCAGCGTCCTTGTTTACGGTCGCCTCAAAAATCGCGGCGACGCGAACTAAGCGTATCGACGGTTTGTGAACCCAGCGACACCCTTGCGCGGCGCCGACATGCGCGAGACCGAGCTGTGCGCAAGCGCAGTGCGTCGCGGCGGAGCTTAGAGCCAGCCAACCTCCCTATTCGTCATTTAAACTTGACAAATATATATGTCATTTTAAGCTGACATTTTGGGCCGTTGGACTGGATTGCGCTCGGACAACGCCGCGCCAGAACTTGCCCCGATGCTCGCGGAGTTGGCTCGTGAGTCTGCATGAGACGTACGATGTTTTAGTCGTTGGTGGCGGCCCCGCCGGCGCAACAATTGCTGACGATCTCGCGAGGCGTGGACGGTCCGTTGTTCTGCTCGACCGCGCCGGTCGCATCAAACCGTGTGGCGGCGCGATCCCGCCGCGGTTGATGCGGGATTTCGACATTCCGGACGATCTGCTATGTGCCAAGATTACATCGGCGCGGATGATTTCGCCTTCAGGTGTCATGGTCGACATGCCGATCGGCGGGGGGTTTGTCGGCATGGTCAATCGCGAGACCTTCGACGAATTCTTGCGCGAGCGCGCGGCGCGCAACGGCGCGGAGCGGCGAACCGGGAATTTCTGCTCCCTGGAGCGCGGCAGCGACGGCATCAGCGTGGTGCGCTATAAATCGAGGAGCGGCGGCGATCTCACAGTGAGAGCTCGCGTGGTCGTCGGTGCCGACGGGGCCAACTCCGCAGTCGGCCGCCTTGCCATTCGCAACGCGCGAAAGACCAAGTTTGTCTTCGCCTATCATGAGATCGTTAAGGCTCCGGAAGAAGTCGACGCCGTTGCGGCCAAATCGTCTTATGACCCCTTTCGCTGCGACGTCTACTACGACGGCCGCATGTCGCCCGACTTCTACTCCTGGATATTCCCGCACGGCTCGACGATGAGCATCGGCAACGGCAGCGCTCATAAGGGTTTCAACCTGCGCAATGCCGT